>CAMDOT010000118.1 GCA_945903635.1 Rhizobium sp. Q54 | reverse complement strand
CTTCACCTTGGAAGTCCCCTTCATGAGGATTTCCTTCACCGCCTTGCGGGCCAGGTTGGCGATCTCGCGCTCCAGATTGCGAACGCCGGCCTCGCGCGTGTAGTAGCGCACGAGATCGCGCACGGCGTCGTCATGTATATCGAGTTCGCCTTCCTTCAGGCCGTTGGCCTCGACCTGCTTGGCGATCAGGTGCTTGCGCGCGATCGCCACCTTTTCATCCTCGGTGTACCCGGCCAGCCGGATGATCTCCATACGGTCCATCAGCGGCTGCGCCATGCGCAGCGAGTTCGCCGTGGTGATGAACATCACGTTCGACAGGTCGTAGTCGACCTCGAGATAGTGGTCGTTGAACGAGCTGTTCTGTTCCGGATCCAGGACCTCGAGCAGCGCCGACGACGGATCGCCGCGGAAATCCGCGCCGAGCTTGTCGATCTCGTCGAGCAGGAAGAGCGGGTTCGAAGACTTCGCCTTCTTCATCGACTGGATGACCTTGCCCGGCAGCGAGCCGATGTAGGTCCGGCGATGGCCGCGGATCTCGGCCTCGTCGCGCACGCCGCCCAACGACATGCGCACGAAATTGCGTCCCGTCGCCTTGGCGATCGACTTGCCGAGTGAGGTCTTGCCGACGCCCGGTGGGCCGACCAGGCAGAGGATCGGGCCCTTCATCTTGTCGACGCGCTGCTGGACCGCGAGATATTCGAGGATGCGCTCCTTCACCTTCTCGAGGCCGTGATGATCGGCGTTGAGAATCTCCTCGGCGTACTTCAGGTCCTTGATGATCTTGGTCGGCTTGCGCCACGGAATCGACAGCAGCCAGTCGAGGTAGTTGCGCACCACCGTCGCTTCGGCCGACATAGGGCTCATGGTCCGGAGCTTCTTCAGCTCGGCATTGGCCTTTTCGCGCGCTTCCTTGGACAGGCGCGTCTTGCGGATGCGCTTCTCCAGTTCGGAGACCTCGTCGCGACCGTCCTCGGTCTCGCCAAGCTCCTTCTGGATCGCCTTCATCTGCTCGTTGAGATAGTACTCGCGTTGCGTCTTCTCCATCTGGCGCTTCACGCGATTGCGGATCTTCTTCTCGACCTGCAGGACGCCGATCTCGCCTTCCATCAGACCGAGGATGCGCTCCAGCCGCTTGGAGACCGAATCGAGTTCCAGCAGTTGCTGCTTCTCCGCAACCTTGAGCGCCAGATGCGCCGAGATCGTGTCGGCAAGCTTGCCCGGCTCCTCGATCTTGTTGATCGAGACGACGACTTCCGGCGGCACCTTCTTGTTCAGCTTCACGTAGTTCTCGAACTCCGAGACCACAGTCCGCGCAGCCGCCTGGAGCTCGGCCGACTCGGCCGCCACCTCTTCCATCTCGACGGCACGTGCCTCGAAAAAGTCGGCACGATCGTTATAGCCGGTGACGCGCACGCGCCGCCCGCCCTCGACCAGCACCTTGACCGTGTCGTCGGGCAGCTTGAGGAGCTGGAGAACCGTGCCGAGCGTGCCGATGGTGTAGATGTCGTCCGGACCCGGATCGTCCTGGCTGGCATTCTTCTGGGCGATCAGCAGGATCTGCTTGTCGTCCTTCATCACCTCTTCGAGAGCCTTGACGCTCTTCTCGCGGCCGACGAAGAGCGGAACGATCATGCCGGGAAACACGACAATGTCGCGCAACGGCAGGACCGGGTAGACAGTTCCTTGAATGGGGGCGTTCATGATGCCTCACAACGTACGCTGTTAGAGCTACTCGCCCCTCGGCCGCGATCCCCGGTATGGGCGATCCACGGCACAAAATGACGCGCACTCATCAGCAAAGATTGGCTTGAACAGGGGGTTGTTCAAGCCCCGTCGGGGATCGTCGGCGACAGGCATCGCCGACGCAGCAAAACTCAGGCCGGCGCGGCGGCGATGCCCTCTTTGCGCTCACCGTGCACATAGAGCGGTTGAGCCCGCCCTTCGATTACTTCGCGGTTGATCACGACTTCCTCGACCCCGTCGAGCGACGGCAGATCGTACATGGTGTCCAGAAGCACCGTCTCCATGATCGAGCGCAGACCACGCGCGCCGGTCTTGCGCAAAATTGCCTTCTGCGAGACGGCACGCAGCGCGTCGTCGGTGAACTTGAGCTTGACGCTCTCCATGTCGAACAGGCGCTGATACTGCTTCAGAAGCGCGTTCTTCGGTCGGGTCAGGATCTCAATGAGGGCGGCCTCGTCGAGGTCTTCCAAGGTCGCGACGACGGGCAGTCGCCCGACGAACTCGGGGATCAGGCCGTACTTCAGCAGATCTTCCGGCTCGAGGTCACGCAGGATCTGGCCCGTGCGGCGATCCTCGGGACCGCGCACTTCGGCGCCGAAGCCGATCGACGTGCCCTGGCGCCGCATCGAGATGATCTTCTCGAGGCCGGAGAAGGCGCCGCCGCAGATGAACAGGATGTTCGTCGTGTCGACCTGCAGGAACTCCTGCTGAGGATGCTTGCGCCCGCCCTGCGGCGGCACGGAGGCCACGGTGCCTTCCATGATCTTGAGCAGCGCCTGCTGCACGCCCTCGCCCGAGACGTCGCGGGTGATCGAGGGGTTGTCCGACTTGCGGCTGATCTTGTCGACTTCGTCGATATAGACGATGCCACGCTGCGCCCGTTCGACATTGTAGTCGGCGGCCTGCAGCAACTTCAGGATGATGTTCTCGACGTCCTCGCCGACGTAGCCCGCTTCGGTAAGCGTCGTCGCGTCAGCCATGGTGAACGGCACATCGAGCATGCGGGCCAAGGTCTGTGCGAGCAGGGTCTTGCCGCAACCTGTCGGGCCGATCAGCATGATGTTCGACTTGGCGATTTCGACGTCGTTCGCCTTGCCCCCGTGGCTCAGGCGCTTGTAGTGGTTGTGCACCGCAACCGCCAGGATGCGCTTGGCCTGATCCTGGCCGATGACGTAGTCATCGAGGATCTGGCGGATCTCCTTGGGAGACGGAACGCCGTCCTTGGACTTGACCAAAGTCGTCTTGTTCTCTTCACGGATGATGTCCATGCAGAGTTCGACGCACTCGTCGCAGATGAACACGGTCGGCCCGGCAATGAGCTTTCGGACCTCGTGCTGGCTCTTGCCGCAGAAGCTGCAATAGAGGGTATTGCGGGAATCGCCCCCGGATTTGGCGGCTGGCATGTCGTTAACGCACCTCCGCTTGGGGGGCCCGCCGACTGCGAGCCCGCACACAAGACTATGTTAAACGCGACCTTGGGATGGCTACAACATCAAAATATGGTGTATCGGCAGCCAAGTTGGAAACAATTGGTCGCGGGCAGCCCTAGGAAGCAGCCGCCTGGATCGTCGGAGTGGGCCGCTTTTGCAGCACATCGTCGATCAGGCCGAAGTCCTTGGCTTCCTGCGGCGCAAAGAACTTATCGCGTTCCATGGCGTGCTCGATGACCTCGATCGTCTTGCCCGTATGCTCGACATACATCTGGTTCAGCCGCGAACGCGTCGCCAGGATCTCCCGGGCATGAATCTCGATATCCGTGGCCTGCCCCTGGGCGCCGCCGGAAGGCTGATGGATCATGATTCGGGCGTTCGGCAGGGCGTAGCGCTTGCCCTTCTCGCCGGCCGTCAGCAGCAGCGAGCCCATTGAGGCGGCCTGACCGTAGACCAGGGTCGAGATGTGCGGCCTGATGTACCGCATGGTGTCGTAGATCGCCATTCCCGAGGTCACCACGCCGCCTGGCGAGTTGATATAGAACGAGATGTCCTTGGCCGGGTTCTCGGACTCGAGATAGAGCAACTGGGCGCAAATCACCCCCGCCACGTGATCTTCGACTGGTCCGTTCAAGAAGACGATGCGTTCCTTGAGCAGCCTCGACCAGATGTCGTAGCCGCGCTCGCCACGCGCCGACTGCTCGACGACCATCGGCACGTAGTAGTTATTGTAAACTTCCAGCGGATCGCGGTCGCGACTCATCGCGTAGCCCCCTTGGTGACTGTCGTTCTAAAAGTGGCAGCGAGGGCGGCCTTGTTCAAGGCCGCCGCTCCAGATCAATTGGCCGCTGCTTCCGCCGGCTTCTCTTCTTCTGCCTCGCGAGCCGCCTTGAGTAGTTCCTCGGGGGTAACCGACTTCTCCGAGACCTTGGCCAATTCGAGGATGAAGTCGACCGTCTTCTCTTCGAAGATCGGTGCGCGAAGCTGGTCCTTCAGCTCGGCGTTCTTGCCATAGAATTCGAGGACCTGACGCTCCTGGCCGGGATACCGCATGGCTTCGCGCATCACCGCCTGGTTGAGTTCCTCTGGCGTGACATCGATACTGTTGGACCGGCCGACATCGGCCAGCAACAGGCCGAGGCGAACGCGCCGCTCGGCGATCTCACGGTACTCCTTGCGCATCTTCTCTTCGTCGTCTTCGGGCTTCTGGCCGTTCTTCTTGGCCTCTTCGATGCGCTGCCAGATCGCGTTGAACTCGCCTTCGACCAGTCCCTCGGGGACCGGGAACTTGTGCAGGTCGGCGAGCTTGTCGAGCAGGTTCCGCTTGATCATCGAACGCGAAATCTGGCTGTAGTCCTGCCCAATCCGCTCGGCCACCGCCTTGCGCATCGCCTCGAGATTTTCGAAGTTGTTCTTCTTCGCCAACTCGTCGTCGGCGGGCTTTTCGACGAACTCGTGGATCTCCTTGATCGTGCACTTGAAGATCGCATCCTTGCCGGCGAGCTCGGGCGCGCCGTAGTCGGCCGGGAACGTCACCTTGACGTCGACCGTCTTGCCGACTTCGGCACCGGTGAGCTGGTCTTCGAAGCCCGGAATGAACGAGCCGGAGCCGATTTCAAGCGAGTAGTCGGTGGCCGCACCGCCGGGAAATTCCTTGCCGTCGACCGAACCCACGAAGTCGAGCTTGACGGAATCGCCCTTCTGAGCCGGACGCGGCGGATCGACCGGCTTCTGCTCGCGGTTCGCCTTGGCGATCCGCTCAACCGCCTCGTCGACATCCTTGTCCGGAACGGTGGCCTTCAGCCGTTCGAGTTCGACGCCGGAAAAATCAACCTTGCCGATCTCAGGCAGCACCTCGATCGCAACCTCGAACTCGACGTCCTTGCCTTCCTCGAGTTGCTTGAGGTCGACGCGAGGCTGCAGCGCAGGCTTCAGTCCGCGGTCCTCGATGGCCTTCGCAGTGCTGGCGTTGACCGCTGCTTCCAGAGCCTCGCCATAGAGGGCCTGCCCATACTGCTTCTTCAGCAGGCCAACCGGCACCTTGCCCGGGCGAAAGCCCGGCAGCGTCGCCGTCTGGGCGAGTTCCGCCAGACGTTCGTCGACCTTCGCCGACAGATCGCCCGCGGGCACCACGATCTTGAATTGCCGCTTCAGCCCTTCGGCCGAAAGTTCCGTCACTTGCATTTTCTCTCTTCCACTTCCGTCTGGTGCGGGCGAAGGGACTTGAACCCCCACGCCTTGCGGCACGAGAACCTAAATCTCGCGTGTCTACCAATTCCACCACGCCCGCCCGACATCTGCTCGCGCCATCGAGGCGTGCCACGAGGGCGAATCGCGGGCCTCTTAGCCCGCGCCCGGCAAGCGGTCAATTCAGCGGTCCTTTTGGCTGGCCAATTCGCCTCGACTCACTGCTGCAAGCGCGTCCGGAATTCGGCCGATCAGATCCTCGGCAATCAGCCCCGGCCGCTCGAAGCGGAACGCGCAATCGCCGTGGAGCCAGGCGGCAGCCGCACCGGCTGCCAGCGGCGACAGGCCCTGTGCGAGCAGGCCGCCTGCGATCCCCGCCAGGACATCGCCCGAGCCCGCCGTCGCCAGCGTCGCCGGCGCATGGATGTTGATTATCGCCCGTCCGTCCGGCGCAGCGACCACGGTGTCCGGCCCCTTCAACAGGATGGTTGCCCCGCTCCGCCGGGCTGCCCGGCGCACCCGCTCGACCTTGCCGGGAACCGCGGACAGGTCGGGAAAGAGCCGACGAAACTCACCTTCATGCGGTGTCATCAGGACGGGACCGCGGATCATTTCGAACAGGTTTGCCGGATTTGCAGCGAAGACGGTAATCGCATCGGCGTCGAGTATGACTGCCCTCCCCGTGGCCAATGCTGCAGCAACCGCGCCTCGGGTTCTTTCATTGAGCCCGGAGCCTGGGCCAACAAGGATTGCGTTCCGCCGCTCGTCGGCCAGCAGATGCGCAAAATCACCGGCGTCCTCGATGCCCGCGATCAGATTGCCCGGTTCGGCGGCCTGGTAGACCGCCATCGCCGAGTGCGGTGTCGCGATAGTCACCAGCCCTGCCCCGGCCCGACGTCCCGCCAGGGACGCGAGCCTCGCCGCGCCCGTGGCCAGAGCTCCACCCAGGACCGTCAGATGGCCACGAGTGTATTTATGCGCCCCAAGGTCCTCATGACGAAAATGCTCCTGCCACAGCCCCGGCCCATTCAGCCAAAGCTGCGGCGCAATCACTTCCAGCACGGACCCTTCAATTCCGATGTCTGCCACTTTGAGCACGCCACAGCACCGAAGCCCTTCAATCGAGTAGTGCCCAGGCTTGGCGCGAAAGAATGTGACGGTGCATTCGGCGATCGGCGTGCGCCCCATGACTTCGCCGCTGTCGCCATGCAGACCGCTCGGCACGTCGACTGCAATCACATGCAGATTTTCGGCGTTCATGCGGTCGATCAACTCTCCCGCGATGCCGTCGATCGGCCTGCCAAGGCCGGCGCCGAACAGAGCGTCGACAATCAGCGGATGGCCGTCGAGCAGGCTCAGGCTCGGCGCCTCTACCGGCCCTTTCCAGCCTTGCGAGGCCCAGGCGGCGTCGCCGCGGAGAGTCGCACGCTCACCCAGCAGGGCCACACGAACCGGCCAACCGGCGGCATGGAGATGACGCGCGGCCACGAAACCGTCGCCGCCGTTGTTGCCGGGCCCGCATAGAATGAGGACCGGTCGCGGCAGATGACGTTCCAGGACAGCCCCTGCCACGGCTCGGCCAGCCGCCTCCATGAGGTCGATCCCGGGTATGCCGCCGGCTATGGCGATCGCATCGGCCCTCGCCATTTCGGCGCAACTCAGAAGAGCCAGGTTGTCGGAAGGCGCCAGATCCCGCGACGGCGCTCTAGCGTTCATGTTGCATGGGCGATTGGGGCGGCCGACCGGAATTGAACCGGCGACATCCAGAATCACAATCTGGCGCTCTAACCAACTGAGCTACGGCCGCCATCGTGGATCGCCCCCAACGAAGCGCGCCTTCCTACGCTCCGCCGGCCGGAGCGTCAAGAATCTGCCGGCGTGGGGGGCAGAAGACGATCGATGGCCTCGATCCAGACCGCGCAGGCTTCCTCGTACGGCAAGCCGAAAAATTCCCGCATGCGCGCCCAGCTCTCGAAATCGATGATGGCCTCGATGGCGAGAACGATCTGCCGGCTCTCACGCTCCGGCAGTGCCGAAAGCTCAGGTCGGTACATCAGCTCGATTCTCTTGACCGTCGCGGTACGAACGAAATGTATCCGCGTCTCGATCTCCTCGGAGTCGCCCTTATTGGCATTGACCGCGCGCCAGAGCGGCAGCCATTCGGTGCACGTGCGCGCCCGTCGTTCAACGTGGGCTCTCAGCCGGGTCTGTCGGTCGCCGTCGAAGCCGCTGGTCAGCGAGTTGGCGTTGGCCTGGCCGAGCGCATAGTCTGTCGCCGCGAGCCGTAATGCGTGAAGGTCGGGAAACCGCTCGAAGACCGAACGCACCGAATAGCCGGCACGCTCCGCCACCTGCGCGGCCGTCGGTACCTGCGGATTCTCCCTGAGCAACGCCAGATATGCCTCGATGACCAATTGCCTGGTCCGCACGCTGCGTAGTCGGCGACCGTCGGGGCGATCAGGTCTATGTGTGGCGGTGGAGGGCAATGTCCAATCAATCCAAGTCATGCCGCGGCATGGCAGACGTCCAGGATCTCGTCCGCCGTTCGCGCGCTGGCGCAAAAAACCAAATACAGAAGCGTATTGTAAAGTTTACACTGACTCCGTTCTGATTGCGAATTGTAACGGCTGCTCCACGCCGATGTCTCAGGGCGAAGGGGTCGGTGGCAACATGCGATCGATGCCTCGAATCCAGACGGCGCAGGCATCCTCGAGCGACAGGCCGAAGAATTCCCGCATCCGCGCCCAACTTTCCATGTCCGTGAGAGCTTCGAGCGCGATCAGCAGATGTTTGCGTTCGACCTCCCCCAGCGTCGAAAGTTCGGGCCGATACATGATTTCGAGCCGGTCGATGGTTCGCTGTCGTGCGATGCGGAAGCGGATCTGGAGTTCTTCCGAGTCGTCCACCGAGTAGAGGAACACCCGCCACAAGGCGACACCGCGCTCGCAGGTTCCCGCCCTCGTCTCGACTTGAGATTTGATGCGGGTCTGTCGGTCGCCGTCAACGTGGCGAGGCGGTGCCAAGGCGGCGGCGTGCGCGAGCTGGTAGTCCACTGCCGCAACGCGCAATGCATTGAGATCCGCAAACCGCTCGAAAATCGAACGCACCGAGTAGCCCGCTCGCTCGGCGATCTGCGCCGCCGTGGGCATGATCGGGCTCTCGCGCAGCAGAGCCAGGAACGCCTCCATGATCAATTGCTTGGTCCGCTCGCTGCGCAAGTGACGGCCATCGATACGAGCGCGTTTGGGAGGTTGCCGAAACGACAAGTCAGCCTCGTTCGATGTCATGCCGACGGCCCGGTCAACACTGTCTGCCATGTCGCATCCGGCTCACAGGTATTTGCACAAACTACACTCATCATGAGAATACTATACGCCCCTCCTGGCGTCTTTTGCAGAAAATTCGTCGAGAGAAGCACCGAGGGGTGCCGCCTCGCTCATTTTCGAAAATGACGACCCAATCGGTCAATCGCTTTGTCCAGGGTCTCGTCGTGCTTGCAAAAGCAGAACCGGGCAAAATGCCGGGGAGCTCGCAGAGGCTCGTCATAGAACGCGCTGACCGGCACCGCCGTCACGCCTGCCTCGACCGTAATATGACGGCAGAAATCGTCGTCCGTCCCATTGAAGCCGAGTGGCCTGAAGTCGGTGGTCACGAAGTAGGTGCCATGCGCCGGAAGGATATCGAAACCAATATCGGCCAGAGCGACCGCCAGTCGGTCGCGTTTGCGCTGCATGTCCGCTGCCAGGGTCGAATAGTAGCCGTCGGCCAGGCGCAGGCCCGTCGCCGCGCCCCATTGCAGGTTCGGCGGGGTCGTGAAAGTCATGAACTGATGGGTTTTCGCGATCGTCTTCATGAGATCAGGAGCAGCCGTGATGTAACCCACCTTCCAGCCCGTAAGGCTGAAACTCTTGCCGGCCGAACCGATGCGGACAGTGCGCGCGCGCATGTCCGGCAAGGTCATGATCGACACATGTCGTCTGTCGTCGAAGATGATGTGCTCATAGACCTCGTCACAAACGGCGTAGGCATCGTGCTTGAGGCATAGGCCGGCAATGAAATCCAGCTCCTCCCGGTCGAATACTTTCGAACATGGGTTCATGGGCGTGTTGAACAGGATGAGTTTGGTACGATCGCTGAAGGCCGCCGCCAGCTCCTCACGCGGCAGCCGCCACGTTGGAGGCTCGAGACGCACCAGCTTGGGAATGCCGCCTGCCCGGCGCACCATCGGCAAATACGAATCGTAGAGCGGCTCGATCAGCACGACCTCGTCGCCTGGCTCGACGAGGCCAAGCAGGCAATCGCCCAGCGCCTCGGTGGCCCCCGACGTCACCAGCACTTCGGTTTGCCAATCCACCTCCAATCCCTGGAAGCGCTTGGCATGGTCCGCCACGGCCTGGCGCAACTCCGGGATACCCATCATCGGCGGGTATTGATTGTGCCCGTTCAGCAGATAGTCGGCCGCCGCGGCCCGGACCTCTTCCGGTCCTTTGTCGTCTGGAAAGCCCTGTCCGAGATTTACCGATTGATGTTCCCGTGCGAGAGCCGACATCACCTCGAAAACGGTCGTTCCCAAGCCTGACATCAGTGAGTTGGCTGACTTCATCGAATATCCCGCAATGGATTAAATTTTAATCAGTTATTTGACGGATTATTAGGCAAACAGCTTGTTTCTTGATCAACGATCCTCAATTACGCCGCCTAGCCTGTGGTTAAGTATGGCATGAAAAATGCAGAAAAACGTTCCATACGGGCTGCCCCGACCGGTGGCACCGGTGTTCGTGTGTGGAGTGTCTCAACCAAATGAAGAAGATCGAGGCGATCATCAAGCCCTTCAAACTCGACGAGGTGAAGGACGCCCTCAATCAGATCGGACTGAAAGGCATTACCGTTCTCGAGGCCAAGGGATTCGGACGCCAGAAGGGACACACCGAACTCTACCGCGGCGCAGAATACGTCGTCGACTTTCTGCCCAAGGTGAAGCTCGAACTGATCATCGAGGACGAGATGGTCGAAAAGGCCGTCGAGGCCATCCGCAGTTCGGCGCACACCGGCCGGATCGGCGACGGCAAGATTTTCGTGTCGAGCATCGACGACGCGATCCGAATTCGTACTGGCGAGCGTGGTGACGCCGCCGTATGAGAGCCAGGCCTTTTGGGGGCTGATGACCTAACCACCAGTAGAGGGACGTACGACAATGGACGCCAAACAGGTTCTCGCGTTGATCAAGGAAAAGGACGTCAAGTTCGTTGACTTCCGCTTCACCGATCCCCGCGGCAAGTGGCAGCACACGGCCCGCATGGCTTCGGCCACCGACGAAGGTACGTTCGTCGACGGCGTGATGTTCGACGGCTCGTCGATCGCCGGCTGGAAGGCCATCAACGAGTCCGACATGATCCTGATGCCGGATCCCTCGACCGCCGTGCTCGACCCCTTCACCGCACAGACGACCCTCATCATCAGCTGCGATGTCGTCGAGCCTTCGACCGGCCAGCTCTACGCCCGTTGCCCGCGTTCGACCGCCAAGCGCGCCGAAGCTTTCATGAAATCCTCCGGCATCGGCGACACCGCCGTGTTCGGCCCGGAACTCGAATTCTTCGTGTTCGACGACGTGCGCTTCAAGGTCGAGATGCAGGGCAGCTCGTTCAGCGTCACCTCGAGCGAGTCGCCGTGGAACAGCAACGCCGAGTACGAAGGCGGCAACATGGCCCACCGGCCCGGCGTCAAGGGCGGCTACTTCCCGGTCCAGCCGGTCGATTCGCACAACGACCTGCGCGCCGAGATGATGTCGGTCTGCACCGACATGGGCATCACTATGGAGATCCATCACCACGAAGTGGCGCCGGCACAGAACGAGCTCGGCTTCCGCTTCGACACCCTGGTGAAGACCGCCGACAACGTGCAGAAGTACAAGTACACGCTGCACAACGTCGCCCATAGCTACGGCAAGACGCTGACCTTCATGCCGAAGCCGATCTACGGCGATAACGGCTCGGGCATGCACACCCACCAATCGATCTGGAAGGACGGCAAGCCGCTGTTCGCCGGTTCGGGCTATGCCGACCTGTCGGAGACGGCGCTTTACTACATCGGCGGCATCATCAAGCACGCCAAGGCGCTGAACGCCTTCACCAACGCCAGCACCAACTCCTACAAGCGCGTGATCCCGGGCTTCGAGGCGCCGGTGCTACTGGCCTATTCGTCGCGCAACCGCTCGGCCTCGTGCCGCATCCCCTACTCGGCCTCGCCGAAGGGCAAGCGCGTCGAAGTCCGCTTCCCCGATCCGTCGGCCAATCCCTACCTCGCGTTCGCGGCGATGTTGATGGCCGGCATCGACGGCATCAACAACAAGATCCATCCGGGCGACCCGATGGACAAGAACCTGTACGACCTGCCGCCGGAGGAACTGTCGAAGGTACCGACCGTCGCCGGCTCGCTCCGCGAGGCGCTGAATTGCCTCGACGCCGACCGCACCTTCCTCACCAAGGGCGGCGTGTTCACCGACGACCAGATCGACGCCTACATGGAGCTCAAGTGGGAAGAGGTCTACAACTGGGAACACCAGCCGGCGCCGATCGAGTACAAGATGTACTACTCGATCTGACCTTTTCCGATCTTTCGGATACTGGACGGGCCCGCTGTCGCGGGCCCTTCTTTTGTTGGAGGATGCGCCCGCAAAACCTACCTGAGGGAACGGACATGACGGGCTGGATGGACGAAGCGATGGAGACACTGCGCCCCTGGATCGGGCGGGTGCGCACGGTCGAGGACGATATCGGCATGATGGCCGTCCGCCGGGTGGCCGCGACCTTCGACGTCGACCCCGACAGCATCAAGCGTGGCGACGAACTGCCGCCGCACTGGTTCACGGTGTTCTTCACCGAGACGGTCCGCCAGGGCGAACTCGGCCCCGATGGGCATCCCAACAAGGGCATCGTGCTGCCGCCGATCCCGATGCCGCGCCGAATGGGCGCCGGCCGGCGCGTCAAGATCATGGGCCTCCTCAAGGCCGGCGAGCCTGCGATCAAGAAGGCCGAGGTCGCCGACATCGTTCCCAAGACCGGCCGCTCCGGCGACATCTTCGTGCTCACCATGCGCCACACGATCGAGCAGGCCGGCAAGACCATTGCCGTCGACACGTTCGACGCGATCTACCGTCCCGCCGTGCCGCCCGGCCAGAAGACCACGGCGACCGTGGCCACCAAGGCACGCACCGACCACGCCTGGAGCCAGACAACCCAGCTCACCAACACGCTCAACTTTCGCTATGGCGGCCTCACCTGGAACGCCCACCGCATCCACTATGACGGCGACTACACGCGCAGCGAGGAAGGCTATCCGGCCATCGTTTCCAACGGCGGCCTGTCCATGCATCTGATGATCAATGCCGCCCTCAGCCACGGCGCCGGCACGCTGACCGGCCTCACCGCCCGCCTCGTCCATCCGCTGTGGGTGGGCGACCTGATCGAGGTGCGCGGCGAGCCGCAGAAGGACGGCAAGCTCCGGATCTGGGCGGCCGACAAGAACGGCACGCTGTGCGGCGAGATGGACCTGGAGTTCGCGTCTTGAGCGGCGGTCCTCTTTCCGGCGTCCGCGTCGTCGATCTCACGACGGTCGTGGTCGGCCCGATCTGCACCCGCACGCTGGCCGACTACGGCGCCGACGTCATCAAGGTCGAGGCGCCGGGCGGCGACCTGCTGCGCACCATGGCCGAGGGCAGCCGCAATCCCGGCATGTCGGGCAAGTTCATCAACTTCAACCGCAACAAGCGCTCGATCGTCCTCGACCTCAAGAAGCCGGACGGTCATGCCGCCCTCCTCCGGCTGATCGCCAAGGCCGACGTCTTCGTGAGCAACGTCCGGCCCGAGGCGCTCGCCCGCGCAGGCCTCGACCATGCGAGCCTGGCCAAGCTCAACCCACGGCTGATCCACTGCTCGATCCTGGCCTTCGGGCGCGGCGGCCGTTACTACAACCGCCCCGCCTACGATCCGATCGTGCAGAGCCTGTCCGGCGTCGCCGGCACGATCGCGCGCGCCACCGGCGAGCCGCGCTTCGTGCCGATGGTGATGAGCGACCACACCAGCGGCCTCATCGCGGCCCAATGCATCGGCTTCGCCCTCTACCGGCGCGAGAAGACCGGCACGGGCGAGGCGATCGACGTGCCGATGCTGGAGAACATGGCCTCGTTCGTCAGCAGCGAGCACATGGGCGCGGCGACCTTCGATCCGCCGACCGGACCGACCGGCGACGGGCGCCTGCTCAGCCCCAACTACCGGCCGCTGCCGACCAAGGACGGCTATGTCACCGTCCGCCCCAACACCAACGCCCAGACCTTCGCCTTCTTCGACGCCATCGGCCGGCCGGAGCTGAAAACCGACCCGCGCTTCGACAGCGCCGCGGCGCGCACCAAGAATGCCGCGGCCTACTTCGAGGTCCAGAAGGACGGCCTGCCCCACAAGACGACCGACGAATGGGTCGAACTGTTCGACAAGGCCGACGTGCCCGCCGCCCGCTACAATTCGATCGACGACCTTTTAACCGACCCGCATCTCGCCGATGTCGGCTTCTTCAAAACCGAAGAGCATCCGAGCGAAGGGCGCCTCAAGCGCACCAGGCTCGCCAACACCTTCTCGGGCGGCGCCCGCGAGGACGAAACGCATGCGCCGCTCACCGGCGAACACACGCGCGCTATCCTGGCCGACGCCGGTTATAGCGAGAGCGAGATCGACGCCCTTCTCGCATCGGGTGGCGCTACAGGCCGGTGAAGGCAGCGGCACACGGAATGTGCCGCAAATCATCGCCAGCTGTGCCGCAGCGTGTGCCGCTGCCGCGGAATTTGTCTGGCCGTTCAACGTCTTGCCAACATCCCGCGGCACAGTGCCGAGGCGCTTCGGAGACACCTCCGAATCGCGGAGTTGTGCCCCAAGTCAGACAGTCGTGAACATCATGAACGACGGCGGCGACACGGCCGATGTGCTGTTCATCGTCCTTTGGCCCGGGACGAGGGGTTCGGGCTTGGCGGGGTTTCTCCCTGCTCTCGTGCCAACCACCAGGAGCGGACCTCCGGTGGTCGACTGGTTGTTGCGTCCCGCATCAGATGCGGTCGGGTGGCCAGGATGCAAAAGGGTTTTCCTGCGCGGGTATGCTCTCTCTAATCGCGTCATGTGGCTCGCGGTCAGGTCCTGGGACCTAACACCCCTTGCATCGCCCGCGTGGAGAGCGGGACGCCACCGGCCCACGAAAAAGGCCGCTCCGGGCAAGTAAACCGGGCGGCCCGCGCATTACACACGTCGTGGCAACGTATCAAAAAGATAGCCGAAACCCTGCTTAACCTGCAACTTTTAGATTGCATATCTGCCTTGCCCGAACAGCACACCCGTCGGTGCGTCCAGGCAGGCGCCAAGGGTCACAATGCGGAGGAGCCGCCATAATAACTCTCTGCAGTTATTGTGAGCATTTATTCCCCATGCAATAGTCCACTTCAGAGTAGTGGCTTTGCGCCGACTACAGAATGGGGCTGGCTTCAACAATAAGCGGTTGAAATAGCTCGAGCGTGAACGAACACGCTGGAGAGGCGTAGCGTTGCAAATCAAATCTGGTCGGTCGACCGCTTGCGGTCGACGGGCCATCGCAACGGCTCTGTTTGCCGTTGCAGTCGCGAGTATCGCGCTGTCTTCGCTGCAGGCGTACGCCCAGGGACCGATGTCACCGGGTGGAGGCGCTATGGCGCCCCAACCTCGCGTGGCGCCTCCGCCACCCCCGCCGCCGCCTCCGCCGGTGATGGCGCCGGTGTCGCCCGGCGCCCAGCCGGGATCGCCGGCAAGTGTCGCGCCGCGCAGCACTACCAAGAGCTCGGACAACAATTCACCGCTGCCTCAGAACCGCGCGCCCGCGACGACCGGCGGTACGGCCGGCGGTACGGCCGGCCGCGCGGCGCCGGTGGCCGCGCCCGTCGCCCCCTCCGTGGATCGGTCGACGGCCCTCGCCTCGACGTCGAGAGGCCTGTTGCCGGCGCGCGACGTCGCCATCGTCTCGACGGACGGCAGCGGCGGTACGCGGACTGAGGTGAAAACCAACGACAAGGGACAGTTCTCGTTCGGCCCGCTCGCGCCCGGCGTGCGCGACATCACCTTTCCGTTCGCCGCCCTCCAGCGCGCGCAGCCGGATGGCGGAAAGAAGCGCTCGCCCAGCGTGACGGTCAGCCTGGTCATTCCCGCCGCGCCGGGCGGCGGAACACGCGGCAACCTGGTCGTTCATACCTATTCGCGCGTCGATCCGACCAAGGACATTCGCACCAGGATCACCGTTCCCAAGGATGGCAGCGGCGCGATCGTCGACTGGGCCGACGGCACGCCGCCGGTCAACGTGGTCCGCCAGGGATGGCCGATCGATGTCGGCGGCGGCGGCGGCCGAGGGCCGGTCGACACGATCGGCACGGTCTCCTTCGTGCCCAAGTTCCAGAAGTTCATCCAGATGAACCCCTGCATCCCGTGGTGGCAGTGCGTGCCGCCGCCCGATCCGGATCCGCCGATGGAAGATCCCTGGACGGAGGTTCTGCCGGAGACTGACCCTCCGCCCGAAGATCCCATCATCGAGATCGTCGATATCTATGATCCGCCAAGGGAGGACCCGCCCCAGGTTGATCCTCCCAAGGTCGATCCTCCCAAGTTTGATCCCCCCGAGATCGGCGAAAAGGGAACCTTCGACATCGGTTCGCTGAAGGAGGGTGTCCGCGAGGTCAGGCTGACCCTGTCGGCAGGCATCATCACCGATCCGCCGAAGCCGCCGATCAAGGTGGCGCTCCTGCTGCCGGTCGAACCGCGTGCCACCGTCGAGGCGTTGAACGCCGGCGGACGGCCGCCGCGGGTGACTGAGCAGGACCGGCTCCACCTTGTCGAGCATATCTACGCACCCGATACGAGCGCCCAGACGCTCCGCGTCAGAATCACCATGGCCAAGGATGGGGCCCAGGATGGAGCCAAGCATGGCCGCGGCGCCCTCGTCGACTGGGGCGACGGAACGCCCGTGACGGACGTCAAGCGCGACGGCAAACTCATTGCCGCCGCCAGCGTCGACCGCGAAGCCATCGGCCGCATTCTCTTTGTCGGCGCCAAGAAGAAGCAACCATAGGAACTTGTTCAATGAAAATTAGACTGTTTGCCGTATCCGCCGTCGTATCGAGCGTCATCCTGGCGGGCCCCGTCCTCGCGCAGGGGGCCGGGGGACCGGCCGTCGCCGCGCCGAGGTCGCCGTCGGCCGCGTCGCAATCGACGGTCGTCAGCAGCGGCAATCAGGTCCAGAGCAACAACACGGCCTACGTCACCCTGCCGGGCATCAGTTCGGTGATCCAGCAGTCGCTGCTGGGGCCAAAGCTGGCCGGCCCGCGCTCCACGACGGAACTCAGCCCGGCCCACAGCGGCATGGCGGCAGGCGACGACCCGTGGGGCTGGCAGGCATGGATCCAGGGCGGCGGCGGCAACACCGTCAACAGCCTGGCGACCGGCGGCTACAACATCGCCAACTACGGCACCCAGATCGGCGTCCAGGCGCAGATCAATCCGCAGTTCCTGTTGGGCGTCAGCGGCTCCTGGCAGGGCTCGAACGGCACGCTGAACGGCGGTTACTCGTCGTCCAACTCGACCTTCGGCGCCACCGTCTATGCCGGCTGGCAGTTCAACGAGAACTGGAACGCCTCGGCGATGGCCGGTTACAGCAGCGGCACGAACTCGCTCAACAATTCTGCCTTCAACTACAACGCCAACTACGCCAGCAGCCAGTGGAGCTTCCAGGGCGGGCTCAATGGCTACTACAAGGTGGGCGCGGTGGTGGTGGCGCCGATGGTGTCGATCCTCTATTCGCCGATCAACAGCTACGGCTATACCGACAGCAACCTGGTCGTGGTGCCCGGCCAGACCACCGCGCTTACCCGCGGCTCGGCCGGCGGCTTCCTGAGCCTGCCGCTCGACAAGTGGCAGCCTTACGTCAGGGCCACCATCGAGCAGGACTTCTACGTGCCGACCGGCAGTGCGCCCAACGGCTCGACCGGCGGCACCGTCGGTGTCGGCGCCACGATCCCGCTCACCGACTCGCTCTGGGCCTCGATCGACGGCGGCTACAACTCGATCGGACGCGTGGCGCTGTCGTCGTGGTCGGGCAGCGCGCGGATCAGCCTGCGGTTCTGATCCTGGGCTTTCGCCTCTCAGGCACTAGTGGTTTCAGGGAGACAAAATATGAATCGACGGATTATGGGCGTGGCAGGAGCGATGCTCCTGGCCGGCCTCGGAGGCTGGGCGTCACAAGCATTTGGACAAGGGGCGATGACTCCCAGGATGGACGTGGCGCCGCCGCCGCGCGTAGCACCGCCTCCGCCGCCGCCGGTCATTCCACCCACCGTCGCGCCGACTCCGCCCATGGTGCCCATGGCACCGGCGATGGCTCCCCAGATTCCGGCAGCCCCCGCGCCAAAGGCGCCGACAGCATCCGCCCCGGTAACGCCCGCGCCCGCAGCGCCGATCCCAAGCGCATCGCAAACCACGACCCGCGGCACCGCCGGCGGGCCGCCGCCTTTCACCGACTCACAAGCAAGGGCGCTGCCCGGAGTCAGCGTGGGCTTGCGCGGCCCCGGTGGTACGCGCCAAGTGACCAGCGACTCGAACGGCGTCGTGTCGCTCGGCCAGTTGCGGCAAGGTAGCTACGAACTCAGCGTCAACCGGAAGACCCTCGGCGGGGGAGCTGGCAATCCGCCTGCCCTCATCGGCTTGCTGCTTCCGGCCGTGCAGAGCGTGCGCGAAGGCGCTCCCCGCTACGTGTCGGTCGTCGTCACGCCCGTCAACGATGCGCCTACTTTGCAAATCAAGGTCGAGGTCGATGCCAGGGGCCAGGTTTCCAGCGTCAACTGGGGCAATGGCATTGGGGTCAATGTGGCCGTCGGCGATTTCAACGGCGACGGACGGGCGGAATGGAAGCAGTTCGAGGATCTCGCGCAGCGCAATCCCTCGGGCGAGACCCGGCTCGTGTTCGTCGGACCCAAGTCCGACATTGTCACGGGCGCGGGACCGGGCGGCGGGCCACATGTGCGCACTGGCTCAGCCGTCGGCTTCACCGACGGACACGCAAAGCTGCCGAACGTCGGCGTGACGGCGACAGGCCCGGGTGGCACGCTCCAGACGCGGAGTGATGGTGAGGGGTGGTCTCGTCTCGGCAAGCTACCGATCGGCAACACGATCGTCGAGTTCAACGGCGGGGATATTGCCTCGACGCTGAAGACGACGGTGGGACCGAATACGCCGCTGCCGCAGAAGACCCTGATCGAACTGCTGGTCGTCATCGCCATCATCGCGATCAAGACCGACGGCACGCAGGTGGTCTTCACCGCATCATTGCCAGCCAATGCCGTGAAGACTCTCAAGGCAAATCTGCGGGTCGGCCGCGACGGCAATCTGATGGACGTCGATTTTGGAAATGGTCCGCAATTGCCGCAGACCCTGACCAAGACGGGCACCGTAACCCTGGCTGATATAGATGGGCTGGGCACCCTCAGGGCCAACACCTACACTGGTACCACCACCGTCAACCAAGGCGTGCTGAAGGCTCTCCAGGATCGCGCCAGCAAGGGCGCTCCCGGCATGGTCGAGGCCAACTCCGCCCTACAGGAAGTAAGCACCACGCGGTGACGGCAGGCCCATGGCTGCCGCGAGCGACATCGGCCGTCGCCTCGCCGGCATCGTCGCCGCGGCGGCGATGCTTGTTGCGTGCGGCCACAGCGGCGCGGGACGCGATGCGACGGCCGCGGCAATCGCGCAAACGGCAGGCCTCGAACCGCTTACCTCCAGGGGCGCGTCGAAAGGCTCGACCTTCGACCTGCAGATCTATCGGCGCGACGACGGCAAACCCGGTCCGCTCTTCGTCTACATCGAGGGCGATGGCCTGGCCTATCTCGACTCGCGCACGCCGTCGACAGATCCGACGCCGGTCGATCCGCTGGCGCTGCGCCTTGCCGCCGCCGATCCGGGGCCGGCCGTGCTCTACCTCGGACGGCCCTGCCAGTTCGCGCCCGGCCGCGGCGACCCGCGCTGCGGCGTGCGCACCTGGACCACCGCACGGTTCGGCGCCGACGTCGTGGCCTCCATCGACGATGCCATCACCCGCGAGCGCCTTCGTAGTCCGGAGCGTTCATTGGTGCTGGTGGGCTACTCCGGCGGCGGCGTGGTCGCCGCACTCGTGGCGGCCCGCCGAAGCGACGTATCGCTCCTGGTCACCGTCGCCGCGCCGCTCGACGTGGCGGACTGGACGCGCCGCATGGGGGTGTCGCCGCTCGATGGATCGGAGTCTCCGCTCGATCAGGCGCAACGCCTCGCGCAGACACGGCTGGTCGCTTTTGCCGGATCGCGGGACGCCACGGTTCCCGTCGACTCGATTCGATCCGCCGTCTCCAGGCTGGGCCCGCAGGCGGAATTGATCGTCGTGCCGGCGTTCGATCACCGCTGCTGCTGGGTCAGTGACTGGGTAAGGCTGCGTGAGCTGGCCTGGCGGTCGATCCACTAAGCCACTTCTCGGCGCGGCCGTGCCCCTAGAGCTGGATGACTTGAGGTCCGACACAGAGGAACCCGTCGTCTCGACCGGAGCGCGCAGCGCGGAGTGGAGAGAC
>CAMDOT010000117.1 GCA_945903635.1 Rhizobium sp. Q54 | reverse complement strand
TTTTCGCTTCGTCAGATCGTGCGTCGGAAAAGAGGTCCTTCGACTACGCTACGCTTCGCTCAGGACGACGGCACTCTCTAGCCCCGGGCGCCCAGCTTGCGGAGCGAGCGATCGATCCAGAGCGCGCCGATCTTTTCCTGCGCCCCGTTCTGCCGCAGACGCTGACGCAGGTTGGCGAAGTCGACGCGGTCGAGTTCCTGGTCCTGGTTGAAGCAGGAGAACACCACCGTCTCCTTGCCGGTCACCGGGTCCTTATGGAGCTGCAGGCACTGGGCGCAGATCTCCTTCATCATGCATTGCATGGGCGAGTTGATCGATCCCAGCGCGCGGTGGCCGGGCTTCAGATAGGCCTTGAGCACGCCGTGGCGTGCCAGGCGCACGGCGTTCATCATGCCGTCGGAGCCGATGGCCACGATCCGGTCGGCGTCGCTGAACGGGATCGGCTGTGCACCCAGTTCGCCCGCGGCGTACTTGCGCATCGTCTCGACGATGTTGTCGACGGTCGATTTGTCCTGCGGCCGGTCGACCGGGAAACCCGGCGCCTCGTCGCAGCTCCACACCACGACATCGGCGGCAGCCTCGATCTCTTCCACCTTGTAGCGATCGCTCACCTTCTTGTAGCCCGCGAAGTAGAGCACCTTGCTGCCGGCCTTGCGGAAGGCCTGGCCGATCGAGAACAGCACGGCATTGCCGAGACCGCCGCCGGCCAGCACCACGGTCTCGCCCGGCTCGATCTCGGTCGGCGAACCGGTCGGCCCCATGACGATCACCGGCTCGCCGGGCTCGAGCAGCACGCAGAGGTCGGACGAGCCGCCCATCTCGAGCGTGATCAGCGACAGCAGGCCCTTGTCCTTGTCGACCCAGGCGCCGGTCAGCGCCAGGCCTTCCATGGTGAGCAGCGTGCCGTCGACCTTCTTCGAGCGCGCCTCGTAGTTCTGCAGGCGATAAAACTGGCCCGGCTCGAAGTTGCGGGCGGCAGCCGGCGCCTCGACGATGACCTCGACGATGGTGGGCGTCAGCCGATCGACGCGCACGACCTTGGCGCGCCAGTCGCGGTTGGCTTCGGCCAGGATCGCTTCGGGCGACCGCGCCGGTGCCGCCAGCCGCTCCATCGTCCGGGTCAACACCGGATAGCCCTGCTTGGCGCCGCCCATCGCCTTCACGACGTTGCCGGCAAACGAGGGATGCAAGTCGCCGAAGAACGACATGCTGCGGCCGTCGCCGTGGCGGTACATCAGCACGCGCACATCGGTGGGCTTGCAGATGCGCTCGGGCGTGGCGGGGTTGCCCTCCTCGTCGAGCGCGCGGAAATACTTGCCGTCGATGAAGGCGTGCGTCGCGTCCTCGCGCGCCAGCACCGTGTTGGGCTGCGTGCCCGCCGCCACCAGGATGGTGCGCGCCGGCAAGGTCGCCTCGACCTTGGCGCCGTTCTGCTCGCCGGCCACCTTCAGCGCCTTCGCATGGCCGTTGGCGTCGACTTCTACAGCAACTGGCGAGAGCCCTTCGACGAAGCGAATGTCCTCCTCCAGTGCCTTGAACACTTCCTCGTGGTTCAGCGTATAGGACGGCGAGTCGATCAGGCGGCGGCGATAGACCAGCGAGACGCCGCCCCAGCCGTTGACCAGCCTGGCGATGTCGGGCTCGCGGCCTTCGCGCGCAGCCGTCGCACGCTCGGCACGAATAGCCTTGGCGTGTTCCAGGAACTCCTGCGCGATCTCGCGTTCCTCGTCGTTCCAGGCCGCACTCACGACGGACTCTCCGCGTTCGGCGACCAGGATCTCGTGCCGCGCCAAGAACTTCTCGACCTGCAGCGGGTAGTAGGCGAGCGATTCAGTGGCGGTGTCGATGCCGGTGAGGCCGCCGCCGATCACGATCACCGGCAGGCGGATCTGCAGGTTGGCGATGGAGTCCTTCTTGGCAGCGCCCGTGAGCTGCAGCGCCATCAGGAAATCCGAAGCAGCGCGCACGCCGCGCGCCAGGCCGTTCGGCAGGTCGAGCACGGTGGGCTTGCCGGCGCCGGCACAGAGCGCCACGTGGTCGAAGCCCATGGCGAGCGCGCTCTCGACCGTCACCGTGCCGCCGAAGCGCACGCCGCCGAACATCGAGAACTGGCCGCAGCGCTCGATCAGCAGCCGCACCATCTTCAGGTAGTTCTTGTCCCAGCGCACGGTGATGCCGTATTCGGCGACGCCGCCGAAACCGGCCATCGCCCGCTCGCCGAGATCCTCGCGCAGGCTCGCGACATCCTGGACGGCGGCGAACGGCACACGGGCGCCGTCGGCCAGCACACCGGATTGTTCGGGCGGCAGCGGCTCGATCTTCAGCCCGTCGATCGCCACCACCGTGTGGCCGTCGTTCATCAGATGATGCGAGAGGTTGAAGCCTGCAGGACCCAGGCCCACCACCAGCACGGTGCGGCCGGTCGACGGACGCGGGATCGGGCGGCGCAGGTTGAGCGGGTTCCAGCGCGTCAGCAGCGAATAGATCTCGAAGCCCCAGGGAAGTGCCAGCACGTCTTTCAGCGTCCGGGTCTCGATCTGCGGGATGTCGACCGGTTCCTGCTTCTGATAGATGCAGGCCTTCATGCAGTCGTTGCAGATGCGATGCCCTGTCGCCGCGACCAGCGGATTGTCGACCACCGCCATGGCCAGCGCACCGACGGAGAAGCCCTCGCTCTTCAGCAGGTTCATCTCCGAGATCTTTTCCTCGAGCGGGCAGCCCGCCAGCGTGACGCCAAACGGCGACTTCTGGAAGACACCAGTCTTGCGATCTTTCAGGCCACGCGAGCAGCTGTCCTTGCCCTGGTTGTGGCACCAGATGCAGTAGTTGGTGTGGTCGAGCGCACGCACGAGGTCGAAGCCCTCGTCGGTGAGCGCAAAGCCTTCACGATGGCGCAGCATCGAGCGCGGCAGCTTCATGCGCGTCACGCCATCCACGACCTCGGTCTCGATCGGCACCAGATGCTCGGGATCGATCTTGTGCGGCACCTTGAACAGCGGACCGTCGCGATGGCGCTTCTTGCCCTCCGGATTATGCAACGCCCAGGCCGCGTAGCGCGCGAGCGCCTCGATTTCCGGACCGGGCGTCTCGACCTTGAATTCCGCACCGACGAGATCGCGAACGGCCAGCGCGAAGGAGAGTTCCCAGTCCTCGAGCCCATCGGCAAAACCCGCCCCGAGCTTGACGCCTGTCGTGACGCTTTCGCCGTCGAGCGCCATCGCCGCATCGGCCTTGATGGCACGCGTGACGTAGCGCTGCACGAACAGCCGCTTGCAGTCGTAGAGCGGCGCCAGCCGACTGTGCCGGCCACGCAGCTCCGCGACAGGTGCTGCCACGCCGAACAGGGCGCCGACGAAATCCTCGAGCGGCCGGGCGAGCTCGATCAGCAGGTTCGACTCGTCCTTGACCGCGAGTTCGTCAGGCGTCGCGCGCGCCGCCATCAGTCGCGCATGAAGGCCGGCGTCGACACTCTGCAGCCAGGCGGCGAATGCGGCGTCGAGGCGGCCGAGACCATCGCGGTCGTAGAGGTCGTTGAAGGCGAACCCGTGGGAGAGCACGGGCGCCAGCCGGGGCGCATTCATTGCCAAATATCCAGACGGAGCGAGGGGTATTTTGTTCGTACGCGAACCGATTAACCGGGGCCGCCGGCAAGCGCAAGGCATCGCGCCTCATGCGACCGATTAGCGACATTTATGCCAGATGACGGCGCCTCCAGCTTCGCGCATGGTCGGGCGTCCATGAAAACCGCTCCCGCCTCCGTGCGCAACTGGCTGATCGTCGTTGCCGCGATGATCTTCTTCATGATCGTGATTGGCGCGCTCACGCGACTGACGGAATCGGGCCTGTCGATGGTCGAATGGCGGCCGGTGACCGGCTGGCTGCCGCCGCTCTCCGATGCGGCGTGGAGCGTCGAACTGGAGAAGTATCTTTCCTCGCCGCAGGGAAGATTGATCAATCGTGGTTTCAACGTCGTGGAATTCAGGCAGATCTTCTGGCTGGAGTACAGCCACCGCCTGTGGGGCCGGCTGATCGGCGTCGTCTTCGCGGTGCCACTCGCCTGGTTCTGGCTGCGGGGCGAACTCACGCCCTATTTGAAGCCGCGGCTGCTGGCGCTGCTGGTGCTGGGTGGCCTGCAGGGCGCGCTGGGCTGGGCGATGGTGGCATCGGGCCTGATCGACCGGCCCGCGGTCAGCCACTACCGGCTCGCCGCCCATCTCCTGCTCGCGGTGGCGCTCTACGCCTACACCGTCTGGCTGATCCTGGAACTCGGGCCGTCATCGGCGCGGCACGACGACGCGAAGACATCGCGCGAGAGCACGGGGCTGATCGCCTTTCTCTTCGTCGTGCTCACCTGGGGCGCGCTGATGGCCGGGCTGCGGGCGGGATCGGCACACAACACCTTCCCCACCATGTCGGGCTACTGGATCCCCCCGGGTCTGTTCGAGCTCCAGCCCTGGTGGCTCAACCTGTTCGAGAACGGCACCACCATCCAGTTCATCCATCGCTGGCTGGCCAAGCTCCTGGTGCTGGGCGTGCTGGCGCTGGCCTGGCGGGTGCGACGGCCCGAAACGCTGGCCGCGGCGGCGATGGCGCTGCTGCAGCTGGGCCTCGGAATCGCCACGATTCTGAGTGGAATCAACATCGGTCTGGCGACGGCGCATCAGGCGGGCGCCGTCGTTCTGCTGACCGCCCTAATCGTCGTCCGCCACCGCGCGACGCCTTCTCGGCAGCGCCCGGTCTCGGCTATGGTTGGAGGATGACCGGCAAGCTCAACTGGCCCCGATCGCTGGCTATCGCGCCCTCGCTGGCGAAGCGGCCGGTCGTTGTGGCCGGTGTCGCGATCCTGATCGTCGGCGCCGCCTCGGCCGGCGCCTGGCTGATTCGGCCGTCCGACACGCCGGAAAGACCCACCGCCGGCGAAGCCTCATCCACCCCGCCGCTCGCCAGCCCGGCCCTTGCCAGCCCGGCCTCGATCGTCGTGCCGGAGGCGCCGGCCCCGCCCGAACTGACCAGCATCGATGTCGCCCGCAGCGCCGATCCGCCGGTTGCGGAGTCGACGATGCCGCCTGCAGTCCCGGCCGAGCCGCCCAAGCCCATCGACTGGGCAGCGATGCCGATCGACGAACTTCGCGCCAAGGCCACCGCCAACGAGATCCCCGCGATGGAGGAACTTGCCCGTCGGCTGGTCCAGGGCGTCGGCGTGACCAAGGACCAGCAGGCCGGTGCCGGATGGCTGTTGCGCGCCGCCCAGCGCGGCTCGGCACAGTCAGCCTTCAATGTCGCGGTGATGTACGAGCGCGGCTTCGTGGTCGAGCGCGACTCGGCGCGGGCCATCGAATGGTACCGCAAGGCCATCGCCGCCAACCTGCCCGCAGCCAAGCACAACCTCGCCCTGCTGCTGCGCGACGGCAAGGGCGCGCCGCGCGACGGCAAGGAAGCCGTCGAGCTGCTGCGCTCGGCGGCACGCCAGGGCATGGCGGCATCGATGTTCACGCTGGGCGACATCCACGAACGCGGCGATGCCGCGCCCAAGGATGCCGCGACCGCGCTCGCCTGGTTCGCGATCACCGCCGAATTCGAGCGCCAGACCAATCGCGGTGCCGAGACGGCGTTGGCCAAGACGGCGAGCCAGCGCAGCCAGACGCTGCAGCGCATTCTGACGCCGGCCGAACTCGAGCGGGCACAGCAGCTGGGACAAACCGAGTTCAAGCTCATCGTCGAGGCGCTGACGCCGGCCAAGCCGGCGCCTGTCGCGCCGGCGCCGGCCGGGCCCGTTGTCGGGTCGCTCGATCCCGCGCCGCCTGCCGCCGACATCGATCCGCCGGGCTGGCCCAAGGCGGCAAACGACCAGGTCCGCGTCATCCAGCAGGCCCTGTTCGATCTCAGGATTCTCCGCGAAAGGCCGGATGGCGCCATGGGGCCGATGACTCGTGCGGCCATCCGCTCCTTCCAGCGCGGCACCGCCATGCGCGAGACCGGCGAGCCGACCCGCGACGTCTACGTCGCCCTGAAGGAATCGCTCGCCAGTCGCGACGTCGTCGCCACCTCGCCACTGCCCTTGCCACCGCCCGCGAAGATCGAGATCCCGACCGTCGAATTGCCCAAGATGGAACTGCCGAAGGCCGAGTCACCTAAGGTTGAGACCGCAGCGACCGACGCCGCGAAGGCCGACGCCGCGAAGGCCGAGGCAGCGAAGGCCGAGGCAGCGAAGGCCGAAGCGGCGAAGGCTGAGGCCGCAAGGGCTGAAGCGGCAAGGGCTGAAGCGGCGAAAGCCGAAGCCGTGAAGGCCGAAGCGGCGAAAGCCGAGGCTGCAAAGATCGAGGCAGCGAAGATCGATCCGCCCAACCTGTCGCCAAAGCCCGCTCCGGCTCCCGTGGCCATCGACATCGGCCGTCCGGAGCCACCGCCGCCGCCACCGACATCGGCCGAGATCGCGCGCACGATGCCCAAGGAGATTTCCAAAGAGGCGAGCAAGAGCCTGCCCGCCACGACCGTGCCCGATGCTTGGCCGACGGCCCCTGTCGATCAGGTGAGGGCTGTCCAGCAACTGCTCCGCGATCTCAACTTTTCCGGCGACATGCCAGATGGCCTGAACGGCCCCAACACGCGCGCCGCGATCCGCGACTACGAACGCGCCGCCGCCCTCAGCGTGACCGGCGAGCCGAGCAAGGCGCTGTTCGACTCATTGAAGGAGCTGCGCCAGCTCATGGTGCCGAAGGCCAACTGACGTTCGGCATTCAGTCGGAGATCAGCCTGCCGGCATGCTGCCACCAGAGATCCGGCAGCCCTGCCCCAGCCCGGCCCGCTGCATCGACATCGTCGTACAGCGCAAAGCAGGTGGCGCCGCTGCCGCTCATCGCGACGTAACGCACGCCTTCGGTGCGGCCGAGTGCTGCCAGCACATCAGCGATCGCGGGCCTGAGCGAGATCGCGGCATCGGCGAGATCGTTGCCGCGTGCGGCCAGGGCAGCAACCAGGCCATCCAGATCAGGCCATGAGGACGGCACAGGTGTCGCCGCCGAGAAAGGCCCGCGACGCGCGGCAAAAACCTCGGGCGTGGCGAGCGGCGTGCGTGGATTGACCAGAAGAATGGCGCAGGCCGGCAGGGGTGGCGCCGGCTGCAGGACCTCGCCCACGCCCGACACCAGTGCCGGCCGGCCGGCCAGGCACATCGGCACGTCGGCGCCCAGCGCCGCGGCAAGATCGAACAGTTCCTCGACCGGCAAGGCCACGCGCCACAGGTCGATTAGGGCGTGAAGGGCAGCCGCGGCGTCGGCCGATCCGCCGCCGAGGCCGGCCGCGACGGGAATGTGCTTGGCAAGACGCAGCGCGGCACGCGGCGAGACGCCGGCGCGGCCGGCCAGCAGGCGCGCCGCCCGCAGCACGAGATTGTCCGCCTCGCCTGCGAGGCTCGGCGCTTCGGGACCTTCGAGGGCAAGCGACAGGCCATCGGAAGGGCCGGCCTCGAGGGTATCGGCAAGGTCGGTGAAGGCGACCAGCGAGTCGAGCAGGTGATAGCCGTCGGCGCGACGGCCGACGACACTTAGCCAGAGATTGACCTTGGCGCGTGCGAGCCGCATGGCACGAGCTCCGGCGGACGCGTGGCCGGCTCAACCGCCCTGCTTGGGGACCGGCGGCTTCTCGTAGACGGTCGGCTTGTCGTTGGACGCGTTGAGACCGTTGGTGAGCTTGTCCTTGATGATCGGCACGCGATCCTTGTCCGGCTTCTGGTTGAGCGAACGCTCCCATTCGAAGCGCGCCTCGCGCTTGCGGCCGACGTGCCAATAGGCATCGCCCAGGTGCTCGGTGATGGTGGGGTCGTCGCCCTTCTGCTCGCTCGCCCGCTCGAGCCATTCGACGGCCTTGTCGAACTGGCCGACGCGGTAGAACGCCCAGCCGACGCTGTCGGTGATCGCCCCGTCGTCCGGGCGCAACGCCGTGGCCTGCATCAGCATCTTCATGCCCTGGTCGAGATGCAGGCCCTGGTCGACCCAGCTGTAGCCGAGGTAGTTCAGCACGTGCGGCTGCTCGGGCGAGAGCTCGAGCGCCTTCTTCATGTCGATTTCCGCCTTCGGCCACTGCTTGGTCCGCTCGAGCGCGATGCCGCGGCCGAAATAGATCGGCCAGTGCCGTTCGTCGACCTTGCGCAGGCGCCCAATCGCGATGTCGTAGGCGGCAACCGCCTCCGCATAGCGCTCACGGCCGCGCTGCAAATCGGCCATGGTCAGGGCCGCGTCGATGCGGTCGGGCTTTTCCGCGATCAGCGTGTTGAGCCGGCCGACCGACTGGTCGAAGCGGTCGAGCTGGGCGTCGAGCGCCGCCATCCTAAGTCGTGCCTGCCACGACAGCGGCGAGATCGTTTCGATCTTGGCGAGTGCGGCGATGGCCTTGGGGATCTGCTGGAACTGCTCGTAGAGGCTCGAGATCATCAGCCAGGCAAAATCGTGGTCCGGCTTCAGGTTGACGGCGAGCTGGTCGAAGATCAGCGCCAGGTCGGCGCGCTGATTGCGCGGATCCGACGCCAGGATGCCGCCGATGTCGAACAGGATCTCGGCGATGCCCGCCGCCGGCGAGGGTGTCTTGGCCAGCGGCGCGTTGGCCGCGACCAGGGCATCCATCAGCACCGAGTCGCTGAAGCGTTCACCGTAGGTCTTGAGAAGCTGCCGCGCCTCGTCGTTCTTGCCGAGCCGGCGCAGCCCGTCGGCGGCGGCCAGCGTGGTGCGGAGGCCAGCGGCATCGAGGGACGTTGCGCGGCGATACTTCGCCTCTGCCGCAGCGCGATCACCCGCCAGCTCGTCGATCTGCGCCTCGATGATCAGCGCCGGCGCCTCGGCACGCTCGCCGGCCGCCGGCTTCAGCTTGGCCACGAACGAACGGGCGGCCGGAAAATCCTTCTCGCCGGCTTTCAGCCAGGCCATCACATAGTCGCGCAGCGGGCCGAGCTGGTTTTCCGAGCCGATGCGGTTGAGCTGCTGCTCGGCCGCCTTGTACTCGCCCTTCTTGATGGCCTGCACCGCCAGCACGAGATTGCCGAAGCCGTCGCCCGGGCGTGTCGCCAGCACCTGGGGCGCGAGCTGCGCGGCCGAGTCGATGCGACCGGCATACATGCGCATGCGAAAGGCGGAATAGATCAGCTCGGGATCGGTCGGCGCCAGCGCGAGGGCCGCGTCCATCTGGTCGGCCGCGGTGTCGTAGTCGTGATCCTGCTCGGCCACACGCCCGGCGAGATAGCGGCCGTCGATGGTGGCCGCGATCACGCGACCGCGCTGTGGCTTGGGCGTCCCGCCCTGCTGGGCATCGACGGTCACGGGAAGCGCAAGCAGCAGCGCAGCCGGAAGCAGCGTGAGGAGTGTGCGTCGCATACCTGTCACATGTTGGGGTAATTGGGGCCGCCGCCACCTTCGGGCACCGCCCAGTCGATGTTCTGCGCCGGATCCTTGATGTCGCATGTCTTGCAGTGCACGCAATTCTGCGCGTTGATCTGGAAGCGCGGCTGGCCGTTGTCGGCCGTCACGACCTCGTAAACGCCGGCCGGGCAGTAGCGTTGCGCGGGCTCCGCATAGAGCGGCAGGTTGACGGCGATCGGGATCGACGGGTCGCGCAGCTTCAGATGCACCGGCTGGTCCTCCTCGTGATTGGTGCTCGAGAGGAACACCGAGGAGAGCTTGTCGAAGGAGATCACGCCGTCCGGCTTGGGGTACTGGATGGGCTGGAACTCGCTGGCCGGCCGCAAGGTCTCGTGATCGGCCTTCTTGTGATGGAAGGTCCAGGGCAGGCGGATGCCGAGATCGTGCATCCACATGTCGAAGCCGCCGTAGATCGTGCCCACCACCGTGCCCCAGCTCAGTGCCGGCTTGACGTTGCGGACCTTGTCGAGATCCTTCCAGATCCACGACGCCTTCACCTTCACCGGATAGGCGATCAGCTCGTCGCCGCCGGTCTTGCCCGCTGCCAGCGCTTCGAACGCCGACTCGGCTGCCAGCATGCCGCTCTTGATGGCGTTATGGCTGCCCTTGATACGCGGCAGGTTGACGAAGCCGGCCGAGCAGCCGATCAGCGCGCCGCCCGGGAAGGTGAGCTTCGGCACCGACTGCAAACCGCCTTCGTTGATGGCGCGCGCGCCGTACGACAGCCGCTTGCCACCCTGCAGGTATTTGGCGACCTCGGGGTGGGTCTTGAAGCGCTGGAATTCGTCGAACGGCGACAGATACGGGTTCTCGTAGGAGAGATGCACCACGAACCCGATCGACACGAGATTGTCGCCGAAGTGGTACATGAACGAGCCGCCGGCACTGCCGGTCTCCGAGAGCGGCCAGCCCTGCGAATGCACGACCAGGCCTTTCTTGAACTTGGCCGGGTCGACCTGCCACAGCTCCTTCAGCCCGATGCCGAATTTCTGCGGGTCGACGCCGTCGCGCAGGTCGAACTTCGACATCAGCATCTTGGCGAGCGAGCCGCGCGCGCCTTCGGCGATCAGCGTGTACTTGGCATGCAGCTCCATGCCCGGCGTGTAGGTGTCCTTGTGCGTGCCGTCCTTGGCGATGCCCATGTCGCCGGTGGCGACGCCCTTCACCGATCCGTCGTCGTTGTAGAGCACCTCGGCGGCGGCGAAGCCCGGATAGATCTCGACGCCCAGCGCCTCGGCCTGCTGGCCGAGCCAGCGGCAAACCTCGCCCAGGCTGACGATGTAGTTGCCGTGGTTGTTCATCAGCCGCGGCAGCGTGAAATTGGGGAAGCGGAACGAGCCCGCCTTGGTGAGCCACAGGAACTGGTCGTCGCTGACCTGGGTCTCGAGCGGCGCGCCCTTTTCCTTCCAGTCGGGAATGAGTTCGTTGAGGCCGACAGGATCTACCACGGCGCCCGACAGGATATGAGCGCCGATCTCCGAGCCTTTCTCGAGCAGGCAGACGGAGACCTCGTGATTGCGCTCCGCCGCGAGCTGTTTCAGGCGGATCGCCGCCGACAGCCCGGCCGGGCCGCCGCCCACGATCACCACGTCGTATTCCATCGCCTCGCGCGTCATGCCGGTCTCGCTCTACAATGCCTTTTCCAGATGGACGCGCCGCCGGCCGGCGGCGATCCTTCCGGTGTAGATAGCCTGTCGGGGGCAGGATCGCCACCCGCGGAAAAGGGGAATTCCCGTGGCGGCATTGACTGAAATCGACAGCAAGATCTTCTCTGCCCGTGAATTCCGGCTGGAAAGTGGCCAGATCCTCCCGGTTCTCGAATTGGCCTACGAGACATACGGTGTGCTGTCGCCGCAGCGCGACAATGCCGTCCTGATGGTCCACGGCTACACCTCGAGCCATCACGCCGCCGGCCGCAACGCACCGGGCAAGCAGGGTCGCGGCGTGCCCGAGGGCGCGGCGGGCTGGTTCGACGGATTGATCGGGCCCGGCAAAGCAATCGACACCGACCGCTATTACGTCGTCTCGGTGAACGCGCTGGGCTCGGCGCACGGCAGCAGCGGCCCCAACTGCACCGACCCGCGTACCGGCAAGCCCTACGGCCCGACCTTCCCCGAGATCACCCTGCGCGACATGGTGGCGAGCCAGAAGTTGCTGGTCGATTCGCTCGGCCTCGCGAGTCTGGTCGCCGTCGTCGGCCCATCGATGGGCGGCTTCCAGTCGTTCCAGTGGGCGGCGTCCTACCCCGGCTTCATGAAGGGCATCGCCGCGTCCGTTACCGCGCCCCGCGCGCCCGGCCGCCTGGGTGGACTCGAGGCGCTGCAGAAGCGTCTCGCCAACGACCCAAACTGGAACGGCGGCTGGTACTACGAGAATGGCGGCATTCCCGGCACGCTCGAACAGATCCGCTACGAGACGCTGCTGAACTACGGCCAGGGTGAGGCCGAGGCCAAGGTCGCCGCGAAGAGTTGGGCGAAGATCTACGACGGCCATTCGCTGGTCACCCTGCGGCGCGCGATCGACGGCTTCGACATCACCAAGCAGTACGACCAGCTCAAGAAGACCAAAGTCCTGTACGTGATCTCCAAGACCGACAAGTTGTTCGACCTCACCGACTGCGCTACCCACGCGCTCGAGATGCGCAAGGCGGGCGTTGACCTCACCTATGTCGAGATGCCGTCGGACAAGGGACACATGGCCAGCCACGCCGACGCTGCGATGTGGGCGCCACTCCTCGGCGCTTTTATGAAGAGTCTTTGATGGACACGACGGCGCTCGCGCGCGAGGACCTCGCCTCACTACTGCAATGGTACGTCGAACACGGACTCGACGAGACCATCGGCGAGGAAGCCGTCGACCGCTTCGCTCTGCCGCCGCCCGCTGCCGTCGCGCCGGCGAGCTTGTCGTCGAGTGCGCCGCCGCGGAGCACCACGGCGCCGACGCCCATCCGGGCGGCCACCCCGCCACCCACGGCGCGCGCACCGGTACCGCTCGAATCGCCGCAGCTCGTCGAGGACGCCCGCGAGCTCGCACGGCGCTGCACCACCATCGCCGAACTCGAAGAAGCGGTCCGCGCCTTCGAAGGCTGCGCTCTGAAGCGTACCGCCAAGAACACGGTGTTCGCCGACGGCGTGGCGGGTGCTCCCATCATGGTCGTGGGCGAAGCGCCGGGCGCCGACGAGGATCGTCTCGGCAAGCCGTTCGTGGGCGTGAGCGGCCAGCTCCTCGACCGCATGTTCGCCGCCCTCGGCATGAGCCGCGAGCGCGACCTCTACATCACCAACATTCTCTTCTGGCGGCCACCCGGCAACCGCACGCCGACGCTGGCCGAGCAGTCGATCTGCCTCGCCTTCACGCGCCGCCACATCGAACTGGCCCGACCCAAGCTGCTGGTGCTGGCCGGCGGCACGGCGGCCAAAGCGGTGCTCGACACCACCGAAGGCATCATGCGCCTGCGCGGGAAGTGGACGAGCCTGAAGCTGGACGACGGCACCGAGGTGCCGACGATGCCCACCTTCCATCCCGCCTACCTGCTGCGCACGCCCGCCAGCAAGCGCCAGAGCTGGCTCGACCTTTTGGCGATCGACAAGAAGCTGAAGGAACTCAATTTGTCATCCTGAGGCGCGCGGGGTAACCCCCACGCTGAAGCGAAGGATCTCACGCTCGCGCAGGAAACCGACCATCATTGACGAGTCCGCGTCTGATCGATCAATGAGGTCCTTCGCTTCGCTCCAGGGCGGGGACTACCCCGCCCGAGACGACGGATCAAAGCGTCTTCCTGAGGAAGAACTTCTTGTGGCCCTTGGGGTAGTCGTCGAGCGTGCCGAAGACTTCGTAGCCGCGTTTCTCGTAGAACGGCCGTGCCTGGAAGGAATGCGTGTCGAGCGTGGCCATGTGGCAGTGGTGCTCGCGGGCATAGGCCTCCGCGGCATCCATCATGCGTGTGGCATTGCCCTGGCCGCGCGCCACCTCGTCGACCCACAGGATCGAAATGTGCAGGCAACCGCCCCAGATCATGCCGATCAGGCCGCCCATCAGTTCGCCGCGCTCGCTCTTGAGGAAATAGTTGGTGGGGTAGTAGGCCGACACGCCTGTCGCGGCGAAATTATGGAAGATGACGCCGTTCTTCACTCGCTCCGCAGAGGGGCTGTTCTCCGCCGGGTCGAACACCAGTTCGAGCTTCGCCATTTGTCCCATCTCCGCGCGTTGGATCGGCGCGGAAATGATGTGGCCGATGTCGGCTAGGCTGACAATCCCTTTTCAGGAACCTTCGCCTTCTTCAGGCGCCCCACGGCTTCCCGGACGGGGCCGTCGAGACCGGCGCCGCCCGCGGCCAGGTGCGCCATGATGGCGGCACGCATGCGCGGATCCCAGAATTTTTCCAAATGGTCGGCGATGGCGGAAGCCGGATCGGCGCCGCGCTGGGGCGTGAAAAACCGCCCGATCTGATTGGCCATCGTCACCAGCCTGTCGGCGGACGCTGACATGGTTGCCTACTCCGCCGCGATCTTGGTGGCGATCCGCCGGCTCTGCTCGGCCTGCTCGGCATAGTCCTTCTGCCAGTCGCTGGGACCGTTGGACGGCGAGACCTGGACGGCGGTCACCTTGTACTCCGGGCAGTTCGTGGCCCAGTCGGAGAACTCGGTGGTGACGACGTTGGCCTGCGTCTCGGGATGGTGGAAGGTCGTGTAGACCACGCCTGGCGCCACGCGATCGGTGATGCGCGCGTGCAGTGCCGTACCACCGGCGCGGCTGTCGAGCTTCACCCAGTCGCCGTCGCGCACACCGCGCTCCTCGGCGTCGTGCGGATGAATCTCCAGCACGTCCTCTGCGTGCCACACCACGTTGTCGGTGCGCCGCGTCTGGGCGCCGACATTGTACTGCGACAGGATGCGTCCCGTGGTCAGCAGCAGCGGGAAGCGCGGCCCCACCTTCTCGTCGGTCGCCACATACTCGGTGATCATGAAGTTGCCCTTGCCGCGGGCGAAGCCGCCGATGTGCATGATCGGCGTGCCGGTCGGCGCCTTCTCGTTGCACGGCCACTGGACCGAGCCTTCCTTGTCGAGAAGGTCGTAGGAGACGCCGGCGAAGGTCGGCGTCAGTGCTGCGATCTCGTCCATGATCTCGGACGGATGGTTGTAGGGCATCTCGAAGCCCATCGCCTTGGCGATGGCGAGCGTGATCTCCCAGTCGGCCATGCCGTTCTTCGGCGTCATCACCTTGCGCACGCGGTTGATGCGGCGTTCGGCGTTGGTGAAGGTGCCGTCCTTCTCGAGGAAGGTCGAGCCCGGCAGGAAGACGTGGGCGTAGTTCGCCGTCTCGTTCAGGAACAGGTCCTGCACCACCACGCACTCCATCGCCGCCAGCGCTTTCTTGACGTGGACGGTGTTGGGATCGGACTGGAGGATATCTTCGCCCTGGACGTAGATGCCCCTGAACGTGCCGTCGATCGCCGCGTCGAACATGTTGGGAATGCGCAGGCCAGGCTCATTGTCGAGCGGGACGCCCCACAGCTTCTCGAACATGGTGCGCGTGGCGTCGTCAGAGATGTGGCGATAGCCGGTCAGCTCATGCGGGAAGGAGCCCATGTCGCAGGCGCCCTGAACGTTGTTCTGGCCGCGCAGCGGGTTCACGCCGACGCCTTGGCGGCCGAGATTGCCGGTGGCCATCGCCAGATTGGCGAGCGCCATGACCGCCGTGGTGCCCTGGCTGTGCTCGGTGACGCCGAGGCCGTAATAGATCGCGCCGTTGCCACCGGTCGCGTAGAGGCGCGCGGCACCACGGATCGCCTCGGGCGACACGCCGGCCATGGAGCCCACCGTCTCCGGGCTGTTCTGCGGCTCCGACACGAAACTCGCCCAATGCTCGAAGGCGTCGAGGTCGCAGAAGTCGCGGACGAAGGCCTCGTTCGCCAGACCTTCGGTGACGATGACATGCGCCAGCGCGTTCAGGATCGCGGCATTGGTGCCCGGCCGCAGCGGCAGGTGATACTGCGCCTCGATATGCGGCATGCGCACGATGTCGGTGCGGCGCGGGTCGATCACGATCAGCTTGGCGCCGGCGCGCAGTCGCTTCTTCATGCGCGAGGCGAAGACCGGATGGGCGTCGGTCGGATTGGCGCCGACAATCAGGATCACGTCGGCCTGATCGACCGAATCGAAATCCTGCGTGCCGGCCGACGTGCCGAAGGTGGCTTTCAGGCCGTAGCCGGTCGGTGAGTGGCAGACGCGGGCGCAGGTGTCGACGTTGTTGTTGCCGAAACCGCCGCGCACCAGCTTCTGCACCAGGTAGGTCTCCTCGTTGGTGCAGCGCGAGGAGGTGATGCCGCCGATCGCCAGCCGGCCATGCTTGCTCTGGAGCCGCTTGAACTCCGAGGCGACGCGATCGATCGCGACCTCCCAGCTCACTTCGCGCCATGGCTGGTCGATGCTCTCGCGGATCATCGGATTGAGGATGCGCTCCTTGTGGTTGGCGTAGCCCCAGGCGAAGCGGCCCTTCACACAGGAATGGCCATGGTTGGCCTTGCCCTCCTTGTAAGGAACCATGCGCACCAGCTCCTCGCCGCGCAACTCGGCCTTGAAGCTGCAGCCGACACCGCAATAGGCGCAGGTGGTGACCACCGAATGTTCGGGCTGGCCGATGTCGATCAGGGATTTCTCCGACAGGGTGGCGGTCGGACAAGCCTGCACGCAGGCGCCGCACGACACGCATTCGGAACTCAGGAAATTGTCGCTCAGCATGCCGGCCGAGACCTTGGAGTCGAAGCCACGGCCCTGGATGGTGAGCGCGAAGGTGCCCTGCACTTCTTCGCAGGCGCGTACGCAGCGCGAACAGACGATGCACTTGGAGGCATCGAAGGTGAAGTACGGGTTGGACTCGTCCTTCTCGAGCTTGAGATGGTTCTTGCCGGCGTAGCCATAGCGCACATCGCGCAGGCCGACGGCGCCCGCCATGTCCTGCAGTTCGCAATCGCCATTGGCCGCGCAGGTCAGGCAGTCCAGCGGATGGTCGGAGATGTAGAGTTCCATCACGCCCTTGCGGACCTGTTTTAGCCGCTCGGTCTGCGTCGAGACCACCATGCCGGCGGCGACCGGCGTCGTGCACGAGGCAGGCGTGCCGGGCCGGCCGGCGATCTCGACCAGGCACAGCCGGCACGAGCCGAACGCATCGACCGAATCAGTCGCGCAGAGCTTCGGCACCTGGATGCCGGCGTCCATGGCAGCGCGCATGATCGACGTGCCGGCGGGCACCATGACCTCGTTGCCGTCGATGGTGAGTTTTACAGTTTCGGCCGATTTGCTGACCGGCGTGCCGTAGTCGATTTCATGAACGAGAGACATGGTGCTCTCCTCTCTATTCCGCCGCTGCCGCGAGGCGCGGGCGGGTGAAGTCCTCGGGGAAATGTTTTATGGCGCTCATCACCGGATAGGGCGTGAAGCCGCCCAGGGCGCAGAGCGAGCCGAATTTCAGCGTCTGGCAAAGGTCGGTGATCAGCGCGAGGTTGGCCTCGGCCCGATCGCCCGCGATGATCTTGTCCATCGTCTCGGTGCCGCGGATCGAGCCGATGCGGCAGGGCGTACACTTGCCGCAGGATTCGATGGCGCAGAATTCCAGCGCGAAGCGCGCCTGCTTGGCCATGTCGACGCTGTCGTCGAACACCACGACGCCGCCGTGGCCGATCAGCCCATCGCGCGCGGTAAAGGCTTCGTAGTCGAACGGCGTATCGAACAGCGCGCGCGGGAAGTAGGCCCCCAGGGGTCCGCCGACCTGGACGGCACGCGCCGGCCGGCCGCTTGCCGTTCCGCCGCCGATGTCGTCGACGATCTCGCCCAGGGTGAGGCCGAAGGCCGCCTCGAACAGCCCGCCATGCTTGACGTTGCCGGCGAGCTGGATCGGCATCGTGCCGCGCGAGCGGCCCATGCCGAGATCGGCGTAGTGCTTGGCGCCATCGGCCAGGATGGCGGGCACTGTGGCCAGCGAAATCAGGTTGTTGATGACGGTGGGCTTGCCGAACAGGCCCTTGTGCGCCGGCAGCGGCGGCTTGGCGCGCACCTGGCCGCGTTTGCCTTCGAGGCTTTCGAGCAACGAGGTCTCCTCGCCGCAGACATAGGCCCCGGCGCCGACACGGACCTCGATATCGAACTTCGCCTCGGCGCCCAACAGGCCCGCGGCTTCGGCCAGCACGATGGCGCGTTCCATGACGCGGATGGCGTCGGGATATTCCGAGCGAATGTAGACGTAGCCCTTGGTTGCGCCGACGGCGAAGCCCGCGATCGTCATGCCTTCGATCAGCAGGAACGGATCGCCTTCCATGATCATGCGGTCGGCGTAGGTCCCCGAATCGCCCTCGTCGGCGTTGCAGACGATGTATTTGCGATCGGCGGACGTGTCGGCGACGGTCTTCCACTTGATGCCGGTCGGGAAGCCTGCGCCGCCGCGACCGCGCAAGCCCGACTTCGTGACCTCCTCGACAGTAGCCACCGCGCCCAGGCTCTTGGCGCGCTCCAGACCGCGATAGCCGCCATGGGCGCGATAGTCGGCGAGCGACAACGGATCGATGATGCCACAGCGCGCGAAGGTGATCCGCGTCTGCCGCTTCAGGAAGGGAATATCCTCGGGCCTGCCGACGCACAGCGGGTGAGATGTACTGAGCGGCAGGCCACCGGCGAAGAGACCGGGAACGTCCTTGGCCGTCATCGGCCCGAAGGCGATGCGGCCGCCCGGTGTCTCGACCTCGATCATCGGCTCGAGCCAGAACAACCCACGCGAGCCAGTGCGGACCACGTCGAGGGCGAGGCCAAGCCGCTTGGCCTCATCGAGGACGGCCGCGGCCACGCGATCGGCGCCGACCGCACGCGCGGCGGCATCGCGGGGGACGAAGATCCGGGTCGTCATCGTCCGGCCTCCCGCACGATGTCGTCGAACGACACAGGCGTCAGCCGCGCGATCGGCTCGCCGTCGAGCATTGCCGAGGGGGCGCAAGCGCAGAGGCCGAGACAGTAGGTTGCCTCGACGGTGAGGCGGCCGTCCGGCGTCGTGTCGCCCCATTCGATGCCGAGCCGATCGAGGAACGCGCGCGCCAGGCGCTCGCCATCCATCGACTGGCAGGCCTCGGCGCGGCAAAGCTTCAGCACGTGACGGCCAGCCGGTTGCTCGCGGAAGTCGTGATAGAAGCTGACCACGCCATGGACCTCGGCGCGGGTGAGGTTGAGGGCGTCGGCAAGCAGACGAACGGCCGCCGGCGGGACGCAGCCGAAGACGGCCTGAAGGTCGTGCAGGATGGGCAGCATAGAGCCCTCCCGCCCGTCGTGCCGGCGGATGATGTCTTGGGCCTCGGCTTCGTCCCACGCGGCTGCCTTGGGCAAGCTCGGTCTCCCTTGTATTTGCGGGACAATCTGCTTGCCGCAGGCCTTGATCAATAAAGCTGTTGGGTGCTGCGATAGAACATATCTATCGTTCAGGGCAATTTGGTCGGCCTCGAGCCGATATAACCCCTAATATATTGATAATAAATGACTTTTCAGCTCAACCTTGCGGCGAGCAACTTTGCCTCGGCAACCAGGGCCGCGGCGATCGGAGGCATGGGTTCACGGTCCGGGACGACCAATCCGATGCTGTGGACCGCCTCCGGCTCGACGATCGGGATCGAGCGCAGGTGCTCGGTCAGGCCCAGAGTGTCGGCGAGTTTCTCCGGCATCACGCTTGCCCAGCGGCCTGTCCGCACATGCGAGAACAGCACGATCATCGAGTTCGACTCGAGCGTGGGATCGGACACACCGCCACCGGCGGCGCGCAACAACTGGTCGATGATGCGCCTGTTCTGCATGTCCGGCGTCAGCAGGCAGAGCGGGATCCTGGCGACCTCGGCCCAGGTGACGCTGTCACGATCGCCGAGCGGACTCGTCTCCGAGGTCAGCAGCCGATACTGCTCGAGATAGAGCGGCACGGCGCGCACCCGGCCGAGCGGCTCGTTGTCGATATAGGTGAGGCCGGCATCGATCTCGAGATTTTCTAGCATCGAGAGAATCTCGATCGAGGTCCGCGACAGGATGGTGAACGTCACGTTGGGATGCTTGGCGCGGTAGGGCGTGGTGAGCGCCGACACCATGGGAAGCACCGTCGGGATCGCCGCGAGCTTCAGCCGACCGACCAGGCCATGCTTGAGGGCCCGCAGTTCCTGCCGCATCGCGCGGCTGTCGGCCACGATGCCGCGAGCCCACTCGAGGACGCGTTCGCCCTCGGCGGTGAAGGCGATGAACCGCGAGCTGCGATGAACGAGCAGCACGCCCAGCGTCGCCTCGAGCTGCTTGATGCCTGCAGAAAAGGTCGGCTGGGTCACGCCGCACTGCTCGGCGGCTTTGCCGAAGTTCTTTTCCCGCGCCAGGGCAAGAAGGAATTCGAGTTTGTCGATCATGTCACCCACACGGGATCCGAGCACCGGCGCTCGACCGGTCGTAAAAACCATTGTAGGATTATTACAAGAACTACCGTAACTGCCCAGCTACCTCGACCAAGCTCAGGCCAATCGTAATCGTCGAATCAGGCTGAATGGATTGCTCATCAAGGTATCGAGCAAGCTCCACGCCTGCTTCCTCGCGGTCGAGAGAAGCGATCGGATTGTTGCAAAGTCCGTCGCG
>CAMDOT010000116.1 GCA_945903635.1 Rhizobium sp. Q54 | reverse complement strand
CAGCATTCCCGCGATCAGGGCCGTCACGTTGTGGCGCATCATCGCCTCGTAGGTTGCGGCCGGTCCCTCCGGCTTCGACAGGGCGTCCGTGTAGAGACGCGCGCCGACCACGGCACCCGATTCACGCGCGATCTGCTCGACCATGCCGGGGTTGGTCATGTTCTCGACGAACAGCGCCTTGATCTTCTGCTCGCGCACCTGGCGGATCAACGCCGCCACATCCTTGGCCGACGGCTCGCTCTCGGTGTTGTAGCCGCGCGGCGCCAGGAACTGCACGCCATAGGCCTTCGAGAAATAGCGCAGTGAGTCGTGTCCGGTGATCGCCTTGCGTTGCGCGGCCGGCACCTTGCCGATCTCCGCCCGGATCCATTGGTCGAGGTCGGCCAGCCGCTTATCGTAGGCCGCGGCGCGCTCGCGGTACGCCGCGGCGTTCGCCGGATCGGCCTCCGCCAGGCCCTGCGCGATGTTGGCGACGTAGCGCCGGGTGCAGGCGACGTCCTGCCAGCAATGCGGGTCGGGGCCGTGGGCGTGGCTATGACCATGTGACGGGCCAGCCGCGATCGTGGCGGCTCCAGTCGAGGCCACGATGGCGCGGCCCTTGAAGGGTGCGGCCTTGGCCAGGCGATCGATCCAGCCCTCGAACCCAAGCCCGTTGCTGACCAGCGCCTGGGCCGTGGCCAGGGTGCGGGCGTCGGTGGGCCGCGGCTGATAGGTGTGGGCATCGGTATCGGGGCCGACCAGGGTCGACAGTTCGACCTGCTCCCCGCCGACGTTCTTCACGAGATCGCCCAGGATCGAAAAGGTCGCCACGACCTTGATCTTCGATCCAGGTGGGGATTGGGCGGAGGCGGGAACGACGGCGAGCAGCAGCGCCGCCGCGAGCAGAAGGCGGCCTAACATTTTGTTATATTATAACACTAGATCGGAAAGTCGAGCCAAAGCGGAGCATGGCCCGTGGCCTCGAACAGCCGCAGCAGGTCGCCGATCGCAATGGCCGTGGTCATGGTGTTGACCAGCGGATGGGCGTTCACCGGCCCGCCATCGGAGAGGCCACGATCGAGCGCCAGTCTCACCACCCGTGTCTCATCGTTCACCAGGGCAAAGGGAGTCACCGATCCCGGCTCTACGCCAAGATGCCGCCGCAGCCGGTCCGGACTGCCGAACGACAGCCGGCCGGCGCCCAGCGCCTCGCCCAGCCGTTTCAGGTCGACGGCGCGATCTTCCAGCGCCACCACCAGCCACATCTCCTCCTTCTTGTTGCGCAGGAAGAGGTTCTTGATGTGGTGGCCCGGCAGATTGCCGCGCAACGCCTTGGCCTCCTCGACGGTGAAGACCGGCGGGTGCTCGACGGTGCGTTGGGCGATGCCCAGCGCGTCGAGCCTGACGAATAGTTGTTGCGGGCTGAGCATGGGACCGGTCTAGAGTGTCGGGATGAAGGGCATTGTTCTGGCAGGCGGCAGCGGCACGCGGCTCTACCCCATGACCCGTGCTGCCAACAAGCAGCTATTGCCGGTCTACAACAAGCCGATGGTCTACTACCCGCTCACCACCATGATGCTGGCGGGGTGCCGTGACATCCTGCTGGTCGTCAATCCGCAGGATGTCGAAACCTACCGCCGCCTGTTCGGCGACGGCGGCCAGTGGGGCCTCAATATCTCCTACGCGACCCAGCCCAAGCCGGGCGGCATCGCCGAAGTCTTCCTGATCGGTCGCGACTTCATCGGCTCCAGCCGCGTCGGCCTGATCCTGGGCGACAACCTTTTCTACGGCGACTCGCTGGCGGCCGTCGCCGAGCGCGGCGCCAAGGCGAGCGGCGCGATGATCTACGCCTATTGGGTGTCCGATCCGCAGGCCTACGGCGTGGTCGAGTTCGATGGCGCGGGCCAGCCGACCAGCATCGTCGAGAAGCCCAAGAACCCACGCTCGAACTGGGCGGTGACCGGTCTCTATTTCTACGACTCTGATGTTTGCGATGTCGCCACGCAGATTCCACGCTCGGCGCGCGGCGAGCTCGAGATCAGCGACATCAATGCGCATTACCTGAAGGCGGGACGCCTCACCGTCGAGAAACTCGGCCGCGGCTACGCCTGGCTCGACACCGGCACGCCCTCCAGCCTGCTGAAGGCGGCCCAGTTCGTCGAGACGGTGGAAGATCGCCAGGGCCTGCAGATCGGCAGCCCCGAGGAGGTCGCCTGGCGCATGGGCTATATCGACGACGGCGCCTTTGAGCGGCTGATCGCGCCCATCCAGCAGAGCGAATACGGCAAATATCTGCAGCGCCTGCTGGCCATGCGCTGAGGTTTCGGGGCTCTTGCCCCACCCCTTGCCAAGCTCCGGAAAAACCCCTATCACCACCGCCTTCCGGCACCTACCCGGCCGGATCGGAGCGCGGGCGTAGCTCAGGGGTAGAGCACGACCTTGCCAAGGTCGGGGTCGAGGGTTCGAATCCCTTCGCCCGCTCCAATTTTCTACCAGTCCTTTCAGTGGTTTGAGCCACATCGGCATGCCCTGCCGATGGGACTGATGCGCGGCCAGTTGCGCGCGCCGCCCGTAACGGCGCGTTCCGCAGCGTCCCGCAAGTGTTCTACTTCGGCTTTTCCGTAACCAACTTTGCAAATTGCCCTGAGGCTCAGCGCGGTCGAGAGTTGACCTGGTTCAACGCTCCAACGCACCTAAGGCGCGCGCGCCGGCCCGATCTGCGGCGTGCGGACTGGCTTAGCCATGCCGAAGAAGATCACAACGCCCTGCCCACCGCAGAGAGTCGAGAACGCTTCGGCAGCACCTTGGAAGCAACTATCGATCGCTTGCCAGTTGTTCATCGCCCAGACGTCACCCGAAGGCGAGATCGCGATGTCGGTCTGCATCTGCAGGCCGCCCCCCACGTAACCGCCCGGCGGCGAGATTTGGTCGCCGGTCTTCATGCCAGGTGGACACGTCTCGGTGCGGACGCCACAGAGCTGAACAATCGGGCTGCTGGCCATGGCGAAATTCGAGATCCAGACGTTGTCGTTGCCATCGACAACAACTGCCCACGGACCGGGGAGACCGCCACCGACAAAGGGCGAACCCGGATATTGGGTGCCGTCAGGCCTCAGCAGCGTGACGCTGCCCCCTTCCGCGCCGCGCTGCTGGTACATGGTCCGGACAAGGAACTCATCGTCGTAGCTGGTGGCCATGATCTTCTGGAACTTTTCGAGGGCCACCTTTCCCCGCTCGGCGCTACCGAGCCGGTTCGTGACCCAGACATTGCCCTGGCTGTCGATGTTGAGACCGCTTCCGCTATAACCCGTCTTGAATGTCTCCACCTTGCTCGGGTCGGCAGCGGGAAATCGGGTGACAAAGTCGCCAACTCCATTCGAGACCCAAATCCGGTCCTGCTGATCGATGGCGAGGTGGAACGGCCCGAGGAACGACTTGCACGGCTCCGCAGTCCGGCCCTCGCAGACGATCCGGCCCTTGGTAAGATCGCCCTTGGGGAACTGCACGAGTTGGTTCTTCGAAACCCCCAATACCCAAACGTCGCCGTTGGATGCGACGATGATGCCCTGCAGGAGCCCGAGCTGGCCGTTGAGAGTGATGCCTTCCGGCGGCGACAGCGGCTTGCCGTTCTTATCGAAAACCGCAATCGACTTGCCTCCGTAGCTGGAAAACCAGGCGTTGTCCTTGGCATCGACTGCGGCGCCAAAGGTACCGCCCTGCATCCCGCCGCCGACGAACCCGGTCGTGATCGGCGACAGCGGCTTGCCATTGGGGTTGAACTTGGTGGCGTTGCCCTGCCACAGCGTGTCCAGCGCCTGCCAGCCAACGGTGAAGTTGTCGCCGACCCAGAGGTTGCCCTCGCTGTCGAACATCGCCTTTCCGCCGGCGCGGTATCCGCCGCCGTCGAACTTGAGGGGCAGCACCCACGCGCTGGGCGAGAAGCTGAGGTACGGCATGTACGGTACCGCGCGCATGGTCTTGCCCGGCGGGACCGGGTAGAAGGCTTCGAGCAGGGCAAAGACGCGTTCAGGCTTGTACCAGGAATTGCGGGCGATCGATTGGGCGGCGGCGAGCGTGTCAGTCGGCACGTCGCCTTTCGGCGGCGTCGACGCGGCGAAAAGTTTGCTGCATGCATCCGGGATCACCTGCGTGACGCAGCCAGCGAGCACGTCGGCCAGCGTGGCAAAGTTGGCCATGGTAACCGTTTGGCCACCGTTGAGCGGGCCCTGGATGGCATCTCCCCAACCGCCGGTCATGAGATCGACAAAGCTCGGCACATTGCCGGCGGCAATGCGCAGGCCAAGTGCATCGCCCTTGAGCACCGAACCGTCAAAAAATTGTGCGCTGGTCCACACCGAAGCGACAGTCGTCATCTCGTTGATGGTGATCTTCGATGGAGGCTTGCTCCCCAGTACCGACATCAAGGCGATAGCGGGATTGTCAGCGGTCGTTTTGCCGACGGTGGGCTGGCCCCCTTTTGCGACAAGGTAAAGAATGGCATCGCCGTCCGGTGCGCTAAGGACGAAGCGGCCATCGCCATCAGTTCGCGTCTGACCGCGCTGTGCCGGTGCGCCCGCGCTCGCCGCCCATAAGGTAACCGTCGAGTTGGCGACCGGCGCGCCTGCGCCGAGGACTTGACCGCTCAGCGTTGACTGCGCGAACGCCGGGGCGAACGCGGCCGCGAGGGCGCCGCCGATCGCCAGCAGGCCGATCCATAATTTTTGAACGCTCATCATGGATTGGGTTCCCCTGTCGTTCCAACTCAGCGCCTATCATCGACAACGGTCGAACGCCTGCGTGATCACGTCAAGAAAATAGGGGACTGTGCAGAAACGGTACTGGACCAGCGAGTTGCCCGCCCACGGCACCATTAGCAAGTGCTTACTAAATTCGGGGAAACGGGCGTGGTATGATTAGTGTGCCAAAAAGTATCCGAGTCGGGGTTTACACAAACCATCACAAAACTGCTGTTTTCGACCGATTCGACACGTCAGTTTACAGCCTAACTCCTTGGTAACGTGTTCAAGTGTGGGGCCTCTTAATCAGCGGGCCCCAGGTCCGCGGATTGTTGAGGAAATGGGACTCTGCTAATTGAGATCCTTGGAGAAGCTGTGGGATGTTTTTCGGTCCCACTTTTCTGTAAGTCCTTGATCCAGCTCACTGGCAGCAGCCTCTCTCGGGGCACCATTTCTTTCCATGCAAAATTAGCGAGCGCTTGCTAAGTGCAATGATTTCCGCGCGCGCAAGTTGCGCGTCATTCGTGATACGTTCCTGCGCATGGTGGCAGCCGGTGGGACATCGTGCTCAGCAAGATCAATGAGTTAGCTTACTCCTGGTCCTTGCCAAGGTCGGGGTCGAGAGTTCGAATCCCTTCGCCCGCTCCAATTTCTACCAACGATCGGGATTTCCTGGGCATCAGCATTCAGTGCTGATTGCTTCTCTTTGGGTCGGGACCAAAGGGGATTGTGTGGGCAAGGAAGATCATCGTCTGGAGTATGATTGAAGGGGCGGCGCTCTCGCCCTGGAGAAGCATGCGTGAAACGTTCTCCCAAATGGCCTCGAGCCAGCGTCGGTCTTGCGTCGAGGTTCGTCGAAGGCTCGGCAGCGGCACGTCGGAAGTCGCCGGGGCTTTCCATACGAAAGCCGCTCCCGGCCGTCACGCTGAGAGGCGATGCGGCCACCGAGGCGATTTGCGCCGTGGTTCGCCGCATTCCCCGCGGTTGGGTGGCAACCTATGGCCAGGTCGCCACGATGGCCGGCATGCCGAGACGTGCCCGCCTTGTCGGCCGGGTCCTTCAGGGCCTCGACTCGAAAACGAACGTCCCGTGGCACCGCGTCGTCAACGCCAAGGGCGAAGTGTCGTTCAGCCTCTCTCGCAATGGCGGGGACATTCTCCAGCGACGCTTGCTGGAAAAGGAAGGCATCAAGTTTGACGCCAGCAACCGCTTGGATCTGGAACGAGATCGCTGGCGGGACTGAATTCGGAGCCGCGACCAGGCGCGCGTGCCCAGGCGCGCGTATTCGGATCCGTTCCATCATCCCGGTGCGCCAGACGCTTCCTTTGCGCTAGTTTGCTGCGATGTACGAAGACGAGTGGGCGACCGAGCGGCGGCGTCTGGAAACGAGCGGCCATCTCAGCGGCCCCGACGGGCTGCGGTCGCGCGGGCGCAAGCTTCTCTTCACGCGCCTGCTCGATGTCTTCGGGGCCGGCCTTCGCGCGACGCCGCTCTACGCGCGCGGGCAGGCCAATGCGCTCGATCTGCGGCGCGTGGCGTTTGACGTGCACCTTCCGGGATTGCCGCCGTCGTTCGACGGCTATCGCATCCTGCACCTCAGCGACACGCATCTGGATGTCCTGCCCGAGCTGGCATCGGTGGTGCACGGCCTGCTCGACGGCGCCGAGGTCGATCTGCTGGCGCTCACGGGCGACGTGCACGGCCATCACGCCGCACCCGTTGCGCGCTCCGCCGGCCTGCTCGGCGAGGCTCTGCGCGGCGTGAAGGTGGCGGGGCCGCGCCTTGCCATCCTCGGCAATCACGATTCGCAAGGCGTGGCCGACCGGCTCATGGGCATGGGCTTCGACGTGCTGGTCAATCGATCTGTCGCGATCCATCGCGGCGCCGGCCGGCTCGTGCTCACAGGCCTGGATGACGTGAACAGCTTTTACACCGAGGCGGCACGGCAGGCGCTTCACGCTCACGCCCGGCCGGTCGGCGCCGACGAATGCCGCATCGCCCTGGTCCATTCGGCCGAGATGGCGGACCACGCGGCACGCGCCGGCTACGCGCTCTATCTCGCGGGACACACCCATGGCGGCCAGATCTGCCTGCCGGGTGGGCGCCCTCTGGTCACGACGCTCAACCGCTGCCGCCATGGTGCCGTCGGGCTTTGGCGCGAAGGCGCGATGATCGGCTACACGAGTGCCGGCGTCGGCGTCTCCCATCCGCCCGTGCGCTTCAATTGCCGGGGCGAGGTGGCGTTCATCACCCTGCGTCGTGGTGAAGCGCCCTTTCGATGATCGGAGGTCGTCTCCGGGTTCGTTGAACCCGGGAGGCGGTGGCATGAACTTCCTGGATCATGTTGAGAAGGCTTGCAGCCTTTACGCACGGCCGATCATCGCCGGTCAATCTTCGACAAGGCTTCCAAGGCTGCTTCCAACGGAGCAATGGACACCATTCTCGGCTGAGTAAACGGGTCTTCCGTAAGAGCGGCTGCCGCTATGCTCAAGCTTCCAGCGAGGGATATCAACAAGAGATGGACGACCATTCGCCGAGTATCCGCGCCATGGATCAGAACCAGCGCCACCTGGATCGAGAAAAGCAGATAGAGGAGTAGTGCCCATTTTAGTTCATTGGGCTCGGCGCTCATCAAGCCGATCCGTCGAGCGCGCGCATCCGACGCTCTCAGGGCCAACTCCAATATCATGTTGCGAACAGGTCCGCTTACGGCGTTTGCCTCGGTGAGAGCCGCCGCTGCCGCGCCAAGTTCTTCCATCTTCTGCGAGGCAGTCGAAAATTCAATGGTCGTTCGACTGCCGGAAAGCTCTCGCTTGATCGAATTTTCCAGGTAGCCGCGAGCTGCAGCCCTGACGTTGGTTGCTTCCGGGCCTTCCACTTTCAGGATCGAAGCGATCCCCCGAAGGGAATTGCCTTCCACGCTGAGCGCACTCGCCGCTTTCTGTATTCGATCTTCGATTTCTACGGCTAGGAATCCGATACTCAGGCTGAACAGGACGCCGAGAAAGAAAAGCAGGTCTTGTGTCGCACAGCCGATAATATTCATTCTTGTGCGAAATGGGGACCACAGAGCAATCGCAGATAGAAGAAGTGCCGAAATCAGATAGAGGCAGACGATTGTCGCGCCAACGATCCAATCGTCGAATTCAAACAGGTATTGGATCATAGGCTCTCACAGTCTTGCGATGACGCTCCTCGGGGGGCTCTCCATGAACGGTAGCCCGCGCAGGCTCCCTCGGTCGGCGCTCTCCGGCCAATCCACCCTCGTGCCTCCCCGTCTAGACCGGGACGACCTTGCCGGTGGCGAGGTCATAGTACGCGCCGACCACGCGGAGCTTACCGGCGGCGACCATGTCCGCCAGGATCGGCTTCTCGGTCTGCAGCCGGCGTACGTTGGCCTGCACGTTGGCGACGACGGCGCGCTGCGCCAGGTCTGGTCCGGGGGTCTTCAGGACAGGCTCGATGGCGGGCTTCATGGCCCTGACCAGGTCGGCGATGTGGCCCGGCAGCGTGTTGCCCTGTTGAAGGGCCGTGATCGTCGCGTTGACCGCTCCGCAATTGTTGTGTCCCAGCACCATGATCACCTTGGTGCCCAGCACCGCGGCGCCGTACTCGAGGCTGCCCAGGCCGTCGGGCGTCACGAAATTGCCGGCGACACGCACGACGAACAATTCACCCGGCGGCTGGTCGAAGGCGAGTTCGGGCGCAACTCTCGCGTCGGCACAGCCCAGGATGGCGGCGAACGGCGCCTGGCCCTGGGTGCGGGCAGCGCGGCCCGCCGAAAAGTCGCGCTCGTTCAATTGTCCGGAGACATAGCGCGCATTGCCTTCCATCAGGCGGGCAAACGCAGCGTCCGGCGTCTCGGCGGACCGCGCCGGCTGGGCGCGTACTCCCGCAGCCGATGCCGTCACGGCCAGCGCCGCCCCCATCCCTGCCGAGAAAAGGCCGCGACGCGTCAGACCAAGCGAATCGCAAACGTTGCACATCGGAAACTCCCCTGATGTTGCGAAGGGTTGCATGCGACTCGTCGGAAGGCAATCATCGGAGTGCATGCACTGCAAGCATTCGCTCACGGAGATGTGATGAGCAGGTTCAGCAGGAAAATGCTATTGCTTCCGGCAAACTGGCGGTTGGACCGCGCCAGTTCGACTACATGAGCATGACCCGCCCGCGCACGCCGCGGGTTGACGCGTATGCGAGGGTGGAGCTCGCCACGGATGGTACGTCACGCCAGGCCGTCTGAGTCCGGTTTTAGAGCCCGTCCCTTACCGAAGGCCGCACAAGGTCGGAACGGACGCATCGCGCACCCTGTCACAGGAATACTGTCACAGGGTGCGCCGGGCTTGTGACACAAGAAGAAGAAACGACGTCGTGAAAAGCCCGCAAAACCGGGCTCGGCCCGGAGTCCGGGCGCATGCGTGTCACAACATTTGTCTCAACTTGGTGAGACACTTTCTAGTGTGACACGCGATCGGGACAACGGCTCCCCGGCGTGCGGAGAGCCGTAATTGTTGCTTGCCTAGCGCGGCACCGTCATGGCGGTGAGGGCCGAGACGTCGCTGCTCTTCTCGAGCGTCCAGACCGCGTCGATCAGCGGCTGGACGTCGTGCCCGGGCCGCCAGCGTCCGGCTTCGGCGCGCAGCTTCTGCTCGATCTCGGTGTCCTTCATCGGGTTCGACGGGCTGCCGCGCGCGGCCCGGGTCGAGACGCTGTGCTGGCGGCCGTCGGTGGTCCAGAAGTCCATCTCCGCCGCGATGGTGGAGAGGACGGGATCGCTCGCGACCTCGATCCTGCGGCGCATCGCGGCCACTTCAGGGTCGTTGACGCAGGCGTCGGTGAACTGGTCGAGCCCGGCCTTGCCGGTGACCAGGGCCGCGGCCACGGCATGCTGCAGGCTCACCTGGGCCTCGCGGCCCGACGCGACCTCGGGACGGTCGGTGCGCTGCAGCAGCAGCGGATTGCCGCGGATGGCCACGCGCGTCACCTGATCGGTCGGGTGGTCGCGCCGCCAGTCGAGCGCGCAGTCGAGCAGCGGATGGATCACGAAGCCGCACGGGTAGGGCTTGATCGAGTTGTCGTTCAGCTCCCACGTTTCGCCGAGGCCCTCGGTGAGGGCGGCCCAGTTCGGTGGCTCTCCCATGGCGGCGAGGAAGCCCTGCGCGCCGGCGATCGGCTCGGCCGGCCCCGCGAAGCCCTTCTCGGCGAGCAGCGCCGACCACAGGCCGTTGCGCGCGGCGTTGCCGACACTCACGCTCTTGGCCGGCCAGCCCAGGCACTCGCAGAGGCCGGCCGATTGGGTGGAGGCATTGCCCAGTGCCCACACGATCTGCTGTGTGCTGAGGCCGAGCAGCTTTGCGACACCTGCTGCCGCGCCAAAGACGCCGCAGGTCGAGGTGATGTGCCAGCCCTTGGGATAGTGGCCGGGCGACACGGCGCCGCCCACGCGGCATTCGATCTCGAAGCCCAGCACGAAGGCCAGCAGCAGCTCCGGTCCGCTGACGCGCCGCATCTCGGCCAGCGAGAACAGCGCCGGCGCCACCGGCGAGGTCGGATGGACCACCGTGGGCAGGTGCGTGTCGCAATAGTCGAAGACGTTGGCGCCGGCGGCATTGAGGAACGCGGCGCTGAGCGCGTCGATGCGCTCGCTTCGGCCGACGATGGTCGCCAGCTTGCCGCCCGAGAATTCGGCGAGCGAGGCCAGGGCCAGCTCGACCGGCTCGGTGCGGCAGCCCGCGATCGTCACGGCGAAGAAATTCAGTAGCGCGCGCTTGGCCTCGTGCCGCACCTTGTCCGGAACGTCTGCCCATCTGGTATCGGCGACGAAGCGGGCGAGGGTCTGGCTGACGCCGGGTCTGGGCTGCATGTTTTCTCCCTGAGGCATTTGCGGTCGGCGGCGATGATTGCCAAGGTCCGCCCCGACGATTTCAGAAGCGGAGAGTATCGCGTGACGATCAAGGACAGCCAGCCTCAGGAACGCGGCCTCGCGGTGGTGCGCACCGTTGCGGAATTGCGCAAGGTGGTCTCTGCCTTCCGGACGGCCGGTCGCACCATCGGCCTGGTTCCGACCATGGGCGCCCTGCACGAGGGGCATGTCAGCCTGGTGAAGGGCGCCATCGCGCGCGGCGACGTGCCGGCGGCGTCGATCTTCGTCAACCCGACCCAGTTCGGGCCCAACGAGGATTTCGCCGCCTATCCGCGCGACGAGGCCGGCGACTTCGCCAAGCTGGAAGCGGCGGGCTGCCGGATCGTCTTCGCGCCCGGCAAGGACGAGATGTATCCCGCGCCGATGCTGACCACCGTAAAAGTGACCGGCGTCACGGATGGCCTCTGCGGTCCGTTCCGGCCCGGCCATTTCGACGGCGTGGCGACGGTGGTCACCAAGCTGCTGATGATGGCCATGCCCGATCGCGGCTATTTCGGCGAAAAGGACTATCAGCAGCTCCAGGTCATCAAGACGATGGTGCGCGACCTCGCCATGCCGTTCGAGATCGTCGGCATGCCGACGGTGCGTGAGCCGGATGGCCTCGCCATGTCGTCGCGCAACCGCTACCTCAGCCCGGCCGAACGCGAGACGGCGCTCAGCCTCTTTCGCGAGATGAATGCGGTGGCGGCGGCCGTTCGCGGCGGTGGTGGCTCCTGCACGGAAGCGACGTCGGCTGCTTCCAAGGCACTTCTTGCCGCGGGCTTCGACAAGGTCGAATACCTGACCGTGGTCGATGCGGAGAGCCTGCGGCCCCTCGAGACGGTGACCGGCCCCGCCCGGGTCATCGTCGCCGCCCGCCTGGGGCGTACCCGCCTGATCGACAACATCGCCGTCGGCTGAACCTCCGAAGAGGCCGGACGCTCTTTCCGGCGAATAGCCGTCCCGCGTCAGCCCGGCTGTGAAAGACCACAACGGCGTAGCGGTCGATCGCATCGACGATCGATTTTCGGTCGGACGGGCTCGGTGGACGCGAAACCTCGATCCCGGAGATCTCACCGACGAACGGCTGACGCAGTTGCTTGACCGAAATCATGCGGCCCTCCATCGTCCGCCATCATTCTCAGGAAACACAATGCCGCAAACGCTCAAGCTCGCCCTGCTCGACGATTATCAGAAAGTCGCTCTGCGAATGGCCGATTGGGATCGGCTGAGGAAGCGCGGCATCGAGATCACGGTCTTCCACGAGGCCTTCGCCTCGGTCGAGGAGGCGGCCCAGAAGTTGGTGCCGTTCCAGATCCTGGGACTGCTGCGCGAACGCACCGCCTTTCCGCGGGCGCTGATCGAGAAGCTGCCCAACCTCCAGTTCATGGTCCTGACCGGTGCGCGGGCGGCCAGCCTCGACGACAAGGCGGCGACCGAGCGCGGCATTCCGATCTCGACGACGCCGGGCGGCGGTTCGAATGCGCCGACAGCCGAGCTCGGCTGGGCATTGCTGATGATGTGCGCGCGCGATCTTGCCAAGGCTGAACGGCTGGCGCGCCAGGGCAAGTGGCACGACGGCATCGAGCAGATGGTCGTGCTTGAAGGCAAGCGCCTGGGCATCCTCGGCCTCGGCAAGCTGGGCAGCCGCGCGGCGCGCTACGGCAAGGCCTTCGGCATGGATGTCGTGGCCTGGAGCCAGAACCTCACGCCCGAGAAGGCGGAAGCCGGCGGTGCCAGATACGTCAGCAAGGACGAGCTGCTGGCGACGTCGGACTTCGTGTCGATCCACCTGGCGCTCTCGGATCGCACGCGAGGCCTGATCGGCGCGGCCGACCTTGCCAAGATGAAGAAGACGGCGATTCTGGTGAATACCTCGCGCGGGCCGATCGTGGACGAAGCGGCCCTGATCGCGGCGCTCCAGAATCGCACGATCATGCACGCCGGCCTCGACGTCTATGACAAAGAGCCGATGTCGGCCAACCATCCCTTCACCAAGCTCGACAACGTCACGCTGATCCCGCACCTGGGCTACGTCGTCGAGGAGAGCTACCGGCACTTCTACAAGGGCACGATCGAGGACATCGAGGCCTGGCTCGACGGCAAGCCGATCAACCTCCTCAATCCCGACGTGCTGAAGGCGCGTTGACGTCGCCGCGCGGCGCGGTCTTCATCCGCACCGCCATCAGCCAGATCGCCCCGGCCAGGATGACCGAGGCGGCGAGCCATTCTGCCGTCGACAAGCTGGCGGGCGTGAGCAAGCCCAGGCGAGCTGCGGCGGCTTCGAGGCCGATGGCGAAGAACGGCATGGCCGTCAGTGCGATCAGGTAGGTCTGCACGCCCGTGGTATTGATCGTCCAGAAGCCCAGCCAGGTTCCGGGGGCGCGGAACACGAGACCGGCCGCCACGGCGTAGAGCCAGAGGTCGATCCGTCCGAAGGCATTGCCGGCGCCCGCCCAGGGCGAAGCCATGAAGCCCGCCGACCCGGCCAGCGACCAGACCAGGATGAGCGCGAGCGAGGCCGCGACCAGGATTTCGCCGGTGAAGCGGCTCCGCGCCGCCGGATCGGTCATGCGGTTGCGCGGATGGTAGGCGATCATCCAGGACGCCGCGACGGCCACGGACTCCGACAGGACCAGCCACAGCATGCCGCGCCAGGCGGTGTCGGACGCCAGGGCCGCCGCAAAGGCCGCGATCCCGGCAGCGAGAAGTGCCAGCCCCGGCCAGTCTCGCCGCGCCGGTCCCTGGTGGGTCAGCGCCCATCCCGAGGCGGCGCCGATCAGGACGCTCATGGTCGACAGGAGGGTGCTCTGCGTGATCGCCAGCCAGACCACCGCGGCCGACGTCGAGCCGTTGATGATCACGCGCATGAAGGCATAGCTGATCGTCCAGGGCACCAGCAGGTCGCGCCAGTTTCCCGGCGTCCGGCGGCCGATCCACAGCATGACCAGGCCGGCGCTCAGCAACTGCACCAGCGTGTAGGCCCAGGCATCGAGGTGGGTGCCGCTCACGACGTGGCGGGTCAGCAGCAGGTAGACGGACCAGAGGAACGAATTGCCCAGCGCGATCGCCAGGACGCGGCCGTTCATCGGCGGCTCAGGTGCGGAACCGAAGCAGCAGGTGATTGACGCCGTTCAGCTTGACGTAGAGGTCCTCGAACTGGGTGTAGAAATCCTCCCACTGCGGCAAGCCGCCCAGGGCTCCCAGCGACGTGTAGATCTCCGCCACGGTCTTGCGGCCGTCGATCTGCGAGATGATGCGAGGCGCAAGCGACGGCAGCTGCGCACGCCACGGGAAGCCGTCGAGATTGGCGACCAGGGGCGAGCCGGGCTGCAGGCCCGCCGCCAGCTTCTGCGCATCCATGTCGCGCAGGACCGGGATGGCCGACGTGTCCTCGGGCCGGGCGACCGTGTCGAAGCCGGCGCGCGAGGCATAGAAGACGTGGGTCCGCAGATTGCCGGCCAGGCGTTCGGCGAAAGCGGCACGTTCGAGCAGCGGCAGCGAACTCATCTGCCGGGATATCACCGGGTCGCTCATGTAGGTCGCGGGCTCGTAGCGCACCGGTTCGAGGAAGGCCACGACCCGCAGGCCGGCCGTAGCAGCCATGTTGCCGATGTCGGGCACGGTGAAGGCACGATCGCAGCTGTGCAGCAGGAGATCGTAGAGGCCCGCATCGCCGCCGGTGACATGGTCGTTGAGGTAGGGATTGCGGCGGAACAGGTTGGTGGTGGGCAGGAAGCGGATCAGGCGCTTGGCCATGGCCAGCCGGTCCTCGAGCGCCATCGACGGCGGCGCCAGAGTGCGCAGCATTTCCTGCAAGGGGTAGACGCCGCTGCGGCCATACTCGCCGTAGAGCATCACGCCGACCCCGCCCTCGGGCTGCAGGACGCTCGCCAGGGCGCGCATTCCGATACCGGGCTCGGGCAGGTGGTGAAGCACGCCGGTGCAGTCGATGTAGTCGAACTGGCCGATGTTCATCGTAGGCAGGTCGAGGAGCGAGCCGGTCACGAACTGGATATTGCGCAGGCCGCGCGCCTTGGCGCGCGCCTCGCAGATCTGACGCGAGGCGGTCGAGAGGTCGAGATAGACGACCTCGCCCGGGCAACGCCGGTCGGCGAGCTGCTGGGCCAGCATGATGCAGGCATCGCCTGTGCCGCCGCCCGCGACCAGGGCGCGGAAGGGGCGGGCGAAGTTGAGCCGGCCCGAAAACAGGTAATGGTTGATTTCGAGCAAATGGCTGGGCGTGCCGGTGATCAGCCGGATCGCCTCGTCGCGCGGGTCGCGCGGCGGGTAGGGCAATGCCTCGTATTGCGCGCGAACGACTTCCAACGGCGAAGGAACGGTCATTATGGCCTTGTTTCACGGCGAGCGGGCCGCTACCCGGAGGGGGACAGCAACGCCCACAACGGATTAGTGCAACAAATCGACCGGCCATGAAAGGCTATTTCGGCATCGGAATCGAAGGTGCGAGCAAGGCCGTGAACGTCGGCACCTTGTTCCGGACGGCCCATGCCTTCGGCGCCTCCTTCGTGTTCACGGTGCGGTCCCAGTACAATCCGAGGCAGGGGTCGGCCAGCGACACGTCCGACACGCCGCGTTCGGTTCCGACGTACCATTTTGCCGACCTCGAGGCGTTCCGGCTGCCGCTCGGCTGCCGGCTGGTCGGGGTGGAAATTACCGACGACGCCATCGACCTGCCGAGTTTCCGCCATCCGCGCCAAGCTGCCTATATCGTGGGCTCGGAGCGCGAGGGCCTGTCGGCTGGAATTCAGTCGCGCTGCGACTACGTGGTCAAGATCCCGACCCGCTTCTCGGTCAATCTGGGCGTTGCCGGCGCCCTGGTCATGTATGACCGGCTGACGAGTCTCGGCCGTTATGCCCCTCGGCCGGTCGCCGAGGGCGCGCCGACCGAGGCCGTTCCACTCCCGGTGTTCGGCGATCCGGTCTATGCCCGGCGGGCGCGGATACGGCAAAAAGCGCTTTCAAAACAGTAGATTGGCCGGCCCCGGTTGCGCCCGGCGGGCATGACGCCTATCTCAGCCGCCACATGGCCCTCCTGCCCACCGAACCGCTTCAGATCGTCGAGCCGATGCCGGCGCACGGCCGCAACGACCTGCGCCGCAGCCTGGTCGGGCTGTCGCGCGACGATCTCAAGCAGGTGATGGTCGAGGCCGGGCTGGAACCGTTCCGCGCCCGCCAGGTGTGGCAGTGGATCTACTGGCACGGCGTCACCGATTTTGGCCGCATGACCAACATCGCCAAGAAGACGCAGCAGCGGCTCGCCGAACTCTTCGTCGTCGACCGGCCCGGCATCGTCACCGAGCAGCGCTCGGTCGACGGCACCCGCAAGTGGCTGCTGCGCTTCGCCGACGGTAATGAGGCCGAGACGGTCAATATTCCCGAAGAGGACCGCGGTTCGGTCTGCGTCTCGAGCCAGGTCGGCTGCACGCTCACCTGCAGCTTCTGTCACACCGGCACCCAGCCGCTGGTGCGCAACCTGTCGCCGGCGGAAATCGTCGGCCAGTTCATGGTGGCGCGCGACAGCTACGGCGAATGGCCGACGCCGACCGCCGACGCCCAGCGCATGCTCTCCAACATCGTCATGATGGGCATGGGCGAGCCGCTCTACAATTTCGACAATGTCGTGACGGCGCTAAAAATCGTCATGGACGATCAGGGCATTGCGCTCAGCCGCCGTCGCATCACGCTCTCGACCTCCGGCGTGGTGCCGATGATCCCCAAGGTGGGCGAGGCGCTCGACGTCAATCTCGCCGTGTCGCTGCACGCGGTGAGCGACGAGGTGCGCGACACGCTGGTGCCCATCAACAAGAAGTGGCCGATCGCCGAGCTGCTCAAGACCTGCGCCGACTATCCCGGTGCCAGGAACAGCCGGCGTATCACCTTCGAATACGCCATGTTGAAGGGCATCAACGACAGCGACGCCGATGCGCGAGAGCTGGTGCGGCTGCTGACGCCGATCCACGCCAAGGTGAACCTGATCCCGTTCAATCCCTGGCCGGGCGCACCCTATGAATGCAGCTCGAATAACCGCATCCATCGCTTTGCCGAGATCGTGAACGACGGCGGCCTCAGCGCCCCGGTGCGTACGCCACGAGGTCGGGACATCTTCGCCGCCTGTGGCCAGCTCAAGAGCGCCAGCCAACGCGGTCGGCGGGAGAAGGTCACGCTCTGAAGCGGGAATAAAGTCAGGTCGCAAGCTGAGAGCTGGATAATTGTCGTCCTGAGCGAAGCGAAGGACCTCACGGACCGACCAAAGGACTGCGTAGCTGGCGTGAGATCCTTCGCTACGCTCAGGATGACAAGAGTGGGTAACTGGCGGTCTACGTAACCTTCGGCCTCGCTTTGACCCCTCATGCTGCTTTAGCTATTTCGCGAAGGCAGCTACCTTCGACAGGAAGGCATGCTCGGTCGAGACCAGCCGCAGCCCGGCGGCATCGCACCACTCTTCCAGGCTGCCGCCGACATATTCCGCGTAATACGGCTCGTGGAAATAATGCGGAAAGAGGTCGAGCAGGCCATCCCATTCGGGATGGTCGCCCTTCTGTAGCGAGTCAACGATTACAATCAGGCCGTCGGGCTTCAGCACGCGCGCCATCTCGGCCAGGACCTGCGCGCGAATCTCTTTTGGCAACTCATGCAGCAGGAACGAGGAGACGACGAGATCGAGGCTTGCGTCGTCGAACGGGAGCGCTTCGGCCGCGGCTTCATCGAGCTTTACGCGCGCCGTGCGTCCGATCAGCCGACGCGCTTCCTCGAGATAGGGCTGGCTGAGGTCGATGCCGCTGAGCTTCACGCCGGGCCAGGCGCTGTGCAGCGAGGCGAGCAGACGGCCGGTGCCGCAGCCGACGTCGAGGCCGCGCACGTCGCGCTGGTTGCGGCCCTGGAGCCACGTTGCGATCGGCGCCAGCGCGCGGCGGCGCATGGCGTCGGCGGCGCCGGTGAACAGGACCTCGACCTGCGTGTCGTAGAGCGCGGCGGAGTGGTCCGAGAGCCAGCCGTCGCTCTGGAAATGGAAGTTCTGCCGGTAGTAGTCGGGCAGGCCGTCGGCCTGGGTGCCGGGCGGCAGCTCGTCGTCGAGCGTGCCGTGCCGTCGCGCATCGACCTGCGGCAGGTCGCGGAAATAAAGCAGGCTGCGGCGCAGGAATTCGGCGGGCTCCGGTCCCAGACCGCGCGGTGACGGAAACAGGCCGGCGGCGATATCGCGCCATTCGCGCTCGAACAATGCGCGCATGTCGGCGGTCAGCTCGGCGCGGCTGGGCGTGGGCCCGATGGGAAAGTCGGGCTTGGGCATCGGCTTCAGCAGGCGCCGCCCCGCCGCATAGTGGCCGGCATACCATGCCACCCGCGCGGTCTGGCGGGCGGCGTAGGTCAGGCGATCGAGGGCGATGGGCATGATGAGCTAATCTAGGGCCACACTATAGCAACTTTGCGGCCGCTTGCCCGGACGGGGTCGCTCGCTATATTCGCGCGCTTTCACGGAACAGACACTGACGGCGGCGAGGCGAGCCATGAGCATTAGTTATACCGGCCCCCACAAGAAGGGCGACATCAAGAAGGTCGTCTTGGCCTATTCGGGCGGGCTCGACACGTCGGTCATCCTGAAGTGGCTGCAGACGGCCTATGGCTGCGAGGTCGTGACCTTCACCGCCGACCTCGGCCAGGGCGAGGAATTGAGCCCGGCGCGCAAGAAGGCCGAGATGCTGGGCATCAAGCCCGAGAACATCGTCATCGACGATGTTCGCGAGGAATTCGTGAAGGACTTCGTCTTTCCGATGTTCCGTGCCAACGCGCTCTACGAGGGCCAGTACCTGCTCGGCACCTCGATCGCCCGGCCACTCATCGCCAAGCACCAGATCGACCTCGCCATCAAGACCGGCGCGGATGCCGTCTGCCACGGCGCCACCGGCAAGGGCAACGACCAGGTCCGGTTCGAGCTGGCCTACTATGCCCTGAAACCCGACATCAAGGTGATCGCGCCGTGGCGCGAATGGGAGCTCACCTCGCGCACCAAGCTGATCGAGTTCGCCGAGAAACATCAGATCCCGATCGCCAAGGACAAGCGTGGCGAGGCGCCATTTTCGGTCGATGCCAACCTCCTGCACTCCTCCAGCGAGGGCAAGATCCTGGAAGATCCCTGGGAAGAGGCCGACGAGAGCGTCTATCAGCGTACGATCTCGCCGGAGGCGGCGCCCGACAAGGCGACCTACATCACCATCGACTTCGAGAGGGGCGATGCCGTCGCCATCGACGGCGTGAAGATGTCGCCGGCGACGCTGCTCACCAAGCTCAACGAGCTCGGCAAGGCCAACGGCATCGGCCGCCTCGACCTGGTCGAGAACCGCTTCGTCGGCATGAAGAGCCGCGGCATCTACGAGACGCCGGGCGGCACGATCCTCTACGCCGCCCATCGCGGCATCGAATCGATCACGCTCGATCGCGGCGCCGGCCATCTCAAGGACGAGCTGATGCCGAAGTATGCCGAGCTGGTCTATTTCGGCTTCTGGTTCTCGCCCGAGCGCGAGATGCTGCAGGCGCTGATCGACAAGAGCCAGGAGAACGTGACTGGCACGGTGCGGCTCAAGCTCTACAAGGGCAACACGACCGTCGTTGGCCGCAAGTCGCCCCACTCGCTCTACTCGATGCAGCATGTCACCTTCGAAGACGATCAAGGTGCCTACAACCAGCGCGACGCCGAGGGCTTCATCAAGCTGAACGCGCTCAGGCTCCGCCTGCGCGCGCTCGGGCAGGGCGGCCCGAAGAAGTAGGGTAGATTATCGGACGGAGTATCGGATGCCTTTCGACGAGAGCCGCCTTCCGGGGCCACGCCGCGGCGCCGGTGAGCGGGCGATCAACCTGCCGCCCGTGCTGCTGTGGCTGATCGGCATCAATGTCGCGGTCCAGGCCGTGCGCGAACTGCTGCCCGAAACGCTCGACATCGACATGATCCAGCAGTTCGGGCTGGTGCCGGCGGCCTATACCTCCGGCGCCGGGCCCGACATGCTGTGGCTGGTGCTGGCGCCGATCACCTATCAGTTCCTGCACGGCGGCTGGATGCATCTCGGCATCAACATGATCACCCTGGCGGCGTTCGGCGTGCCGGTCGTGCGCGCGCTGGGCGCGCGCCGGTTCCTGCTGTTCTACCTGTCGGCCGGCATCGTCGCGGGCTTCGTCCATGTGTTCTTTTTCCCCGACTCGGCCGATCCGGTGGTCGGCGCGTCGGGTGCCATCAGCGGCGTGTTCGGCGCCGTGCTGATGCTGATGCGCTATGTCGGCAGCCTGCCGTCGCTGCTGCCCATCGCCGGGGTGTGGATCGCGCTCAACGTCTTCTTCGGCCTCTACGGCGGCACGCCGGGTGCCGGTGGCGATCCGGTCGCCTGGACCGCCCATATCGGCGGCTTCGTCTATGGCCTGGCCGTCATCCGTTT
>CAMDOT010000115.1 GCA_945903635.1 Rhizobium sp. Q54 | reverse complement strand
CATTCACATGCGCCTGTTGCGGGCCTGGAGGCCCGCGGTCCGATGAGGTCGCTAAAGCTTCCGGCCCGGCAACCGGTCGATGACGGCTTGGCGCTCCGTATCGTCGAGCATCGCCCAGCGGCCGATCTCCTCGATGGTGCGCTTGCAGCCGATGCAGAACCCGCTCGGCTGGTCGAGCTTGCAGATCCCGATGCACGGGGACGTCACGCGCCGCAGCATCGACATGGAAGGATCGGCCACGGAGGTATCAGGGCTTCTTGCTGAGCAGCGCGAGCTGGCTCTGCAGCTCGTCGAGCTTGCGCTTGAGATCGTCGATCACGACCTCGTCCTTCGGCGCGGCAGCGGCGGCGCTCGGCGCTTCCGGCTTGGGCGCGTCCTGGCCGTTGGCCGCGGGGGCACCTGGTCCTGCCTGGCCCGGCTGGCCGGGGCTGAACGGATTGAACACCCGCATGGCCTTCTCGAACATCGCCATGTTCTGCTTGCCCATGGTCTCGAACTGCTGGAACGGGTTGAAGCCGAAGGCATTCTGCATGTAGCTGCGCATCTGTTCCTGATTGCGCGCGAATTGCGACATCGACATCTCGAGATACTGCGGCACCACGCCCTGCAGGCTGTCGCCGTAGAAGGAGATGAGCTGGCGCAGGAACGGGATCGGCAGCAGCGTCTGTCCGCCCTTGCTCTCTTCCTCGAAGATGATCTGCGTCAGGACCGAGCGCGTGATCTCGTCGCCGGTCTTGGCGTCGTAGACGACGAAGTCGGTCTTGTCCTTCACCATCTGGGAAAGATGTTCGAGCGTGACGTAGGCGGAAGTCGCCGTGTTGTAGAGTCGCCGGTTGGCGTATTTCTTGATGACGACGGGAGCGGGCTTCGGTCCGCCCTCGGGTACTGCCTGCTCGGCCATTACGCGTCGCTCCTCTGGCTCCCGCACGGTAAACGCTCGTTCACGGCGGGTCCGCCACATTAGCGCCGATGCCGCAGTGCGACAAGAAGGGCTTAGCGCCTGCAATACCGCGTTCCGTCACGATGCGAGGACGGCGATAGGCTATAGTGAACGCATGGCCTCTGAAAACGACGAACAGCCGGCCGACTTCGACAGGCTGGCCCGGCGCTATCTCGACCTTTGGCAAGGCCAGCTGGCCGGCCTCGCCGCCGACCAGGCCTTGACCGAGCAGATCGCTCGCCTGTTCGCGGTCGCGAACGCCCAGGTTGCGTCTGCGATGCAGGCCGTCCAAGGAGCATCTCATGCCGCCAAATCCCCTTCTTCCGAGGCTGGGACCGCGTCCACTGCCGCTGCACCTGGGCACGGCGCTGATGACGTGGGCGAGCTCCGAAAGCGCGTGGAGACACTGGAAGCCCGGATCGCCGAACTCGAAGCCCGGCTCGCCAGCATCCCCCTCTCCGGTTCCTGAGGCGATCGCCGAACTCCTGCCGGAGATCGCCGCCCTCGAAGCCCGCGACGGCGCCGGCCGGTTCGAAGAGGCGCTGCGGCGCGAGATCGCGCGGCGCATGCACCGGCTGGCCGACGGCGTGCTCGCCGATCGCCAGCACACCGTCTACCGCACGCTGGAAAATCCGCCGGCGGGGTGGAGCGAGGGCAATACGCGCCTACTCGATTATGGCGCCACGCATCCCGCCGCCCGCATCAGGCGCGCGCGCGCGGTGCTGGTCGTGCCGTCGCTGATCAATCGCTGGGAGGTGCTCGACCTCACCGCCGAGAAGAGCCTGCTGCGCGGCATGGCCGCCGCGGGCCTCCGGCCCTACCTCGTCGATTGGGGAACGCCCAATGACGAGGAGCGGAAGTTCGACACGACCGCCTACGTTGCGCGTCTCGAGCGTGCGCTCGCTTTCGTTGCCAAGCGCGCGCGGCGCGCGCCGGCGGTGATGGGCTATTGCATGGGCGGCACGCTCACCGTGGCGCTGGCGGCGCGCCAGCCGCGGCGCGTCGCCGGCCTCGCCCTGTTGGCGGCGCCCTGGGACTTCCACGCCGATCGCACCGGCCACGCCTTCCTGGTGTCGACCGGGCCGTTGCTGGCGCAGGTGGCCGATAAAGTGGGCGAATTGCCGGTCGACATCCTGCAGACTCTCTTCTGGTCGCTCGATCCGTGGCTGGCGATGAAGAAGTTCGGCCGCTTCCTCGGCATGGATCAGGCGGGCGCCGGCGCCCGCGAGTTCGTGCTGCTGGAGGACTGGCTCAATGACGGTGCGCCACTTGCCGGTCCGGTCGCGCGCGAATGCCTGGTCGGCTGGTACGGCGACAACATCCCCGGCAGTGGCAAATGGGTCGTGGGCGGCCGTCGCATCGTGCCGTCAAAGATCGAGGTGCCGTCGCTGGTCATGATCCCGTCGGGCGACCGCATCGTGCCGCCGCTGTCGGCCGCCGCGCTCACCGATCCCGCGCGCGGCCTGAAGCGGGTCACACGGCGGGACGTGCCGCTCGGCCACATCGGCATGGTGGTGAGTGGCCGTGCGCGCGATCTCTGCTGGACGCCGCTGATCGATTGGCTGCGCGACATTCCGCCCAAGATTCCAGCCAAGCGCCGCTGATGCCGGAACGAGAGAGATCCTTCGACTGGCGCGTGCCGGCAATCTGGGCCGTGCTGATCGTCGTGTCGGTGATCACACGTTCCTACGTCGATGTCATCGACGAGGCGCGTCGTGGCCGCGGCATCGGGCTGGGGCAGACGCTGGTCTTCGAGATCACGAGCCACCTCGTGGTCGTGGCCCTTCTGCCGGCCCTCTACTGGCTGCACCGCCGCTGGCCGCTGAGCGGTGGGCTGCGCAACCTCGTCATTCATGCGGCTGCAGTTGTGCCCTTTAGCATTGCGCACACGGCCGGTATGGGCGCGCTGCGCCTGCTCTGGTTCAACGCCATCGTCGGGGTGCCGTATTCCTTCCCTCTCACGCTCGACCGGCTGGGCTACGAGTTCGCCAAGGATGTCGTTTCCTACCTGATGTTGACCACGGGCGTCGTCGCGCTTCGCTATCTCCTGCAGCGCACATCGGCGGCGGCGCCAGTCGTCGAGCCGGTGGGCGAAGTCCTGCCCGAGCGCGAAGCCTTGCCGGAGCGCTTTACGGTTCGAAAACGCGGCGGCAAGGAAGTCGTCGTCGACGTGGCCGACATCGATTGGGTCGAGGCGGCTGGCAACTACGCCATCCTCCACGTCGGCGGCGACACGTTCGAAATCCGCTCGTCGCTGACCAAGCTCGAAAGCGAACTCGATCCGAAGCGGTTCGTGCGCGTCCACAAATCGCATGTGGTCAATATCGCCCGTGTCGCGGAAGTGACGCCGTGGGTGAGCGGCGACTGGCGCATCCGCCTGCAGGACGGCGCGGAAGTGAACCTCAGCCGCCGTTATCGCCAGCGCTTCGAGGCGCTGGCCCCGGTCCGTAGCTGACCGTTCGTCTCCCAGCCGTCGCCGGTCGTCCCATCGGGCCCGCCGGTCGTCACAAAACGCCCTATAATCAATGCATTGGCCGGTATGAGCGAGGTGTCGCATCCTGGAGACCACCTCATGACCGTTTCTTCATCTCCCGCCTCCGCCAACACCCGCCGTGCCGATCTCGACTGGCTGCGGGTGATCGCCTTCGGTCTCCTCATCCTCTACCACGCCGGCATGGCGTGGTCGGGCTGGAGCTGGCACGTCACCAGCCCCGACAGCATCGACTGGCTGCGCGAGGCGATGCGGTTCCTGAACCGCTGGCGCATGCCGCTGATCTTCGTCGTCTCGGGCGCGGCGGTCGCGCTGGCACTGGGGGCACGGACGCCGGGGTCGTTCGTCGCCGATCGGCTGAAGCGCCTGCTGCTGCCGCTGGGGTTCGGCATGATCGTGCTGGTGCCGCCGCAGGTCTATCTCGAGCGGCTTTACCGCGGCCAGTTCACGGGCTCGTTCCTGCAATGGCTGCCGCAGGCGTTCACCGGCACCTATCCCAACGGCAACACGAGCTGGCACCATCTCTGGTTCCTGGCCTAGGTGCGGGTGCTGACCCTGATGCTGCTGCCCTTTTTCCTGTGGGCGCGCAGCGCCAGCGGACGTTCGGCATTGTCGCGCGCTGCGCACTTCACGGCGCGCACCGGCCTGCAGTGGGCAATGGTATTGCCGCTTGCCGCCTCGATCCTCTGGCTGGCCCCGGTTTCGTACAATCCCAATGGCCTGATCGGCGACTGGTACGGTCTCGTCTACTACGGCACGCTTCTGCTCTATGGCGCTTTCCTGTTTGGATCGTCCGATCTCCTTGCGGCGCTGGAGCGGCAACGCTTCCTGTCGCTGGCCCTCGGCGTGGCGGCCTACGCGACGCTGTACGCGGTGTTCATCGGCGGCGCGGTCCGGCCGATCATTCCGGCCGACCTGCGGCCGGCCTACGCGCTCCTGTCGGCGGTCAACACCATGGCCTGGCTGTTCGCCATCATCGGCTTTGCCCATCGCCATCTGGTGCGGCGGCCGGCCTTCCTCGCCGAGGCGACGGAGGCCGTCTATCCGTTCTACCTGCTGCACCAGACCGTGACGGTGATCGTGGTCTACTGGCTTTTGACCCTGGGCGTGCCGCCGGTCGCGGGCTTCTGCGGCGCGGTGCTGGCGACATTCGTCGGCACCTGGGCGATTTATGCAGGTCTGGTGCGTCCCTGGCGCTGGATCCGGCCGCTTTTCGGCATGAAAGCCCTGTCGCGGGAAAGGCTGGAGTCCTTGCCCCGCCCTACGGCGCGCCTTAAATAGCCGACAGGGCGGCACGCAAGGAGGACTACATGGCAACGGACATCGTCATCGCGAGCGCAGCGCGCACGCCCATCGGATCATTCAACGGCGCCTTCGGAGCCGTCCCGGCCCACGATCTCGGCAAGGCCGCGATCAAGGGCGCGCTCGAGCGCGCCAAGGTGAAGCCGGAGGAAGTCGACGAAGTCATCATGGGCCAGATCCTGACCGGCGGTCAGGGCCAGAACCCGGCCCGTCAGGCCGCCATCAATTCCGGCATCCCGGTCGAGAAGACCGCGCTCGGCATCAACCAGCTCTGCGGCTCGGGCCTGCGCGCCGTCGCCTTCGGCTGGCAGGCGATCCGCAATGGCGACGCCAACATCATGGTGGTCGGCGGCCAGGAGAGCATGAGCCAGGCGCCGCACGTCGCCCACATGCGCGACGGCACCAAGATGGGCGACCTCAAGATGGTCGACTCGATGATCAAGGACGGGCTGTGGGATGCCTTCAACGGCTACCACATGGGCAACACCGCCGAGAACGTGGCGCAGAAGTACCAGATCACCCGCGTCGAGCAGGACGCCTTCGCGGCCTCGTCGCAGAACAAGGCTGAGGCGGCGCAGAAGTCGGGCCGCTTCAAGGACGAGATCGTTCCGGTCACGGTGAAGACCCGCAAGGGTGACGTCGTGGTCGACACCGACGAGTTCCCGCGCCACGGCACGACGGCCGAAGCGCTGGCCAAGCTGCGTCCGGCCTTCGCCAAGGAAGGTGGCTCGGTCACGGCCGGCAATGCCTCGGGCATCAACGACGGCGCGGCGGCCCTCGTGCTCATGAGCGCCGACGAGGCAAAGAAGCGCGGCGTGACGCCGCTCGCCAGGATCGTGTCGTGGGCGACCACGGGCGTCGATCCCAAGGTCATGGGCATCGGTCCTGTCACGGCATCGAGGGAAGCGCTGAAGAAGGCCGGCTGGACCGTGAAGGACCTCGACCTCGTCGAGGCCAACGAGGCCTTTGCCGCCCAGGCGCTGGCCGTCGGCAAGGAACTCGGCCTCGATCCGACCAAGCTCAACGTGAACGGCGGCGCCATCGCGCTCGGCCATCCGATCGGCGCCTCGGGCGCACGCGTTCTCACGACGCTGCTCTTCGAGATGCAGAAGCGCGACGCCAAGAAAGGCCTCGCCACCCTCTGTATCGGCGGTGGCATGGGCATCGCCATGTGCGTCCAGCGCGACTAGCGATTATTCATTGCTGGGAGCGCGCCACTGGAGTGGCTCGCTCTCAGCAATGTGCCGATTCAAACGGAACTCAGATCAGAGAGAATTCCCAACCGCTTGCCCTTTGCGGACCAGGCGGCGGCCTTCCGCCTGTGAAATCTCCTGAAGGTCGGCATTGCCGGGCGGCTTGGGCTGGATCAGCAGGAAGCGGCTCTGCCCGGCAGTGACGGTGATGATGAGTTCGGTACTGCCCTGGTCTCCGTATGCCCGCATGTCATAGAGCGACGGCTTCAGGTCGAGGCGCGTCCAGGTGAGGCCGGACAGGCTGCCGACGGACTCCTGGCCCATGACGAGCCTGAGCGGAGCGGGATCCTGGCCGGGGTCGTCGCGGATGATATAGACCGCAGCCATGCCGGCGTTCGGCTCGTAAAAGGTCTTGCCGTAGGACCTCATCCATTCCGTGTTCCCGCCCTGGCCAGAGGCGCAGGCGGTGACCGACAGGGCCAGGGCAACGGCAAGCAACAACTTCTTCATGCAACGACCTCCGCCGGCAGCGTCCGATGACTGCGCCTGCGGGTCAAGCGGGCAGGTGTCGCGCGCGGATTTTGGCGCTAGAGCCCGAGATCGCTTAGGCCAGGATGATCGGCGGGCCGCGGTCCCGGCGCCGGCCAGTGAAACTTCCGCTCGTCCACGGCGATCGGCAGGTCGTTGATCGAGGCGTGCCGGCGGGCCATCAGCCCGTGCGCGTCGAATTCCCAGTTCTCGTTGCCGTAAGAGCGGAACCAGTGGCCCGAATCGTCGCGCCATTCGTAGGCGAAACGCACGGCGATGCGATTGCCGCCATGGGTCCAGAGTTCCTTGATCAGCCGGTAGTCGAGTTCGCGGGCCCATTTGCGGGTGAGGAAGGCTTCTATGGCGGCGCGGCCCTCGAAGAACTCGGAGCGGTTCCGCCAGACGCTGTCGGCGGTGTAGGCGAGCGCGATGCGGGCCGGGTCGCGGCCGTTCCAGCCGTCCTCCGCGGCGCGCACTTTGGTGCGGGCGGTCTCATCGGTGAAGGGTGGCAGAGGCGGGCGCGGGGCGTCGGTCATGGCGCCACTTTCGGAGCACCAAGCCAGTCTCGTCAATCGATGACGCCAATTGATGGTGTCAAATGGGGGCGCCTCAGGCACCGGCCGGTGCCGGCATCGCCTGAAGGCGGGCGAGCGGCGAGACCACGATCGCCAGCGTCGACAGGGCGAACGAGACGGCAACCAGAACCAGCGCCGCCTCGACGCCCGAATGGGCGGCGAGCGCGCCGGCCGCCAGCGCGCCCAGCGGCCGCACGCCATAGGTTGCCGTCTGGATCGTGGCGTTGACGCGACCCTGCATGTGCGCGGGCGTCACGAGCTGACGCACGGTGGTCTGGCAGATCGCCCACAGCATCGGTCCGAAACCGATCAGGAAGAAGCCGGCGGCAGGCACGGCCGGTCCGGACGACTGCGGCGCGATCAGGAACAGGGCGATACCCACCACCGAGATCGCCGGTCCGAAGATCAGGGTCACGAGCGGCGGCAGCCAGCGTGACGAATAGGGTGCCGTGAGCGCGCCCAGGATGAGGCCGGCGCCGAGCGCCGATTGGGCGAGGCCCATGGCGGCGGGGTCGAGCTTCAGGATGCCCAGCGCCAGCGGCGCCCAGATCGCCAACAGGGCGAAGAAAGCGAAGTTCCAGAAGATGGCGCAGAGACCGATGCCGCGCAGCAGGGGGTGGGCCATCACGAAGGCGGCACCCACCTTGATCGACTGGACGAACGACGGGCGCGGGCCTGCGGTGGCCGGCGCCGGCGCCTTCGGGAGGGCCAGGACGCAGGCTACGGCCAGTGCCGCGCCAGCCGCTGCGAGGGCGTAGCCCCAGGTCGGCGACAGATGCTGTGCCAGAAGTCCCGCCACGAAGGGAGCGGCAAGACTGATGACGGCGCGCGCCAGTTCGAGGCGGGCGTTGGCGCGCGGCAGGTCGGCCGGCGGCACCAGGCTCGGCAGCAGCGAGACCGATGTCAGCACGTAGACCACGGTGCCGGCCGCCCCCGCGAAGGCGGCGACTCCCAGCAGCACGGCGATGTTGAGGGCGGCGGCGGCGACTGCGGCGAGACAGGCGATGAACCCCAGGCCAAGGGCTGCCACCAGCAGGTTGCGCCGCGGATAGCGGTCGACCCAGGCGCCGGCGGGGAGTGAGAGCAGCAGCCAGGCGGCACTTTGTGCCGCAATCAGCAGGCCGAGCGTGCCCGGGCCGGCCCCCAGGACCAGCGTCGCGGTCAGCGGCAGGGTGGCGAGCGCCAGTTGGTCGGCGGTGTGGGTCCCGGCGGCAGCGCCGAGCAGGGCGGTAAAAGGTTTCATGGTTGCCGTTCTATGACCGGCGGCCTGGTGCCTCTATCCGGCACCGGCTGTGAATTCGGATGGAACCGGCTAGAGTGCGCGAGCAGCACGTCTTGGGAGGAAAAAATGGCTCAAAGAGTTGCGGTTGTGACAGGTGGAACACGCGGCATCGGCGCTGCCGTCTCACGCATGTTGACGGACAAGGGTTACAAGGTTGCCGCCACCTACGCCGGCAACGACGCCGCGGCCCAGAAGTTCAAGGCCGAGACCGGCATCGCCGTCTACAAGTTCGATGTCTGCGACTTCGACGCCTGTCAGACGGCGGTGGGCCAGATCGAGAAGGATCTCGGTCCGGTCGAAGTGCTGGTGAACAACGCCGGCATTACCCGCGACTCCACCATGCGTCGGCTCACGCGCGACATGTGGGAAGCTGTCATCGACACCAACCTCGGCTCCTGCTTCAACATGAGCAAGGCGGTGTGGGACGGCATGAACACGCGGGGCTTCGGCCGCATCGTCAACATCGGCTCGATCAACGGCCAGGGCGGGCAATACGGCCAGGTGAACTACGCCGCCGCCAAGTCGGGCATCCACGGCTTCACCAAGGCGCTGGCCCAGGAAGGCGCGCCCAAGGGCATCACCGTGAACGCGATCGCACCCGGCTACACCAGCACCGACATGGTCGCGGCCGTGCCGGCCAACGTGCTGGAAAAGATCGTCGCAAAAATCCCTGTGGGACGGCTGGGCAAAGCCGAGGAGATCGCCAGCGGCGTGGTCTTCCTGGTGGCCGATGATTCAGGCTTCATCACCGGCTCGACGCTGTCGATCAACGGCGGCCAGCATATGTACTGACAATCGGTGCGAAAGCGCCAAGATGGGGCCGGCATCATGCCGGCCCTTTTGTTTTGCGGGAGCGACCGATGGCCAAGTTGACCGAGTACAAGGACATGAATCCGCGGGCCAAGGCCGTCGTCGACGGCATCGCCCAGGCGCGCGGAACCGATCCGGCCGGCATCAACAACGTGTGGAAGGCGCTCGCCCGCCATCCCGACGTCATGGAGCGTTTTGCCGCGGAGATGAAAGCGGTGATGGCGCCGGGCAAGCTCGACGGCCTCACCAAGGAGCTGATCTATCTCGCCGTGTCGATGGCCAACCAGTGCGACTACTGCATCAATTCGCACGGCTACATGGCGCGGCAGAAGGGCATGACCGACGAGATGTACGGCGAGTTCATGGCTGTCGTGCTTGCAGCGCAGAAGGGCAACAAGATCGCGACGGGGTATCGTGTCCCGATCGATGCCGCGTTCGAGGAGAAGTGACGTGAGTTCTGGGACGACCCAAATGGTCTGGGATGCCAATCTCTACCTGAAGTTCGCCGACGCGCGCGTGCGGCCCGCCCTCGACCTGATGGGACGGCTCGATCCGGCCAATGGCGCCAGGCCGGGCCACGCGATCTACGATCTCGGCTGCGGCGCCGGCAACATCTCGCGCATCCTGGCCGAACGCTTTCCCACGGCGGAGGTCGTCGGCGTCGATTCGTCGGAGGAGATGCTGGCCAAGGCGCGTACGCAGACAGCCGACAGCCGCGTCACTTTCGCCAAAGGTGACCTCGCGGATTTCAAGCCAGGCAAGCCGCCGGGCATTCTCTACAGCAACGCCGCCTATCATTGGCTCGAAGGCCACATCGACATGTTTCCCGGCCTGATGAAGCTGCTGCCGTCGGGCGGCCAGCTCGCCATCCAGATGCCGCGCAACCACGAAGCGCCCTCGCATGCGCTGATGCGCAAGGCGGCCGAAGCCGGGCCGTGGCGCGACAAGCTCGCCGGCGTGCGCACGATCCGCCCGGTGCTCGAGCCGGCGCGCTACTACGATGTACTCAAGCCATTCTGCTCGGATCTCGAAGTATGGGAGACGATCTATCAGCAGCCGCTCACCGGCAAGGATCCGGTGGCGCAGTTCACCGCCGGCACCGGGCTACGTCCGTACCTCGACCTGCTGCAAGAGCCGGAGCGGACGCAATTCTACGAGGCTTACGCGGCCCTGCTCGCCGAGGCCTATCCGATGCGCGCCGACGGCATCACGATCTTTCCTTTCCGGCGGCTGTTCATCGTGGCGCGCCGCGCATGAGACTGCGCCGCCTACTCGCCGCCCTGGCGGTGCTGCTGGCGGTCTGCCGCGCGCAGGCCGGTCTGGCGGCGCCGCAGGCGATGGTGGCGGCGGCGCATCCACTGGCGGTCGAGGCGGGCCTGGAAATGCTTCGGCGCGGCGGAACTGCCGTCGATGCGGCGATCGCCGTGCAGATGGTGTTGGGTGTCGTTGAGCCGCACGCCTCCGGTATCGGCGGTGGTGGCTTCCTCCTGCACTACGACGGTACGACGCACGCCATCGCGGTCTACGACGGCCGCGAAACGGCACCGGCCGGCGCTACGCCCACGATGTTTCTCGACTCCAACGGCAAGCCCCTCGGTTTCCGCCCGGCTGTCGTTTCCGGCATCTCCGTCGGTGTCCCTGGCGTCTTGGCGATGCTGGAACTCGCCCACAAGGACTACGGCAAGCTTGCCTGGCGCGACCTGTTCGCGCCGGCCATCGCCGTGGCGCGCGACGGCTTTGCTGTGCCGCCGCGGCTCGCGGCTTGGCTCAGTCGCATTCCGGGACTGCGCGAGGAACCCGGCATCCGCACGGTCTACTTCAATGCCGACGGATTGCCCCGCAAGGCCGGCGAGCGCATCGCCAATCCCGAACTCGCCGAGACGATGCGCCTGATCGCCGACCAGGGCGCGCGCGCTTTCTATCAGGGGCCGATTGCGGCCGAGATGGTGGAGCGCGTGCGCGGTCATGTGCGCCCCGGCACGCTCGCGCTCGCCGATCTCGCCGACTATCGTCCGATCAAGCGCGAGGCACTGTGTGGGCCCTATCGCGTCTGGGTGGTTTGCGGTATGCCGCCGCCGTCGTCGGGCGGCATCGCGATCCTGCAGGTGCTGGGACTGCTCGAACCCTTCGAGATCTGGCGCGATACGCCCAATGACCTGCGCTCGATCCATCTCATCGCCGAGGCGAGCCGGCTCGCCTTCGCCGACCGCGACCGCTACGTCGCCGATCCGGCCTTCGTGCAGGTGCCGACGGCGGGACTGCTCTCGCCTGCCTACCTCGCGGAGCGCCGCAAGCTGATGTCGCCGGACCGCAGCATGGGCAAGGTCGGCCCCGGCGTGCCGCCAGGCTATGTCGAGCGCGGCACCAGTCACATGAGCATTGTCGACCGCTGGGGAAACGCCGTGGCCTTCACCACCACCATCGAGGCGCCGTTCGGCGCCCAGATCATGGTGCGCGGTTTCCTGCTCAACAACGAACTCACCGATTTCTCGCCGACGCCCGAGGCCGACGGCAAGCCGGTCGCCAACCGGGTCGAACCGGGCAAGCGACCGCGCTCTTCGATGTCGCCGACGCTGGTCCTCGACCGCGACGGCAGGCTGGTGGCGGCCCTCGGCTCGGCGGGCGGCGCGCGCATCATCGGCGATACGCTGCAGACGCTGATCGGCATGCTCGACTGGGATCTGCCGGTTTCTGCAGCCATCGCGCTACCACGCGTGATCAACGCCAATGGTGCCACGGAGCTGGAGGCGGGCACGCCGCTGACCGGCCTGGCCGACGGCTTGCGCGGCTTGGGCCATCAAGTACAAGTCCGCGGGCATGAGGGTGGCCTCACCGGCATTCGCCGGGTAGGCGACGGTTGGGAGGGCAGTGCCGATCCCCGTCGCGATGGCGTCGCCCGAGGAGAATAGAGTGGCCGCGAAGAAACTGCCGAGTGTCCTGCTGCGCGCCGGCGAGGACCGCCGCGTCCGGTCGGGCCATCCCTGGGCCTTCTCCAACGAGATCCTGATGGACCCCGAGACCAAGGCGCTGCCGCCGGGCTCGCTGGTGATCCTGCGCACGCCGGGCGGCGAGGCGTTGGGCGTCGCCACCTTCAATCCGCATTCGCTGATCGCGGCCCGTCTGCTGACCTCAAATCCCGAGGCGGTCATCGACGCTCTGTTCTTCGGGCGGCGCCTCGCCAACGCCATGGCGCTGCGCGACCGGCTGGTCGGCGTGCCCTACTATCGCCTGATCCATGCCGAGGCCGACGGCCTGCCGGGCGTGATCATCGATCGCTTCGGCGACGCGGTGGTCATGCAGGTGAATTCCATCGGCATGGAGCATCTGACGCCCGTCCTGCTCGAAGCCATCGAGGCCGAGTTGTCGCCGCGCATTATCGTGCTCAAGAACGATTCGCCGGTGCGTGAACTCGAAGGCCTGAAGCGCGAGACGACGATCGCCAAGGGCGAACTCGACGGGCCGATCGAGCTGATCGAGAACGACACGAAGTTTGTTGCCGACCTGTCGGGTGGCCAGAAGACCGGCTGGTTCTACGACCAGCGCGACAACCGCCGCTTCATGGCGCGTTTCGCCAAGGATGCCCGCGTGCTGGACGCCTATTGTTATAGCGGCGGCTTCGGCGTGCTCGCGGCCAAGAATGGCGCGAAGTCGGTGATGTGCCTCGACCGCTCGCAGCCTGCGCTCGATTCGGCCACCAAGGCCGCGGCCCTCAACGGCGTCAGCGACATCGTGACCTTCCGCAAGGGCGAGGTCTTCGAGACCCTGGAGAAGCTTGCCCCCGACGGCCGCAACTTCGATGTCGTGATCTGCGATCCGCCGGCCTTCGTGAAGAGCCGCAAGGACATCAAGGTGGGCGTGCAGGGCTATCGCAAGATGGTGCGGCTGGCGGCGCCCCTGGTCGCGCCGGGCGGCTTCCTGTTCGTGGCCTCGTGCTCACATCTCATCGAGCCGCCGCTGTTTGCCGAACAGGTGCGGCGCGGCCTGCGCGATGCCGGCAAGAACGCACGCATCCTGCGCAGCGCCGGTGCCGCGCTCGACCATCCGGTGCATCCCGGCCTGCCGGAGACGGCCTACCTCAAGGCGATGACGCTGCAGGTCGACTGACCGGCAGTTAGATTTCGGGAAACGGCACGAAGGTTCCGCGCGCGGGATCGTAGGCCCGGACCTCGCCGGTCTCGATGTCGTAGACCCAGCCGTGGAGGGCGAGACGGCCCTCGGCCAGCGCCTGCTGCACGGCGGGATGGGTCGCGAGATGCTCCATCTGCACCAGGACGTTGAGTTCTGTGAGATGTCTCAGGCGCTCGTCATCGTCGGTGCCTGGTTCGTCGGCACCGAGACGCCGGCGTGCCTCGTCGCCGTATTGCAGCCAGCGCGCCACCGCCGGCATGTTCGCCACGGCGTCCGGATGGCGGATGCCCTTGATGGCGCCGCAGTCGGAATGACCGCAGATGATCACGTGGGGCGTCTTCAGCGCCGTGATGGCGTACTCGATGCTGGCCGAGACGCCCACGGCCACGTCGCTATTGTAGATCGGCGCGATGTTGCCGGGGTTGCGTTCGACGAACAGTTCGCCCGGTCCGGTCTGGGTGATCATCGAGGGCAGGACGCGGGAGTCGGCGCAGGTCAGGAACAGCGCCTTGGGGTGCTGGTGGTCGGCCAGGTGTTCAAACTGTGCCCGGCGCTGCGGGAACACGTCGCGGCGGAAACGCCCGATGCCGCGCGCCATCGTCTCGAGAAAATCCACCCCGTGCTCCCCCGGCTTTCCCTTGTGCTGGCCTATCGAGTGCCGCGACAATCCCATAGCCCAGCCGACCTCTTTTGCAAGGACCCGTCATGTCCGTTCCTGTCTCCGCCGCCTCGCGCCGCGCGCTCCTCGCCGCCGCCGCGGTCTTCTCCGTCCTCGGTGGCGCGCGTGCCCAAAGCCGGGACGATCCCGCCCGGCTCGTCGCGATCATGGAGAGCTACGCCGCGGCGCTGCGTGCGAACAATGTCGAGGCGCTGGTCGCGCTCTACACGTCCGATGGCGTGTTCATGCGGGACAACATGCCGGCCGTCGTCGGCCGCGAGGCCTTGCGGGCCGCCTATCGCGAGGTCTTCGCCACGCTGAAGGTAGATCTCAGCTTCACCATCCAGGAGACGGAGGTTGCGGGCGACTTGGCGTGGTTGCGCGCCACGTCGACCGGCCGCATAAAAATCCTCGCCTCGGGCGTCGAACCGGCCGATGCCTTCAATCTGGTGGTCATCTTCCGCCGCGAATCGGGCGTCTGGAAGATCCGCAGCTACATCTACGCATCCAGCCGGCCGGGGACGCAGCCGGCGCAATAATGAGCAAGACGGGAGAGCCCGATGTCCGACGAACGCTACACCGTGATCCTGGGCGACCGGCGATACGCCATCCATCGCAAGTGGGCGAAGCTGCCGGCGGGCGAGAGGTTCGGCTTCCTGTCCGACCTCATGGTCGACGGCGAGGGAAGGGTGCATGTGGCGCAGCGCGGCACCGACCGGCCGGTGCTGGTGTTCGACCGTGACGGCCGGATGATCGGAAGCTGGGGCGAGGGCCAGCTCGCCGAACCGCATTACCTCAACACCGCCCCCGACGGCACGATCCTGGTGGCCGACCGCGATGCCCACCAGGTGCTGAAGTTCGATCTCGCCGGCCGGCTCGTGCAGGCCCTGGGCAAGCGCCATTGGCCGTCGCTCGATGCGCCGTTCAATCATCCGACGGCGGCGGCGCAGGCGGCCGATGGCGAGATCTACGTCGCCGACGGCTACGGCAATTCGAGCGTCCATCGCTTCTCTGCCGACGGCCAATTGATCTCGACCTGGGGTGGCCCCGGTACGGGCGATGGCGCCTTCACCACGCCGCATGCCGTCTGGGTCGACCGCTTCGGCAAGGTGCTGGTGGGCGATCGCGAGAACAACCGCATACAAGTATTCGACCGCGACGGTGCTTTCCTTGCCTCCTGGGGTGATTTCTACCATCCCATGCAGATCTGGGTGGACGACCGCGACATGGTGTTCGTGACCGACCAGATCCCGCGCATCAGCCTGCTCTCGCCGGACGGGAAGCTGGTGGGCCGCTGCCGCGGCGCGATCAACGGAGCGCACGGAATATCCGGCGACGCCCAGGGCAACCTCTATCTCTCCGAACTGCCGCCGCAGGAAATCACCAAGCTCGAGCGGCTCAACTGATTAGTGGGCGATCACCAGGACGGGCGTACGCAGCGCCCGCAGAATGGCGGCACTGCGGGGGCCGATGAACTTGGTGTCGCTCCGGTGCAGCGCTACGCCCATGACGACGAGATCGTAGTGCTCCTCCAGGGTGGCCTGCAGAATCTCCACCTCCGGTCGCACATTCACCGCCGTGATGCCCTTGACGCTGACGCCGCGGTTTTTTCCCAGCCGCCGCGCATCGATCAGCACGGACATGCCGAGACGTCGCGCGCGCCCGCGCAGCAGGTCGGTGTCCTCCTGCGGGTCGAACACATGGAGCGCCGTCAATGTCCCGCCGCCGGCCCGGGCCAGCGCCAAGGCCACTTCCGTGGCCAGCCGCGCCGCCGTGCCACCGCCGGCCGGCACCAGAATGCTGAGCGGATGATCGGCGACGAAGGGCCGGTTCCTTCCGTTGACCGCAATCGCCACCGGGCCTTCGAAGGCCGCGACCAGGCGCTGCAACTGGTGTTCGAACTGATTGGCCGTCGCCGAGATCGGCTGGGCGACGCCGAAAAAGGCGATGCTATAACCCTTGATCGCTTCCTTCTCGATGGCGTCTTCGCCGTGGACATGCTTGGTCTGCACGAGCTGGGCCAGCGGGATCGTCGGCGCCGCGGCAGGGGCCCGGGCCATCCTTTCGACCGCCGTCGCCGCCGCCTGCGTGAGATGGTCGTGGGCCGACGTTTCGTCGTTGCGTGTCATCACCGTCGTCAGGACCTGCTGGTGGGCCACGAACAGGCCGGCCAGCGTCGCCGCTAGCGCGCCGTTGGCGCTTTCGTCGACGCAGACCAGGGCACGCTCCATCTTCGGCACGCTTTGGCCCGCCTCCGCTTCTTCTTCCTCCAGCCGTTTCGCCTCGTCCTCGCGCAGCGGCACCCGGTTGAGGACCCAGCGCAGCGTCGGCGGCATGACCATGGTGGTGACCACCGCCATGGCCACGACCATCGTATAGAGCTGGTTGTTGAGCGCGCCCATCGAGAGCCCGACACTGGCGATGATGACTTCGGTCGACCCGCGCGCGTTCATGCCTGTGGCCAGCGCGATCGATTCGAGGTTGGTCAGCCCGCCCACCCGCCCGCCGAGCAAGGCGCCCAGGAACTTGCCCACGCTGGCGACCAGGATCATGGCGAGCGTGAACAGCAGCAGTTGGGGATGGAAAAGCGTCGTGAGATCCATGCCGAGGCCGGCGACGGCAAAGAACACGGGCCCGAAGAAGGCAATGATGAAGCCGCGCAGCTGGGCTTCGATATGTTCCGTGAGGATGGGCGACTGTCCGATCAACATGCCGGCAACGAAGGCGCCCAGCGCTGTATGCACGCCGATCAAGTCGGTCGCGAGCGCCATCGACAGCACGATGATCAGGATGGCGGTGATGACCGGTACTTCGGTCTGCAGATTGTCGTTCGACCACCGGATGATCCGGGCCACCAGGCGGCGTCCGACCGTCAGGCTGAGCGCCAGGAAGAGCGCCGTCCCCGCCACGCTGGCGCCGATGCCGGTGAAGCTCACCGCGCCCTGCGAGACGATGCCGGAGATGACGGCGATCATCACCCAGGCGATCGTGTCGTCGAGGATCGCGGTCGCCAGGATGAGCTGGCCGAGATCGCGCCGGATGGCGCCCACCTCCATCAGGACCATGGCGACGATCTTCACCGACGAGATGGAAAGCGCCGTGCCGAGGAAAAGGGCGGTGACCAGCCGGGCGGCCGGATTGGGCAGCAGATCGGCCGGCAGGAAGTAGACCAGCAGCAGGCCGCACGCGAACGGCACCGCGATGCCGAACAGTGAGCTCGAGATCACCGCCCGTCGCCGGCGATTCACCAGCGCCAGATTGGTTTCCATGCCGGTGAGCAGCAGCAGCAGCAGGATGCCGATCTGCGAGATGGCATCGATCATGCTCTTGAGCGCGGGCGTGCCGGGAAAGACCAGGTGGCGCAGCTCGGGCAGCAGGGCGCCGAACACCGAGGGACCGAGCACCACGCCTGCCAGGAGCTGACCGAATATCGCCGGCTGGCCGATGCGGGTCATCAACTCGCCCAGCAGCCGACCGAAGAACAGCAGCAGGATCAGTTCAGCCGCGAAAACTGCCGTTGTCTGGTCGATTGCCACTTCGTTATCGCCTCACCCTCATGCGTCTATAGGTGATGTCGGGAATGGATCAAAGAGCCCGCTGCGTCCTAAACTGAAGCCCAGGAACATCGGAACTGACAGCAGAACCGAACGACGGAAGAGGTGGGGCGTGGACAAGACGACGATGGAACTGCTGGCGCGCCGCGCCGGCCTCGAAAAGGCGCTGGCCGAGTTTCCCGACGACGTCGCCGCCGCGGCGACCCAGGCCGCCGGTGTCATCCAGAAGATCAAGGCGCCGACCGATCCGCGCGCCGAACCTTGGCCGCCGATGCGCGCGGGAGACGGCCTGTGACGGATCTGCACTGGATGACGGTCGCCGCGGCGGCCAAGGCGATCGCCGCCAGGGAACTCTCGCCGGTCGAATTGACTCAGGCGCTGCTGGCCCGCATCGAGCGGCTCGATCCGAAGCTCAACGCCTTCATCCGCCTCGACGGCGAGGCCGCCATGGCCGCCGCCCGGGCGGCCGAGGCCGAGATCGCGGCGGGCCGGAGCCGTGGTCCGCTGCACGGCGTGCCGGTCGGCATAAAGGACATCATCGATGTCGCGGGCCTGCCCACCACCTGTCATTCGAAGGTCCTGCAGGACAGCATGGCCACCCACGACGCCGTCTGCGTGTCCAAGCTGCGCGGCGCCGGCGCCATCGTGCTGGGCAAGCTTTCGACGCACGAGTTCGCCATTGGCGGGCCGAGCCACGATCTGCCGTGGCCGCCGGCGCGCAATCCCTGGAACACCGACCATCACCCCGGCGGTTCCTCGTCGGGCTCGGGCTCGGGCGTCGCCGCCGGCCTGTTTCCGATGGCGCTGGGCTCCGACACCGGCGGCAGCGTGCGCAATCCGGCAAGCTGCTGCGGCATCGTCGGCCTGAAGCCGACCTACGGGCTGGTGTCGCGCCGCGGCGTCTTTCCGCTCTCCTTCACCCTCGACCATATCGGGCCGATGACCCGCACCGTGGCCGACAACGCCCTGATGCTCGAAGTCCTCGCCGGCCACGACACAAGCGATCCCGGCAGCGTCGCGGCCGCCAAGGGTCACTACGCGAGCGGCCTGGAACGCGACATGCGCGGCCTGCGCGTGGGCTTCGTCCGCCATTTCCATCAGATCGACATGCCGGCCGATCCCGAGGTGACGGCGGCCCTCGAACATGTGGCGCGCACGCTCCAGCTCGAGGGTGCCGAGATCCGTGACGTCCGCCTGCCGACGCTGGATGAGTTCGCGGCCGTCAACCGGGTGATCCTGCAAAGCGAGGCCTGGGCGATCCACGGTCCATGGTTGCGCGAGCGGCCCGGCGACTATGGCCAGCTCGCGCGGCGCCGCCTGATGGGGGGCGCCTTCTTCTCGGCCGGCGACTACGTCCAGGCGCAACGCCGCCGCCTGGAAATGATCGCCGCCGTCGAGGAAGCGCTGCGCGACGTCGACGTGCTGCTGTGCGCCAGCTCCATGGACCCGGCCTGCCGCATCGATATTCCGGCCGACATCGAACGCACCTATCCGCGTCAGGCGCGGACGCCGTTCAACGTCACCGGCCATCCGGCGCTCGCCATGCTGGCCGGCGTCTCGGTGTCGGGCCTGCCGCTCTCGGTACAGTTCGTCGGCCGCAACTTCGCCGAGGCGACACTGTTCCAGGTGGCGCGCGGCTGGGAGCGGGCGGCGGGCACCGACAAGAAACACCCGGCGATCGTGTGAGAACACATTCCTCCCCATTCAGATGGGGAGGTGCCCCGTGCCGGCGCTGTTTACAGCGCCTTTGGCGGAGGGGTCAGACCCCATCGCCCTCGTAAGACGAGGGCACTTCCCCCGTTGACGGGGGAAGGCAATGAAGCAGGAATTTTTCCGGCCGAGCGGGCGGGGGAACTAATTCGTCGAATTAGTTCTTGTCGTCCGGGGCGGCTTGCAGGGTGAGCCGCGAGAGGCGACATAGTCTTCCATGAGCCCCAAACGCCAACTCCACCTCGGCGCCTTCATGCGCCCGGTCAGCATCCACACCGCCGCCTGGCGCTATCCCGGCGGCACGCCCGATGCCAACTTCAACCTCAAGGCATTGATCGAGTACGCCCAGACGTTGGAGCGTGGAAAGTTCGACGCCTTCTTCATGGCCGATCACCTGGCCGTGCTGAACATGCCGATGGAGGCGCTGAAGCGGTCCGCCACGGTGACGTCGTTCGACCCGCTGACGCTCCTGCCGGCGCTCGCCCAGCACACCAAGCACCTCGGCCTGATCGCCACCGCCTCGACCACCTTCGAGCCGCCCTACACGATCGCGCGGCGCTTCGCCTCGCTCGACCACATTTCCGACGGCCGCGCCGGCTGGAATCTGGTGACCACGTCGAACCCCGACGCCGCGCTCAACTTCGGCATGGACGAGCAGATGGAGCACGGCGAGCGCTACGCCCGTGCCCGCGAGTTCTACGATGTCGTGACCGGCCTCTGGGATTCATGGGCCGACGACGCCTTTCTGCGCGACGTAGAGTCGGGGCTCTTCTTCGATCCCGAAAAGCTCCATGTGCTGGACCACAAGGGCAAGTACCTAAAGGTGCGCGGGCCCCTGAACATCGCGCGGCCGATCCAGGGCTGGCCGGTGATGGTACAGGCCGGCGCCTCGGATGCCGGCCGCCAGCTCGCCGCCGAGACGGCGGAGATGGTGTTTGCCGCCGGTGGGCCGATCGAGGCCGGCCGCGCGTTC
>CAMDOT010000114.1 GCA_945903635.1 Rhizobium sp. Q54 | reverse complement strand
GGGCGGGACGCCCGCGGTCCGGAAGAGCTTGAGTCTGACGCTTCTTAGGCCGCCTGCGCCGCCTCGACCGGTCCCCACGACTTCAGCACCGGCAGCACTTCCTTGGCGAACAGTCTTAGCCCGCGCTCCGAGACTTCGAAGGGCGTGCCGCCGAAGCGGAAGGCGACGTTCATCTCGAAGTCGCCGACCACCTTCCGGCGCGCCTCGATGCCGCGCAGGATCTTGTCGGGCGTGCCCCAGCTTGCCGCCTGCATGAAGCCCGTCACCGCGCCCTCGATGCCGCCCTTGCGCGCGATCTCGGCCTTCTGCTGGTAGGAGTCGTAGCCCTTCACAGTCTTGAAGTGCTCGCCCAGGAATTCGTAGTGGTAGAAGTTGCTCTCGACGAACTTGCCCTGGTAGCGGCGCGCCTCGTCCTCGATCGTGGCGGCGTCGGGGCCGCAGACGCAGAACTCGGTCAGCATGACGCTGGGCGGCGCGGTGCCGTGATATTTGCGATGAAGCTCGCGGCCCTTCTCGATCATCGGCGCCCGCATCTCCCACGGCCGGTCGGCGAACATCACGATATGGGCGCCGAGCTTGGCGGCCGAGTCGATCGAATCCTCGCTGGAGGCCACGGCATAGATGCGGCCGTCGAAGGAGGTCTGCGGCCGCGGCCGGATTTCGATGCGGGGTTGTTTGTAGTACTTGCCGTCGCCTTCCATGAAGCCCGTCTTGAGCGCCTCGATGATCATCGGTGCTGCCTCATCGAAGCGGCCGCGCGATTCATCCATGCTGAGGCGGAAGGCGTTGAACTCGCGCCTGGCGAGGCCGCGTCCCATGCCGAGGCGCAGCCGGCCCTTGCTCAGCATGTCGAGCACGGCGGCATTTTCGGCCACGCGCAGCGGATCGTGCCACGGCAGGATCACGGCCGCGGTGCCGACATCGATGTTCGGGCACAACGCCGTCAGATGGGTCATGAGGGCAAGGTTATCGGGCACGAACGAATAATCGTTGAAATGATGCTCGGCCGACCACAGGCAGTCGAAGCCCGAATCGGCGGCGATGCGGGCGAGGCGGATCTCCTCGTCCCACACGCGCGCATCGGAGCAGTCGTCCCAGCCGTAGCTGGCGAACACCATCATCATGCCGACGTCCATGGGACTTCCTCCTCGTTCGTTTCTTGGCTTGGAGAAATGCTTTCATGGGAAGGTGCTTCGCGTCACCCGCCATGGCAATCTGGCGTTTGGCATGCGGAACGTAGCCTTCCCGGAAGAGTTCGAGGACCTGCTGACCCGGGCAGGCCGCCGGGTTCTGGCCGGCACACATCCCTTGTGTGGCGCGTTGGCCAATCCGCGCACGCGCTTCCTCGCCCAGGACGATCTTTTGGACCGGACCAAGGCCGCACGCGTTCGTCGCGCGCTGGAAGAGAGCCTGGCCGACAAGCTCGAGGCGATCGAGAAGCCCATTCCGCCCGAGAGCATCTGGGACATGCGGCACGACTACGGCGAGCGCCTGCCCAAGACCAGCCGCGCCCGCACGATCTATTTCGAAAGCCGCCGTGAACCCGGCGTGAAGGCGGCGGAAAAACTGGGGCTGGTGCGCATGATGCGCTCGCAAAGCTTCCGCGCTTTCGCCGAGGCCCTGGCCGGCCGCAAGCTCGCGTCGGGGTGGGGCCTACAGGTGCTGCGCTACGGGCCGGGCGACTATGCCGGGCCGCACAACGACCACCATCCCGAGAACAAGGACGCCAAGGCCGGCTACATCGACCTGCATCTCAGCCTAGCGGCGCCGTCGGTGGCGCACCAGTGGCTGGTCTATAGCCGCGCCGGGCATTTTAGCGAGATCGTGTCGGTGGCCAGGCCCGCGGCGGTGACGGCCTATCGCCTGCCGTTCTGGCACTACACCACGCCGCTGGCCGGCCCGCCGAAGGCCGCACGCTGGGTGCTGCTGGGGACGTTTCTTTATCGTGATCTTCCGGACCGCGCGCATCCTGCGCGCTCATGATCATGAGCGGGCCTGGAGGCCCGCGGTCCGTTTGAATATGAGCCCCTACCTCCAGGCCGCGGCGCGCTCCAGCAGCCGCCGCGCGCGAATGACGACCGGCAGGTCGATCATGCTGCCTTCGAAAGCGACCGCGCCTTCGCCGGCGGCCACGGCGGTGTCGAAGGCCGCGAGCAGCCGTCGCGCGCGGTCGAGTTCGGCGGGCGAGGCGCCGTATTCCTCGTTGATGATCGGCACGTGCGCGGGGTGGATGCAGGACGCCGTGGTGAAGCCCAGCGCCCGGCCGCGCTTCAGGCCGGCCCTGTAGGAGTCGAGGTCGGCGATGTTCGCGAGCTGGCCCATCGAGCCCATCGGCAGGATGCCGGCGGCGCGGCAAGCGGCGAGACCCTGCATGGCGAAGACATACATGCTGTCGGCCGAGGGTGTGGCGCCGAGTTCGGTCGCCATGTCCTCGCCGCCGACCGACATGCCCGCCATGCGCGGCTGGGCCGCGATGGCAAAGAGGTGCGGCAGTGCCGCCGGCTCCTCGATCAGGACAAGGAAACGCGTGTGGCCGATCGGCATGCCGAGTGCTGCCTCCCGGTCCGTCACCAGCTCGGCCAGCAGGCGCACGTGTTCCGGCCCCATGACCTTGGGCAGCATGAGGGCCGCGACGCCGGGCATGACGGCGGCGGCGATGTCGGGCACGGCGAGGTCGAGCGGGCGGTTGATGCGGACCGTGACGTCGGCGCCGCCTTGGGCGACGCGTGGGACGGCCGCGGCCAGGGCGGCGCGCGCCGCTGCCTTATTGGCCGGGATGATCGAGTCCTCGAGATCGAGGATGATGGCATCGGCGCCGCGGGTATGGGCCTTCGCCACGAAGCGTTCGGCGAGCACCGGCACGAACAGCAGCGATCTCCAGGAAGGGGGAGGTTGGGTCACAGCGGGTGCTCCTCTTCAAAAATCGACATGCTGGCAGTGCATGCATTTGCAGGTTTTGCAGGTTTTTGCTAATATTTTTGCTACGATGGGAGATGTCCGCGGAGAAATCCGGCGGGCGTTTTTTATGGGCCCTGATTGGCCTCGAATGGTCCACGCAATGGTCCACTCCGGCGATACGCAGCGGGATTCTCATCCCGGCGAGAGGCGGGCCTCCGTGGCACAGTTTATCAGGGGGCGATAGCCGAGACAGATCAAGGGCTTGAGGCCGCTTCGTGGCACAGGCAGCGGGACACGTCGTGGCACAACGAGGTGTGCCAAAATAGCCCGCTATTTGAGCCCGACCGGTACCACGCTGATCGAGTTCTGCGGGCTGCCCTCGATCACGCGGTCGGTGTAGGTGAGATAGACCAGCGCGCGGCGCTTGGGGTCCCAGAAGCGCACGACCTGGGTGGTCTTGAAGATCAGCGAGGCGCGCTCGCTGAAAACCTCGTGCGGGCTCTTGAGCTTGTCGAGGTTGGCCGGATCGATCGGCCCGGTCTGCCGGCACGAGATCGAGGCCTGGGCCGGGTCTTCGGCGACGCCAAAGGCGCCCTTGATGCCGCCGGTGCGGGCGCGGGCGATGTAGCAGGTGACGCCCGCCACGTCGGGGTCGTCGAAGGCCTCGATGGCGATCTTGTCGTTGGGCCCGATCCATTTGAAGCGGTAGCTGACCGAGCCGATTTCTTCCGCCATGGCAGGAAGCGCCAGCAGCAGGGCGAGCAAGGTGAGGATCGCACGAATCATGTCAGGCTCCTTTGGCGGGAGGGCGCGTGGCCAGGAAGAGCCCGGGCAGCACCAGCAGCGTTCCGATCAGATGGTACCATTGCGGCGCTTCGCCAAGGGCTGCCCACGCCATCAGGCCGACGTAGAGCGGGCCGAGGTACATCGACACGCTGGTGACGGAGGGCCCGAGCTCGCGGATGCAGAAGGCGAAGGCGCCGTAGGCGCCGACGCCTGGCACGATGGCGAGCACGATCCAGATCGCCCAGGTGCGCCAGTCGGCGAAGTCGGGGCCGTGCCAGAACGCCGCCTCGCCCAGCGCGAAAGGCAGCAGCACCAGCGACCCGGCGATGGAGATGGCGCACAGCCTGGTCAGCGGATCGAGCGCGCTCGGCCGCTGTTTCAGCAGCACCGAGTAGAGGCCCCAGCAGGCCGAGGCGGCGGCGATCCAGAGATCGCCTTCGGTGAAATGGACGGCGAGGAGGTTGTCGAACCGACCCTTGGCGAAGACCGCGGCCACGCCCGCCAGGCAGAGCACGATGCCGGCGATGCGGCCCGCCGTCAGCCGCTCACGGTAGAGCAGGCGGCCCAGCGCCACGACCAGGATCGGCGAGGCGGCATAGATCAGGCCGATGTTGAGGGCGGGCGTCGTGCGGCCGCCGATATAGACCCAGGCGCCGCAGATCCACATGCCGATCGCCCCCAGCATCAGGAGGTCGGGCCACTCGCGCGCCAGGGCATGGCGGTGGCGGACCAGGCGGGGCCAGACGAAGGGCAGCAGGATTAGGGCCACCAGGAGCCAGCGGCCGAGCGCCAGCGCGTTCGGCGGCACGAAGGTGGCGTAGCGTGCCATCAGCATGTTGACGGCGAAGAAGGCCGGCGACAGGAACAGCAGCAGCCAGGCGAGACGACGACGACTCATTCAAGGCGACGCTGAATCAGCTTGGACAAATCAGCTCGGACGAAGGCCTTCCTTGGGGACTTCGCCTTCGGCTTCCTTCACCGCTTCGCGATACTCCTTCTCGGAGCTGAAGGGCGCCATCTTCGGGAAGTCCTTCTTGCGGCCGGGGCGGATCTCGCCGGTCGAGGGCGTCACGATCAGCAGTTCGCCCTTGCGGCCAAGCAGCGGGATCTCGCGCTTCCAGCGCGAATAGACGCGCCGCGCCGAGGCGGAGAAATCGACGTAGGTCTCGAACTCGGCGTGGTCCTTGAAGAACATCGCCTCGTAGGTGGCGATGAACTCGCGGACGAACTTGGCGTCGACGATTTCCAGGTTCGACATCATCCAGCAGCGGTCCTCGAACACCCAGTAGGTGCCGATGCCGACGAACTGCCGCTCGCGCGTCAGGTAGGGATAGAAGGGGAAGCCGCGACAGGCGATGGTGCGGTTGTCGCGCTCGCAGTGCCGCGCGCCCTTGCAGTGGATGGCCATGCAGTCGCTGGTGAGGTCGGCCACGATCTGCTTGGTGGAGTAGTCGTAGGGCTTGAACTTGGACCACAGGTCGGTGCGGGTCTTGAGCAGGTCGAACTCGACCTTGTGCACCACCGGCACGGCGTTCTGGGTCGAGCAGCAGACCGGCTCGCCGCCGTTCAGCGGGGCGCACTTGCGGCCGCAATCGAAGCGCGAGACAGGGGCGTTGAAACCCTCGTAGAGGGTGGCGAAGTCGGCCGCCTTGATTTTGGCTACTGGCGTTTTGGGAGGCATATAGCGGGCGTAACCCAATCCTGTGTGAAAGAACAGTGAAGGAATTCTGAATGCTGCCTAGGGATGGGGCAGCACGCGCCAGACGACCGTCTCGCGCATGCCCCGATTCTCGAGCTGCAGCGACGTCGGAATGTCGTAGCGGGCCCGTTCTTCGAGGCCCTGGGCGCTGAAATAGTTGCGGCCGGGGTCGCCCAGCAGCACCAGCCGGCCCTGGCGTGCATGGCTGCGTAGCCAGGCCAGCGCCCGCACCGACATGTCGCGCTCGTAACAGACGTCGCCCGCAATCACCACGTCGGCCTCGGGGTTACCATTGGCGGGGTTACCGTCCGCGCCGGCCAGCCAGTCCTCGGCGCTGACCTCGAAGGCGAGGCCATTGGCCTGGCCGTTGAGGCGTGCCGCCACCAGCGACAGCGCATCGATGTCGTTGGCCGTCACCGACACCGCTCCGGCACGGGCCGCCGCCATCGACGAAACGCCGGAACCGGCAGCGAAGTCGATCACGCGCTTGCCGCGCACCAGTTCGGGATTGTCGAGCAGATAGCGCGCGATCGCCTGGCCCCCCGGCCAGCAGAAGGCCCAATAGGGCGGATCGACGTTCTGCTCCTCCAGCCACGCCTCGGTCGCCTGCCAGATCGGAACGTACTCGGTGGCGAGCCACAGCTTGAATTCCGGCACCATGACCGGCGTTTCGAGGGCGGTATTGCTGCGGATGAAGCCTTCGGGATCGACCGGCAGGCGCGCCATCAGCGCAAGGCCAGGTGGCCGGCGGCGATGGCGGCCAGCAGAAGCCAGCCAATGAGCGCATTGGTCCTGAATTTGAAATGACAGTCGGCGGGATCGTTCGGGCGCAGGAAAGCGATCTGCCAGACGAAGTGCAGGGCGATGGCGGCAAGGATCGCGAAATAGAGCGGGTTCAGCATGGCGAGATAACCGGCCAGCGCCCAGGCCCCTACGGCCAGCACCGCGAACAGTGTGAGCCAGCGCCGGGGTGCCGCCGCGAAGCGCCGCGCCGTCGAGCGCACGCCGATGACGGCATCGTCGCGCTGGTCCTGCATGGCGTAGATGGTGTCGTAGACCATCGTCCAGGCGACACCGCCGACATAGAGCGCGACTGTTGCCCAGGAGAGTTCGCCGGTCACGGCCGCGAAGCCCACCAGGGCGCCCCAGTTGAAGGCAAGCCCGAGCACGACCTGCGGCCACGAGGTGAGGCGCTTCATGGTCGGGTAGATCGCGACCAGGATCAGGGAGGCCAGCGCCACGCCGCCCGCGAACTTGTTGAGCTTGAAGAGGATGGCGGCGCCCACCAGCGACTGCAGCGCCGTCCAGATCAGCGCATTGCGGAGCTTGACCTCGCCCGACGGCAGCGGCCGGCCGCGCGTGCGCTCGACCTGGGCATCGATCTTGCGGTCGACGATGTCGTTCCAGGTGCAGCCGGCGCCGCGCATGGCGAGGGCGCCCAGCGCGAACAACGCCATCCAGCCGGCCAGTCGGCCCCACTGCGGCGCGAGGCCCAGGGTAAGCGACCACCAGCAGGGGAAAAGCAGCAGCCAGGTGCCGATCGGCCGGTCCCAGCGCGACAGCCGGCCATAGGGCCGGGCCCACGGCGGCAGGTAGCGTAGCGACCAGTGCTGGCGGTTGATGTCGGTAAAGCCGGTTGTTCCGTCGGCGGTCATGGCGGCATCATGCAGCCATGAAGCCGGGAACTCCATGAGCGTATCGCGTCTCTTCGTCGAAGCCGACCTCGCAGCCGGGATCGAGGCGCCGCTGAGTGAGGCGCAGGTCCACTATCTGCGCCACGTCATGCGCCGCCCCGACGGCGCCCCGCTGCTGCTGTTCAACGGCCGCGACGGCGAATGGCAGGCGGCGCTGGCGGGCCGCGGCAAGAAGTCGGCCGTGGCCGAGATCGGTGATCAAACACGCGTCCAGGCGGCCGAACCCGACGTGTGGCTCTGCTTCGCGCCGGTCAAGCGTGCGCGTATCGACTATATCGCCGAGAAGGCGACCGAACTTGGCGCGGCGGTGCTGCAGCCGGTGCTCACACGCCACACCGCCGTCGAGCGGGTGAACGTCGAGCGGCTGCGCGCCAATGCGATCGAAGCGGCCGAGCAGACCGAGCGTCTCTCAGTGCCCGAGGTCCGCGACCCGGTCGATCTCGCGCGGCTGCTCGCGGCGTGGCCGGAGGGAAGGCGGCTGTTGATCTGCGACGAGACAGGCGGCGGCCCGCCGATCGCCGAGGCGCTGGGCGGTCTCGATGCTGCGGTCCGGGCAGCACCCTGGGCGATCGCGATCGGACCCGAGGGGGGCTTCGCGGCGGAGGAGCTGACCGCACTTCGTCGCATAAAGGATGTAGTGGCTGTGGGGCTGGGTCCGCGCATCCTTCGGGCCGATACCGCGGCCCTGGCGGCGCTCGCCTGCTGGCAGGCGCTGGTTGGCGACTGGCGGCAGCCGACACCTCGTCTGCAGGCTGATTATCGCACATCCAGGGTTACCGTCTGACCGCTTGCGCTCGCCCCCGTCGGCATGGGAGACGGGAACTTGAACATCATGAACCAGACGCGTGCTCGCGTGAGAAATGCTCATGCGACCGCGCCGCTCCCGGCCCTCAGAAGGCCGCGGGCGATCAGGGAGTCGACAACGTATGTCCGCACCACCGTCGGGCGGCGGCGCGCCGATCGAGAATCGGCGGCAGCTGATCGAGTATTTCGTCGCCGGCAACAAGCCTCGCGCCGCATGGCGCATGGGCACCGAGCACGAGAAGTTCGGCTACCACAAGGCGACACTGAAGCCGCTTGCCTATGAAGGGCCGGATGGCATCCGCGCGCTTCTGGAAGGCCTGACCCGCTTCGGTTGGGAACCGGTCATCGAGGGCAACAATCCGATCGCGCTGTTGCGCGACAAGGCCAGCATCACGCTCGAGCCGGGCGGCCAGTTCGAGCTCTCGGGCGCACCGCTCGAGACGGTGCACCAGACCGCGGCGGAGAACTCCCAACACCTGCGCGAGGTCGGCGAAGTCGCGGGCGAGATCGGAGCAGGCTTCATCGGTCTCGGCTTCGCGCCGCAGTGGAAGCGCGAGGACGTCCACTGGATGCCCAAGGGACGCTACAAGATCATGCGCGAGTACATGCCCAAGAAGGGCAAGCTCGGCCTCGACATGATGCTGCGCACCTGCACCGTCCAGACCAATCTCGACTTCGGGTCGGAAGCCGACATGGTGAAGAAGTTCCGCGTATCGCTGGCGCTGCAGCCGGTGGCGACGGCGCTGTTCGCCAATTCGCCCTTCGTCGAGGGCAAGGCAGTAGGCTTCAAGAGCTACCGCAGCCACATCTGGACGGACACCGACCCCGATCGCTGCGGCGTGCTGCCGTTCGTCTTCGAGCCGGGTTTCGGTTTCGAGCGTTACGTCGACTACATGCTCGATGTGCCGATGTACTTCGTCTATCGCGACGGCAAGTACATCGACGCCTCCGGCCAGAGTTTCCGCGATTTCATGAAGGGCAAGCTGCCGGCGCGGCCGGGCGAGTTGCCGACCCTGAACGACTGGGGCGATCACGTCACGACCGCGTTCCCCGAGGTCAGGCTGAAGCGCTACCTCGAAATGCGTGGCGCCGATTCGGGCCCGTGGGCGGCGCTGAATGCCTTGCCGGCCCTGTGGGTCGGCCTGCTCTACGATCAGGGCGCGCTCGATGCCGCCTGGGATCTGGTGAAGGACTGGACCGCCGCGGATCACGATTTCCTCCGCTCCGAGACGCCCAAGACGGGGCTGGCCACCGTGTTCCGTGGCCGGCCGCTGAATGAGTTTGCGCGCGAGGTCGTGGCACTTGCCCATGCCGGACTGCGGGCGCGCCGATGTCTCGACGACCGCGGCAACGACGAGAGCGTGCATCTGTTTCCGCTCGACCGTACGGTCGACAGTGGACTGGCGCCGGCCGACGAACTGCTGGCGAAATGGCAGGGCGAATGGCAGGGCTCCTTCGCGCCGCTGTTTCGCGACTATTCCTACTGAGGTAGGCTCACCTCATGCTCGACCGTTGCGACCGGGTCCAGATTGCCGTCCACGACGGCGCCAAGGCAGCGCAGCGTTTTGGCCAGTTGCTGGGCTGCGAAGTCGCGCGCCGCGACCATAGCCGCCATCTCGGGGCCAAGCGCACGATCCTTGCCGTGGGCGAGAGCGAGTTCGAACTCTGCGAACCCGACGGCGTGGGCCTCACCCATGATTTTCTCAGCCGTCGCGGCGAAGGGCTGATGACGGCGGGCTACTGCACCGCCGATCTCGACAGCATGGCAAAGCGCTGGGAGGGGCTCGGCGTCGCCTACGATCTTGACGGCGAACAGCTCTACCTCAGCAACGAGGCCACCTTCGGCCTGCCGATCGTGATTTCCGAGAGCACCTACAGGCCACGGGTCGGCCCGGTATCCTTCCTCTACGAAACGACCAACACGCTGATCAGCGACTGGCGGCGGGCGGCCGCGGTCTACGCCGGCCTGTTCGGTCTCGATCCGTCGCGGTTCAGCGACATCGGCAGCGAGCGCTTCGGTTATATCGGCACGCTCACCCTGTTCGATCCGCCCAACCGGCTCGATCGCATCGAATTGAGCCAGGTCACCGACAACGTGCATGCCATGGGCCGCTATGCCCACAAGCACGGCGACTCGCTCTACATGTGCTACGTCGAGGTCCACGACTGGCCGAACGTGCGGCAGCGCCTGCTCGACGCCAATGCCCGTTACACGCCGCGCGGCGCCGATCCCGTCACCGAGCCCGATGGCGGCTGGGTGCACCCGAAGGAACTGCACGGCCTGCTGCTCGGCGTCTCGCGCACCGGCGTCGCCTGGGACTGGTCGGGCCGCAAAGATCTCGTGCCCCCAGCATGAAGCCCGGCGTCATGAATCGTCGTCTCCTCGTTTTCTCTTTCCTGATGGTGCCCATGATGGCGAGTGCGCAACCCGCTGGCGCGCAGCCTGCCGACTGGCAGACCGTCGTCGGCAGCGATCTCAGGTTCCGGCTGGAAATGCCGGCGCCGGCCGTCAAGACCACGGCTGCCGAGAAGGAGAAGGGTCACGCCGGCGAACGTGTGGCCTGGCAATCCAAGCGCGACGACGAGCTGTTCGATTTCGACTATGTCGACTACGACCCCGGCTGGTTCTCCAGCCGTGACACCAAGGTGATGGCGCGCGACCTCGGCCGCGGCGAGGCCGAGAAGGCCTTTCCACGCAGCCGCTTCAAGTACGTGCTGGACGAGCCGGTGACGCTGCAGGGCTGGGATGGCTATGCCCTCGACATCGAGGACACCAACGCGTCCAGGGTGATGATGCGCACCTACATCGTGAAGGACCGGCTTTACCGCATGCTGGTCACCACCAAGGGCGACATGAAGTCGATGAGTGCTGCGACCCGCTTTCTGGAGTCGCTGCGGCTGGCGGAGTCGCGATAGACTTGGAGTGTCTGCTCGAGAGTGGGAGGAGCCATCATGCGCCCAAGAATCATGCGGGCCGCGTCCCGCCCGACCGCCAAGGCGGAAGCGGCGAACTTCGTTGGCGCCGTCCTGTCCGATCCGGTGTACGCGCCCGAGGGGCCGTCGCGGCTGCGCGCCTCGCGCGTAACATTCATGCCGGGCGGACGTACCAACTGGCACCAGCATGCGGTCGGCCAGATTCTCTACGTGTTGTCGGGCGTCGGCCGCTATCAGCTCGAAGGTGAGCCGGTGCAGGAGATCATGGCCGGCGATACGGTGGTCATTCCGCCCAACGCGCGGCACTGGCACGGTTCGGCTCCCGGAACGATGATGTGCCACCTCGCCATGTCGGAGACCGACGACCAAGGCCGGGCCACCAGCTGGTTCGAGCCGGTGAGCGACGCCGACTATACGAAGGCGCCGCCCAACGCCGGCTAGAGGCGCGACTAGGTCGCCGTGCCGCCGACGGTGAGCGCATCGATGCGCAAGGTCGGCTGGCCGACGCCGACCGGCACGCCCTGGCCGTCCTTGCCGCAGGTGCCGATACCGGGATCGAGCGACATGTCGTTGCCGACCATGCTCACTTTCGTCAGAGCTTCCGAGCCCGCGCCAATCAGCGTGGCACCCTTCACCGGCCGGCCGAGCTTGCCGTTCTCGATGATGTAGGCCTCGGTGCAGCTGAAGACGAACTTGCCCGAGACGATGTCGACCTGGCCGCCACCGAAGTTGGCGGCATAGAGGCCCTTCTTCACCGAGGCGATGATCTCCTTCGGGTCTTTGTCGCCGCCCAGCATGAAGGTGTTGGTCATGCGCGGCATCGGCGCATGGGCGTGGCTCTGGCGGCGGCCGTTGCCGGTCGGCTTCACGCCCATCAGGCGGGCGTTCTGGCGGTCTTGCATCAGCCCGACCAGGCGGCCGTTCTCGATCAGCACGTTGCGCTGGGTGGGCGTGCCCTCGTCGTCGATGGTGAGCGAGCCGCGGCGGTCGTTGAGCGTGCCGTCGTCAACCACGGTGACGCCGGGCGAGGCGATCATCTCGCCCATCAGGTGGCTGAACACCGAGGTTTTCTTGCGGTGGAAGTCGCCTTCCAGGCCGTGGCCGACGGCCTCGTGCCACAGCACGCCCGACCAGCCGGCGCCCAGCACGACGGGCATCTCGCCCGCCGGGGTGTCGACCGACTCGAGATTGACCAGCGCCTGGCGGATCGCCTCGTCGGCTTCCCGCTTCCAGTTCTCCGGCTTGAAGATGTCGCCGTAGGCGGCGCGGCGGCCTTGCCCGGTGCTGCCGGCTTCCATGCGGGTGCCGTCGCCGCAGACGACGCTGACGTTCAGCCGCACCAGCGGGCGCACGTCGGCCGCGCGCCAGCCGCCGGCGCGGATGATTTCAACCACCTGCCACGATCCTGCCAGCGAGATCGAGACCTGGCGTGCCTTGGGCTCCTTGGCGCGGACGTAGGCATCGATCTCTTCCAGTAGGGCGACCTTGCGGGCAAAGGGCTCACCGTCGATCGGGTTGTCGTCGGCGTAGAGCAGCCGGTTGGTGCCGCGCGGCGATTCGTCCGATTTGGCCGACCGGCCGGAGCGGACCGCCTTGACCGTCGCGGCGGCCCGCTTCAGGGCATGTTCGTCGAGCGCCGAGGCATGCGCGAAGCCCGTCGAATCGCCCGCCACGGCGCGCAGACCGAAGCCCTGGGTGGTGTCGAACGCCGCACTCTTCAGTTTGCCGTCGTCGAACGACAGGCTCTCGCTCTGCACATATTCCAGGAACAGCTCGCCGTCGTCGGTGCCGGCCAGCGCCTCGTCGACCATTTTCGACGTCTTGCGCTGGTCGAGTCCGCCCTTGCCGAAGAACAGGCCGTCGGCGGTCGCCAGATGGTTGATCGATTTGCTCATGCGGGCCTGCCTTTGGGCGTCAGACAACACGGTCGTCTTCAGACGACCAGGACGATCTTGCCAAAATGGGCATTGGCCTTCATGTGCGCAAGCGCCTCGGCGGCCTGGGCAAGGGGGAAGGTCTTGTCGATCGGCAGGCTGAGCTTGCCCGCCTCGATGGCCGGCCACAGGTCGGCTCGGGCGGCCTTCACGATATCGCGCACTTCCTCGGGACTGCGGGTGCGGAAGGTGACGCCGATATAGTCGATGCGCTTCAGCGCATGCAGGTCGAAGTTGAACTCGCCCTTCATGCCGCCCAGCCGGCCGACATTGACAATACGGCCGAGGATGGCGGCGGCCTCCATGTTCTGGTTGGCGACGCTGGCCGAGACCTGGTCGACGATCAGGTCGACGCCCTTGCCGCCGGTCGCTTCCTTGACCTTGTCAGGCCATTTCGGATCGCGCGTGTCGAGTGCCAGGTCGCAGCCGAACTCTTTTAGCCGCGCCCGGCGGCCGTCGTTGGTCGAGGTGCCCATGACAATTGAGGCGCCGAGATACTTGGCGATCTGCATGCCGAGCAGGCCGACGCCCGAGCTGGCGCCTTGGATCAGGACCGATTCGCCCTTCTTGAGGCGGCCGGCGCCGACCAGCGCATTGTGCATGGTTTGCACCGCCACCGGCATGCAGGAGGCCTGCTCATAGGTCATGTTATTGGCGGGGATCTTGTGGGCGCGGCCAGAGTCCGTGACGGCGTATTCGGCGAAACCGCCGGCCGCCGAGCTCATGACGCGATCGCCCGGCTTGAAATCCTTGACCTCCGCGCCGACCGCCTCGACTTCACCGGCGCACTCCAGGCCGACGATGGTGCCTGCACCACCGACGCGGCCGTGCGCTTGACCCGAAGCGACGGCGAGGTCGGCACGGTTGAGCGAAGCCGCCCGCACTTTGATCAGGATTTCATTGGCCTTGGGCGCGGGCTTGGGAGCGTCCTGGTACTGGACGCCTTGCTCGGTGACGACGGCTGCCTTCATGGTAAATCTCCCTGGGAACAGGGAGAACCAATAGCACGCCCTCTAGGGCTGGAGCTGGCCCTTGACGTATTTCTTCACGATCGTTTCGTCGGGCGGGTAGTTGGCGGGTGCCACCGGGGTGATCTGCGCCTGGACGCATTTCCACGCGCCGTCCTCGCGGACATAGGTGTCGGTGTACATGGTCATGCCGGTGGTCTCGACGCCGTCCTTGATCCGGATGCTCTTGTTGGTCGAGCGCAGCAGCGCGGTGTTGCCGAATACGTCGATCTTCTCGTCCCGATAGTCGAAGTAGAGAATGCGGGCGGGATCGAAACCGGTGGCCCATTCCTCGAGGTAGTCGGCGCGGCTGACGCGCGCGCCGGCCGGCGAGATGCAGATGAAATCCTTGTGCAGGATGGCGTCGTGCAAGGGCACGTCGTTGGTGATGAAATTATGGATGAACCTGGCGTTGAGCGCGCGCAGCTCTGCAGTCATGGCTAGCCTCCGTCGAAGACTAACCATATAAAAGGTTAAGGCAGGGAGTCGAGTCAGATCTTGGCCGTCCGGCCCTGCCAATAGCGGTCGCGCAGCAGGCGCTTATAGAGCTTGCCGGTGGGATGGCGCGGCAGTTCGGCCTCGAAATCCACGCTGCGCGGGCACTTGATGGCCGAGAGGTGCTCCTTGCAGTAGGCGATCAGCTCCTCGGCCAGATCAGGGCCCGCGTCGGCCATGTCGCGCGGCTGGATCACGGCTTTCACCTCTTCGCCGAAATCGACGTTGGGGACGCCGAATACGGCGCAATCCATGACCTTGGGGTGGTTGATCAGGAGGTTCTCGCATTCCTGCGGATAGATGTTTACGCCCCCTGAGATGATCATGAACGCCTTGCGGTCGGTCAGGTGCAGGAAGCCGTCGGCGTCGACGTAGCCGACGTCGCCGAGCGTGGTCCAGCCCCTGGCGTGGCGCGACTCGGCGGTCTTCTTCGGGTCGTTGTGGTACTCGAACGGCCTGCCGTCGGCGAAGTAGACCGTGCCCGATTCGCCTGACGTCAACTCGTTGCCCTCGTCGTCGCAGATCTTGAGCTTGCCCACGATGGCGCGGCCAACGGTGCCCTTGTGCGCCATCCATTCCTGGGCGTTGCACATGGTGAGGCCGTTGCCCTCGGTGCCGCCGTAGTACTCCCAGATGATCGGGCCCCACCAATCGATCATCGCTTCCTTGGTCGGGATCGGGCAGGGCGCGGCGGCGTGGATCGCGCACTTGAGCGAGGACACGTCGTACTTCGCGCGCACCTCCTCGGGCAGTTTCAGGAAACGCACGAACATGGTCGGCACGACCTGGGTATGCGTGGCCTTGTGCTTCGGGATCAGCTTCAGGAATTCCTCGGCGTCGAAGTTCTCCATGATCACCGACGTGCCGCCCAGCCGCATCACGCTCATGTTGAAGCGCAAGGGAGCCGCGTGATAGAGCGGCGCCGGCGAGAGATAGATCGTGTCCTGGTCGATGCCGTAGAGCTTGCGGCTGATGGCGAGCAGGGGGTTGTCGAAGTCGATCGGCTGCGGTTCGAGCACCGGCATGACGCCCTTGGGCCGGCCGGTCGTGCCCGACGAATAAAGCATGTCGTGGCCTGCGGTCTGGTCGGCGATCGGCGTCGCCGGGAAGCGCGCCATCGTCTGTTCCCACGAGTCGTAGCCGGCAATGGTGCCATCGATCATGAAGCGATGGGCGACGCCCTTCAGGAGCGGTGTCAGCTCGGCCGCCTTGCCGGCGAGATACTTCGACGAGATGAACAGCCGGGCACCGCAGTCGGTGACGATGTAGTCGACCTCGGCGGCCGTCAGCCGCGAACTGATGGCGGTGTAGACCAGCCCCGAGCGCTGGGCGCCCCAGCAGATCTCGAAATAGCGCGGATGGTTTTCGAGGAAGAGTGCCACGTGATCGCCGGCCTTGAGCCCGAGCGACCGGAACAGCTGGGCGATGCGGTTGGATTGATCGTTGAGCTGCCGGTAGGTCACCGTCTCGCCGCTGCCGGCCATGATGTAGGCGGGCTTGTCCGGGTTCTTCTGGGCATGGATGTAGGGATGCACTTTAAAAACTTCCTCCGACGCTCGTGCGCGTCAAAAAAACCTGCGTCAGCGAACGGCGGCCGTGCACTGCACCTCGAGGAGGAGCCCGGGCACCATGAGTGCGGAGATGCCGATGGTGGCACTGGTGAAGGTTGGCTTGGTCAGGATCTTTTTGCGCGTCTCGACATAAGGGCCGCCATTGTTGGCGAGATCGACGACGAAACTCGTCATTTGCAGGATCTGGTCGAGGTCCAAGCCGCCGGCGCGCAGCACCAGCTCGATATTGCGATAGGTGTAGACGGTCTGCGCCGCGATATCGTGGCCCACGACCTTGCCCTCGGGATCGATGGCCGAGATGCCGGAGAGATAAAGTACGTTGTCGAAACGCACGCAGTTGGTGAAGCCGAAGGGCTCGTAGGGCAGCACGTTGGTGGGCGTCGGGATGACTTGCTTCATGGATGCACGCAAAAGACCGCCTCTGTTGGCATTCCCTGATATCGCCCCATAAAACCGGACGAAGAGGGTCCTCGCAAGCGTTGACCCGGTTCCGCGCATCGGCTTTATTCGCATCGCACGACAGTGTGCCCCCGTGGCGGAATTGGTAGACGCGCCTGACTCAAAATCAGGTTTCTTCGGGAGTGTTGGTTCGAGTCCGACCGGGGGCACCACCTCTCTTTTTCATCCCTGTAACCGTTTGAAATCCCCCACTAATTTTTCGTGGTGGGACACTCTTCGGCGGCGGTGGGACAATTTCACCCGCATTCCCTGCTCTTCATAGCCGACGGCAGTAGGTGCATCGAGATCAGCTCGCCCACCCGCGATCACGCCATTCTTCAGAAGCAGACCGAGCGCTATCGCGTCTATCTCTGCAGGTCGAGACCACGATGGCGCGCGTTGCGGACAGGAGGAGTTCTGCGCGCGGGAGAGTATTCCTTTCGAGATCAATGTGTCGCGGTGAGCCATTCTGCACGAGCATCCTGGCCGCGATGTAGGCCCGCTAAACACCCGCCAATCTCTGAAAAGGGATAGGTGCAGCCGTTCGCAACACACGGCATAATTGAACCAGGGGATCAGTGGCTGAGTCTGCTACCGCGGTGGCAGGGAACTACTAACGTCCCCCTCGCAGGGGAACGCCAACGAATGACAATCGGTTGGATACTGGAAAGAGACCGGGAGAACTTCTTCGCGGGCACTGAGCGCGTGAAGAAACTAGCCGGACCTCCTACCCCCTCTTTCGCTTGCCCCTTTTGCAGAGCCCACTGGGCCCAGGCGCGTGAACTACAAGCACACATCGCAGTTGCCCACTTCGTAGCCCGGCCCATACTTATCATAGATGGCGTCGAGCCGACACGAACCACAATCCTGCGGAAGCGCCCCATCAAGATAAGCGTTCTGAACAGCAGCCAAGCTGAACTGAAGATGGGCAGTACCCCCGCCATCATCCTGACGCCGGAAGAACTGGTGCGCCAAGTGGAACTTTTGAAGCAAGCGGAAGTCTCGCTAAGTCTTGCAAACGCTGCCCTGCCCGGAACGACGCCAGTCATCACGCCATATAGTCTTTCGTTCCGTATCGTCGCGCCTGCGACAATGCGGGGTGTCGAGATGGCATTCACTGAGCAGCTGGCCTCGGGCGAGTTAACGCGGGCGCTCGTAGGCCAGTTCCTTCAGGACCGACGGTGCCTGGGTGATGGCAGGGACTACGCGACAGGACTCGCAAAGTTCGCACTTGGCATCCTTCTGAAGGAGCGGCCCGCGGGTGAGGCTCTCACCCTACCCTTCGCAGCGTACAGAGAAAGCTATGGGGCTGCCCTGGAAGCGCTTGCCGAGTTCGACCGTCCCCTGGCGCGACTCGTCACTTCGATGATCCGGTTTGCTATGAACGACTTCGGAGCGCCTCTCGCCGTCACAGGATACTGGGATCTCGACCTCGTGCGGTTCATGCTGGCTAATCCCGGCGACGCCAATCCTCCATCGGCCCCAGGGCTTTCAGCGAACCGCCTAAGCATCTGTCCAGTCGACCATGGTACCGGGCAAATCCTCGATCTCGGGGTACGAATGTTCAGCCAGCCACGGTGGAGCCCGATCCTGAGCGACGAGTGCCGACAAGCGGCGGCTTCCGCCCTGGTCGACGAAATGGATCGTCAGAAGGCATTGGCGGTCTGGGCTGCCGCCTCGTGGCGCCTCGGCGCCAAGATGGACGCGGAGGAACCGCTGAGGCAAATCTCGGCCATTCATCCGTTCCGCACCTGGGCGGAGCCATACTTGGAGTCCCTGACATCGTGAGTGACGAGAAAGATAACCCCACTGTTTCCGTCGCAGCGGGCAGTGTACTGCCTGAAAAGGCCTCGAATCGGGCCGAGAAAGCCGAAGAGGACGTGCCTCCCAGTCTCGCCATCTACTTCAGTGGCAAACGCACTCCGCCTGGCGCACTTGTGAATGCCGTCAAGAAGGCCAAGGTGGCCCGCTTCTCAGCAGAAGAGGAAAGACTCGCCATCGAAGCCTTGGCGGCAAACGACGCCGATGGCGGCCGACTGTGGGCGCTGTTATCGCAACCTAAGCTTCCGGACGCGATCGACAGCTGGATCTGGCAAGCGACACAAGAGCGTCTCAGGAGCAGGATCGGCGAGAGCTTCGACCTTACCCATGCAACGACGAGCCAACTCTTCGCGGCCGTTCGTGGGAGCGTCGCAGCGGACCTGCTGTCTCCCGAAAAGGAAAAGCAGAAAGCCGCGACAGCCTGGCTTCGGCTCGGCACCCTGTGGCTGATCGTCAAGCGTTCGCTGGACCCGTGGCTGGCGATCGAGGAAGCAACCGATCTCCTTTTTAAGAAAGGAGACGCCCGGCGCATTGCGTCACGATCGATTCAGCGCGGCAAGTGGCCGGAGTTCAGGCAGGCCGCGGCGCTTGCCGGAATGGCAAGGGTCACAGTGGACGCCGCGCGCCGCGAACGCGACGAAGAACGGCGGCTTGCGACTGGCCTTCGACGGCAACTCTCGGAAGCAACAGCAGAAATCGAAGCGCTTCGATCGAAAGTCTCCACGCTCGAGCAGGAGGCGACTGCGACGGCCCGCGCGCACGAAGAAACCAAATCGCAATGGGAAGCCGACCGAGTGCGCCGCGCCCATGACCTCACCGAGACGCGGGCCTCATACAAAGTCTTGTTGAGCGGGCGAATTGCCCCGTTGCTTGCGACGGCTGTTGACGCCCTCGAAGTCGAGCCCGCAGCGCCTGACGTGGCCCTAAGACGGCTCAAGGAAGCCTTTTCGATCATCGCGGAGAAAACGTAGTGACTGCATTCGGGGTCGACTTCGGGACGACGAACAGCCTTGCCGCGATGATCGTCGGCGATCACGCGGTGTCGCTGGTCGACACGACAAACAATCTCCCGCATCCGTCCGTCATCTGGTATCGAGGAATGGAAGTCGTCGTCGGCCGTGAAGCGCGGCAGAACATGGACATTACAGAAGCCGGCGCACCTCCGGGCTTCGTGCGGTCGCCGAAGACGACGCTCGGACGCGAAGGCCCGATCTTCGTCGACGGTCGGACAATCGATCCGAGGGACGCCGTTGCCGAGGTACTCAAGCATCTTCGAACGGATGCCGCCCTTCCCCGCGACGACAGTGCGGGGCAGCAGATTGATCGGGCCGTCATGACAATCCCGGTGAACTTTACCGGCAAGGAAAGGCGGTCATTGCGCGAAGCCGCGCGAAAGGCGGGGGTCGGCGTCGTACAGTTCGTCCATGAGCCAGTAGCCGCACTCTATGCCTACCTTCGGTCGCAGCCTGACACCAGCCACGAACTTGCCCACCTTGAGGGACGTACCGTCCTGGTCTTCGACTGGGGCGGCGGCACGCTCGATCTGACTCTGTGCCGTATACAAGCTGGTACAATCATGCAGGTCGACAATCTTGGCGACAACGAGGTTGGTGGCGACCGCTTCGACAACACGCTTAGAAATCTTGTTCGCACGAAACACGCCACCATGCATCAAATCGAAGATGTCATGGGCCTGGAGCAACCAGGTATGGCAGCAAAACTCCTGCACGAGTGCGAACGGGCCAAAATCAAGCTTTCGGCACGCAACACAGCCGACGATATCGTATTCATTCGCAATTTCCTGCGCGCGGAGGGTCCGGTCCAGACGCTGAACTGCACGATGTAGCGCGACAATCAGGATGAGACGAGACAGCCGAGCGAATCGATAGTTGACGCTAGCCAATGTTTTGGCAAGCGCTTTGAATGACGCGGAGCGTCAATCAGTCTTCGTCGCTTCGTGTTTTCTCGATTGTCGCTTGGGTTGCCGGCCGGCCGCGACCGCGTTTCCGGTCGAGGGCTTCACGGCGGCGATAGCTTTCGACATTCATTTCCAGGATCGTGGCATGATGAACGAGGCGATCGATAGCGGCGAGCGTCATGGCCTGGTCCGGGAAGATCTTGCCCCATTCACCGAA
>CAMDOT010000113.1 GCA_945903635.1 Rhizobium sp. Q54 | reverse complement strand
AAGACTCTATTCATCACCGGGGCCAGCCGCGGCATCGGCCTTGCCATTGCGCTCCGCGCCGCCCGCGACGGCGCCAACATCACCATCGCCGCCAAGACGGTGAAACCCGACCCGCGCCTCGCCGGCACGATCTTCACCGCCGCCGAGGAAATCGAAAAGGCCGGCGGCAAGGCGCTGCCGATCGCCTGCGACATCCGCGACGAGCAGAGCGTCGAGAAGGCTGTCGCCGACACGGTGGCGAAGTTCGGCGGCATCGACATCCTGGTGAACAACGCCAGCGCCATCAGCCTTACCGGCACGCTCGCCACGCCGATGAAACGCTACGACCTGATGCACCAGATCAACGGCCGCGGCACGTTCATGGTGTCGCAGAAGTGCATCCCACACCTGATGAAGGCAGCCAACCCGCATGTGCTGAACCTCTCGCCGCCGCTCGATTTCGACGTCAAATGGTTCGCCAACCATCCGCCCTACACGCTCGCCAAGTATTCGATGTCGGTCTACGCCTGGGCGATGGCGGCCGAATTCAAGGACAAGGGGATCGGCTTCAACTGCCTGTGGCCCCGTACCGCCATCGCCACCGCGGCCATCCAGAATGTGCTGGGCGGCGATGACGCGATGAAGCAATGCCGCAAACCCGAGATCATGGCCGATGCCGCCTACGCCATCTTCAGCCGGCCCGCGCGCCAGACCACCGGCAACTTCTTCATCGACGACGAGGTGCTGACGGCCGAAGGCGTCACCAACTTCGACCAGTACGCCGTCTCGCCCGGCACGCCGCTGATCCCCGACTTCTTCGTGCCCACTGCCGGTGCACGCACCGTCGTCGGCCGGGGCTAGCCGCGACCATGGCGACGTTCATGCTGGTTCACGGCGCCTGCACGGGTGGCTGGTGCTGGGAAAAGGTGGTGCCGCTCCTCGAAGCCGGTGGCCACAAGATCTGTGCACCCGATCTCCCCGGACTCGGCAAGGACTCGACGCCTCCCGCCAATGTCACCCTCGCCGACAACGTCGAGAAGCTGGCGCGCCTCCTCGACAAGATAGACGAACCGGTCATCCTGGTCGGCCATTCCCTGGGTGGCGTCACCATCAGCCAGGTGGCCGAGGCGCGGCGACGCAAGCTCAAGGCGCTGGTCTATCTCTGTGCCTTGCTGCCGACGTCGGGAAAAACCGGCAAGGACATGACCTCGCTCGAGCCGGACACGATGTTCCGTCTCTCACGTCAGGTCAGCCCCGACGGCACAACCTACAGCTTCTCGCGCGACAAGCTGCCGAGCCTGTTCTACGCCGACGTCTCGCCGGAAGACCGCTACCGCGCCATGGAGCGCCTGCGCCCACAGCCTCTGTCGATCTCGACGACCCCGGTGACCTTGACCGAGGAACGCTTCGGCTCGGTGCCGCGCTGGTACATCGAATGCACGCACGACAACGCCATCCGCATCAACCTGCAGCGGCAGATGGTGAAGATGACTCCGTGCAAGGTCCTGTCGATGGAGTGCGGCCACTCACCCTTCTTCAGCAATCCCGAGGAACTGGTCGAGCACCTCGAGGCGATTGCGAAGGCTTAGTCGTTCAATCGAAAAATGCCAACGCGCGGGTCTCGATACTCTGCCGCGGCCTGGGATTGGCGGGCGAGGTCGGATCGTCGAAGGCCGAGTGCAGCGAGAAGCGTGCCCGACCGTCCTTCATCGAGTCGTAGCACTTGATCAGGATCGCCTCGTCCCGGGTCATCTTCGGAAAGTAGTACCAGCGGTGGTCGGCGTTCTGGACGCCGATGTAGATCTCGCCGGTGCGGTCGGCGTAGATGAGATCGCAGACGGCGAGGTCGCGTGGCGCGATGCTTTCGGCATCGACGAAGCCCAGCGGCGCCATCTCGACCGGCTCATGGGCAATGTTGCGCCACACGTTATACTCGGCGAAGCGCTTTTTTAGCCGCATCTCGGCTTCCTCGGGCAACAGCAGGTCGCGCACGCGCTGCGGTCCCGATTTCTCCGTGTAGTCGTTGTGCACGCTGCGCACCGGGGCGCGCAACCCGCGCTCGACAGCGCGATCGGCGGTGCGCACGGTGTGGTCGAACACCACGACCTTGGCCGCCCCGGTCTCGCGCTTGATCAGCGCCTCGATCTCGGGCTCATAGGCGGTCCGCACTTCGTCCTTGTCGTAGAAGTCGCGCACGACAGTGTCGTGGTGCGTCAGGATGAAGGCCTGGCGGTCGAGCGACAGCTCGCGGACGATCGGCCGCGCATCGTGGATGCGAACGGGAAAGTCGCGGTAGTTGCCGATCCGGCGCGGCACGCCGGTACCGTTCGGCGGGTTGTAGGTGACCGGCTTGATGCTGAGGTCGGCCAGATACTGGACAGGCGCCTCGACCCAAGGGGCCACGGGCGGGTGGCTCGGTGTGGCCGGCTCAAGAGATCGAACGTTCGGCATGGTTGCACCCACAACTGGCGTTTGCCTCGTTTACATTGTGCCCGACATAGCGCGTTCAAGGGCGGCGATCTCATGAGAAGACCTCATGTTCCCCCGAAGAAACCGCCTTCACCGAAAGAGCTTGTCGATGGCAGCGGCACCGAGGCCGACCTTGTCGTAGTGCGCCCTGCAGAGCGCGATGTACTGGTGGACGTCGAAATAGCCGTCCGGCTCGCCCTTTTCGTCCAGCCAGACCAGCGGCCCGGTGACGATGAAGAACACCTTCATGGGATCGGGATGATCGTAGGCCACCAGCGTATGGGCCTCGCCTGGTGTTTCGTAGATGAAGTCGCCCTTGGTGGCGGTCCAGTCATGCTCGAGATAGCCCCACTTGCCGGAGATCGTGTAGGCGAAGACCTCGTGCGGGTGATAGTGGCGGTTCACCAGGCCCGCCGCCTTGGCCATCAGGATGTCGCACCACTTGTTCTGGCTGGGCGAGATCCACAGCGGCCGCGACGACACGGTCTCGGTGAAAGGCACGTAGTAGCGCTCGTCGTCGGTCGCCGCATCGGCGGTATAGACCTCCGGCAACGCATCAGGCTGAAAGACCTTCTCGATGGGCTTGAGATCGCGCCAGAATTCCATCCCTTCCTCCTTTGTTTTTCTCAGACGTGCATGCCGCCGTCCGCCATCACGACGCTGCCCGTCGTGAAGGCGCTCTGCTCCGAGGCGAGGAACAGTACCGTGCGCGCAACCTCGTCGGCTCCAGCGTGGCGGCCGAGCGGGATCACCGAATCGAGGAACTTGCCCGCATCGGTGCCCAGCGCCTGGGTGAGCCCACTCTCGACCTCGCGCTGGAACGCGTTGTCGATCGGGCCCGGCGCCACGACATTGACCCTGATGCGGCGCGCGGCCACTTCCTTGGCCACGGTGCGCATCAGGCCGATCAACGCGTGCTTGGAGGCGGCGTAGGCGGAGATCCCCGGATCGCTGGTGACACCCACCACGCTCGAGGTCATGACGATGCTGCCGCCGTCGCGCATCTGCGGCAGGGCGTACTTGCAGGCGAGGAACGAGCCCTTGAGGTTCACCGCCATCACCTGGTCGAACACATCTTCGGGATAGTCGGTGACCGGACGGATGACGCCACTGACGCCCGCATTGCTGAACAGCACGTCGATCGGGCCCCAGCGGGCGACCGTGGCGCTCACATATGCCGCGGTGTCCTTGGCATCGGAAACGTCGGCCAGCATCGCGGTGGCGCGCCCCTCGGGCAGCGTCTTCAGCGCGGCCCCCAGCGTGTCGCGGTCGCGATCGACCAGCATCACGCGCGCGCCCTCCTGCACGAAGAGGCGCACGCTGGCGAGGCCGAGGCTCCCGGCCGCGCCGGTGACGATGCAGGTCTTGCCCTCGAGGATGCCCATTCAGCCCTGCCCCTAACCTGGCCTTGCCGCGCCGAGATAAGCGCGTTGCACCGCCGGATCGCGGGCGAGGTCGGCGGCGATCCCGCTGCCCACGATCCGGCCATTCTCGATCAAATATCCGCGGTCGGCGATGGCCAGGCTGCGCTTGGCATTCTGCTCGACCAGCAGCACCGAGATGCCGTCGCCGCGGATGCGCTCCAGCGCCCGAAACAGCTCGCCGCAGAGCAAAGGCGAGAGGCCGAGCGACGGCTCGTCGAGCAACAGGATACCCGGCGCCGACATCAGCGCCCGGCCGATCGCCACCATCTGCTGCTCCCCGCCGCTCATGGTGCGCGCCGTCTGTTCCAGCCGCTCGGCGAGCCGCGGAAAAAGCGCCAACACGCGCGCGCGATTTTGCGCCTCTCCAGCGCGGGCGCGGCGGGCGAACGCCCCCAGCAGCAGGTTCTCGCGCACCGTCAGGTCGCCGAAGATGCCTCGCCCCTCGGGCACCAGGGCGAGTCCGGCTTCGACGATGAGGTGTGCTGGCAGGCCGACCAGCTCGCGGCCATCGAGCATCGCCGAGGCACCGGCCACCGGCGGCTGCAAGCCTGCAATGGCCTTGAGCAGCGATGACTTGCCGCCGCCGTTGCCACCCAGGATGACGACGATCTCGGCCTTGCCGACGGCCAACGCGGCGCCATCGACGGCGCGATGCTTGCCGTACTGGACGGAAAGATGGGCAACCTCAAGCATCGCCCCCCTCCCCTGAACCATCGTCCCCGAGATAGGCGCGGATCACCTCAGGGTCGGCCAACACCTCCTGTGGCAGGCCGGAGGCGATCAGCCGGCCAGTGTTCATCACCAGGCAGCGGCCACAGAGCGAGCGGATCGCGTCCATCACATGCTCGACCAGCAGGATGGTGATGCCCTGCCCGCTCAGGGACTGGATGAGTGCGATACCCTCCTCCAGCTCGGTCGGATTGAGTCCCGCCAGCCATTCGTCGAGCAGCAGCAGCTCGGGCTGCAGGGCGAGCGCGCGGGCAAGCTCCAGCCGCTTCTGGTCGATGTAGGTGAGTTCGCCCGGCATTGTATCGCGCGCACGGGCGAGCCCGACCCGGTCGAGCAGCGTATCGGCCTCGCCGCGGGCCGCCACGCCCCAGCTGCGGCCGCGGCCGAAAGCGAGACCGGTCAGGACATTGTCGCGGCAGGTGAGCGAGCCCAGCGGCCGTACGAGCTGGAAGGTGCGCGCGATGCCCAGACGCGCGATCTGGTGTGCGGCCTTGCCGGCAATGGCCTGCCCCTTGAGCGCCACGCTTCCGCTGTCGGCCTTGAGAGCGCCCGAGAGCAGGTTTAGCACCGTCGTCTTGCCCGAGCCGTTGGGACCCAGCAGACCCACGACTTCCCCGGTGTCGACTGAGAACGAAAGCGAATCGACGGCGACCAGGCCGCCGAATCGGCGCGTCAGGCCTTCTACCTGCAACAGCGCGCTCATGCCGGCTGCCGCCGCGTGCGCTCGACGGTCTGCTCCACGAGGCCCGCGATGCCGCGCGGGATGGCATAGACGATCAGGATGAAGACCAGCCCGACCATGATGCTGAAATGGTTGGGGAAGCGCGCCAGCAGGAACTCGAAGAGCAGCGCCAGCGGCACGACGCCCATCACCGGCCCGTAGAGGCGATGCACCCCGCCCAGCAGCGCCATGATGAGCACTGTGAACGAGATCACTGGATTGAAGGCGATGGCGGGATCGATATAGGTCCAGCGCGGCGCCATGATCGCGCCGGCCAGCGTCATGAAAACGGTGCTGAGCACGAACAGCGCCACCTTGGCGCGGGTCGTGTCGATGCCGGAGTGCCGCGCCACCGTCTCGTCGTCGCCGATGGCGCGGAGCGCGAGGCCGAGCCGGGACCGGCCGATCAGAAAACCCGCCACGAAGACCAGCACGGCGAGCCCGAGGAGCTGCCAGTAGATCTGGGCGGCGGTGATGTCGGTGAAGACGTAGCGGCCGAGCGTGCGGGTCTTGTTGACCTCCCACCAGGTGACGAGCTGGCGGACCAGTTCCGCGAGACCCAGGCTGAAGATCACGAAGTAGACGCCGGAGAGGCGCAAGGTGGCGAGGCCGACGATTGCGGCCACGACGACGCTGAGGCAAGCAGCGATCGCCAGCACCGCGACCCAGGGCAGGGACTCGGCGAACACCGCCGTCGTGTAGGCGCCGATGCCGAAGAAGGCGACGGTGGCCAGCGACACGTAGCGCGTCGGTCCGGAGAACAGGCTCCACGCCGTGGCAAGCACCGTGTAGCTCACGATGTTGATGGCCATCGAGAGACCGTAGTCGCCGAACAGGAACGGCACGCAGGCGAGAGCAGCGACGCCCAGTGCGCAGGCGACGATGGGCCAGATAACGGTGGGGAGGACGTCGCGGCCGCTCATCGGCCGGCCCGGCCCAGAAGGCCCTGTGGGCGCACCAGCAGGACGATCAGGAAGATCGCGTAGGTCGCGGCCAGGGTCAGGCCGGGATCGACGAAGACGGCGACATAGTTCTCGACGAGGCCCAGGATCAGGCCAGCGATCAGCGCGCCCAGCAGATTGCCGACACCGCCCATGATCACCACGATCAGCGCCTTCAAGGTGAAGACGACGCCGAGATTGGCGTTGAAGGTCAGGAACATCGAGACCAGGACGCCCGCCGCCGCGACCAGTGCGCCGCCCAGCGCGAAGGCCAGCGCCGAGGCGGTGCGCACGTCGATGGCCACGAGCTGGGCCGCGACAGGGTCGACCGCGACGGCGCGCACGGCGGTGCCGAGGCGCGTGCGGGTGAGCGCCAGATAGAGGCCGACGCCGATCACCACGGCCAGCACCAGCGCCAGAAGGCGGTTGGCTGCCACCGTGGCGCCGGCGATCTGCAGCGGGAAGCTCAGGTACGAGTAGCTGAAATAGGCGCCACCGAAGAGCGCGAGCATGATGCCCTGAATCACGAACAGCATGCCGAAGGTCGCCAGGATACTGTCGACCTCCAACGCCTCACGGGTCTTGGCGCGCCGCACCAGGGGCTGCAACAGAATGCGGTAGATCGCGTAGCTCAGCACGAAAGCCAGCGGCGGCACGATGAGGAGGCCGAGCAGCGGGCTCAGCGCCAACCCGGAATAGAACGAGAGGGCGGCAAAGGCCGCCGCGATCAACAGCTCGCCATAGGAGAGGTTCATGATGCGGGCGACGCCGTACTGCAGCGTCAGGCCCATGGCGACCAGCGCATACATGCCGCCCAGCGTCACGCCCTGTAGCGTCACTTCCAGGAGCATCGACTCACCTCGGAGGAAAAAGGGGCGCTCCTTCGCGAGGCGCGCCCCGGCAACGCTATTTCCAGGGAGCCTTCGGGACCGTAACGGTGCCGACACCCGGCCGCTGTGGCGCGACACCGACGAAGAAGCCGTCCTGCCATTGGCCGATCAGCCAGAAGTTGTCCTTCATCATGTTGTCGACCAGCTTCACCTTGCCGAGCACGGTGTCGAAGGTCCCGGTCTGCAGCTCCTTGATGATGGCGGCGCGGTCGATCTTGCCCACGCGCTCGATCGCCTGCTCCAGCATCTGCAGCGAGGAGTAGCCGATCTGGCTGCCCCAACGGTCGGGGCCGCGCTTGAACATCTCCTCGTGCTTCTTGGCATAGGCCAGGGTCGAGGCATTGTCCTTGGACCAGCCGCCGAGCGACATGATGCCCTCGGCATTGGCGCCGAAGCGCTGCGCGTACATCGGGAAGCCGACGCCGACACCCAGGAACATCACCTTGGGCGCGTAGGACGCGACCTTGGATTGCTCGGTGAGCGCCATCGTGTCGGGCGGATAGGAGAAGGCCACGAAGGTGTCGGCGCCGGAACGCGATGCCTCGCCGATCAACGGCGAGAGATCCTGGGTGCCGATGGGATAGCTCTTGTCGTAGGCGAGTTTGAAGCCGGCGTCGGTGAAGCCCTTGCGGGCGGCCTGCGACAGATCGATGCCGAAGCCGTCGGCGATCGAGATCATGGCAATGTTCGGCCCGATCTTGCCCTCGTCGCGCAGCTTCTTCAGGAGTCCGACCAGCGAGTCGACGTACTGCGTGCTGGTGCCGAGCATCCAGAAGCTGTTCGGCCAGCGCTTGGCGAGATCAGGCGCCCGGTCGGTCACGGCGCTGAAGGCGAGCTGCGGGTAGCCGTACTTGTTGAAGACCGGGCCGACCGCGAGATTGAGGCCGGTGCCCCACGGCGGGAACAGCAGGTCGACCTTGTCCTGGGTCACCAGCCGCTCGACGGCGCGCACGGCCTCCTCGGAATTGGAGCGATCGTCATACTCCACAACCTCGATCGGCACGCGCTTGCCGCCCATCATCAGGCCGCCCTTGTCGTTCACCTCCTTCACCCACATCTCGTAGTTCGGGATCTGGGTGATGGTGGCGCCGCCGGCATTGGGGCCGGTCTTGGAAATGGCGTAGCCGATCTTGATCTTGTCCTGCGCCACGGCAGGCGCCGTGGCGAGCGCAACTGCGGCCAAGGCCGCAAGCGCGCGCAGAGTCAGACGCATCATGGCGTGTCCCCTCTTGGGTTGGCGTTTCCCTGATTCTTTTTTGCTTTTTAGAACGAACGCTACTCTAGACTAAATCTAGACTATATCGTTTGGGGGCCAAATCAATTCGGATTCACGCTGCGAGCACAAGAATCTCCATCACCTGTTCCGGCCCCATGATCGGGCGCGGATTGTTGAGCACGGCGCGATCGTGCATCGACTTCTCGGCGATCTCGCGGAAGCGATCCTGGCCCACGCCGACTTCCGACAGCCGGCCCGGCAGTCCGAGCGACTTCACGAGGCCCTCGACCAGATCGCCGGCCGCGGCCTCGGGCTTGCCGAAAGCCTCGCCCACCCGCTTCTGACGCTCGGCATTGGCCGGCAGATTCCAGCGCAGCACCGAGGGCAGCATCACGCAGGAGGTGTGGCCGTGCGGGACGTGGCAGGCGGCGCCCAGCACATGGCCGATGCCGTGACTCGCGCCCACGCCAACGCCCGAGGTGCCGGCGCCGATCGACAGCCACATGCCGAACTGCAGGTTGAGCCGCGTTTCCATGTCCTCCGGCTTGGCCTTGTGACCGGGCAGCGCTTGCGCCAGCAGGCGCAGCGCTTCCGTCGAAGTGCCGATGGCGAAGGGATTGGCCTGCTGCGAGCACAGCCGCTCGACGGCATGGTCGACAGCCTTGAGGCCGGTCGAGAGCATCAGGTCCATCGGCGTGGCCAAGGTCGCTGCCGGATCGAGCACGATGACCCGCGGCACGACCAGCCGGTGACCGAAGCTTTCCTTGATGCCATGGCGCGGATCCGTGATGCCGGCAAAGGCGTTGAACTCGGCGGCCGAGAGCGTGGTCGGCACGGCGATCATGCGGATCGCCTCGGCCGGCGGCTTAATTGCTTCGGCGGGCGGCGCTGCGCCTTCCTTAGGCTTGCCGGCGCGATAAAGATCGAGATCCTCGATCCGGGTGGCGTTCTGCCACAAGGCAATGAGTATGACCTTGGTGGCATCGATCGCCGAACCACCGCCCACGGCCACGATCAGATCGGCCTTGGCCTCGCGGGCAAGTGCTGCGCCTTCGATCACGCAGGGCCGGGGCGAATGCGCCGTGATGCCGGCGTAGACGCCAGCATAGCGATCGCCAAGTTCGCGGATCACGTCGGCCAGCAGTGCGCTCTGCGCCACGGACCTGGTAGTGGTGATGAAGACACGCTTTGCACCCAGCCGCTCGGCCTCGGCCCGCAAAGCGGCACCCGCCGGCTTGCCGTAGACCACACGCTCGATGTCCTGGTGCCCGTGGATGCCGTTCAACATGATTGTGTTCCCCTCTTGTCATCCTGAGCGAAGCGAAGGATCTGCCGGACGTCACACCGGCTCTGTCTCCAGCGTAAGGTCCTTCACTTCGCTCAGGACGACAGAATTTCAGCCGATGTGCCGACGATAAAGAGCCAGCATGCGCTCGTAGTGCTTCTCGCGGGCCGCCTCGTGGAGATTGCCGCGATCGGAGAAGGCGTAGCCGTGATGCGTGCCCATCTCGGTTTCGACGCGCGAGGGAAACGGCGCCGAGGCCAGCAGCTTCTCGAACTTGGCGACATCGGACAGAGGCACGTAGGTGTCGTGCTCGGCGAAGGAATAATAGCCCTCCGCCGTGATGTCGCCGAGCATCAGGTGCGGTGAATCGGGTTTGTCGGTGATCAGGCGCGTTCCGTAGTACGACGCGAAGCAGGCGATGCGGTCGGGATGCGCGGCGGCAGCGGCCGTCACGAAGGCACCGCTCATGCAGTAGCCGGGCAGGCCGATCTTGCCCGGCTTCGCATCGGGCATGGACGGCAGCCGATCCAGGATGACGCCGGTGTCGGCTGCCACCTTGGCGTTCGAAATCGATTCCAGGAAGCCGAACATCCTCGTCCGGTTGGCGTCCGCGTCGGGGTGATCCCGCGTCGGCCCGCACACGAAGTCGCGGATGGTGCGGTAGTAGAGGTTGGGCAGCAGTACGTAATAGCCGGACTGCGAAATGCGCCGGCAAATCTCGCGCAGGCCTTCGCGGACGCCGGGCGCATCCATCAGCATCAGGACGACGGGCAGCGGGCCGCCGTCGTCGGGCCGGACGCTAAAAGTGTTCATGGCACCGTCGGGCGTGGGGATGTCGAATGTGCGTTCAATCATGACCGGACGGTACCGGGCCGATGCCCCATGGTCTATAACCGCCGCCTCTCATTGAGTTCGAGGAGTGGAACCAAATGCCCGGCGCCTTGGAAGGCCTAAAAGTTATCGACCTGTCGCGCGTCCTGGGCGGTCCCTACTGCGGGCAGATGCTGGCCGATCACGGCGCCGAAGTAATCAAGGTCGAGCCGCCGCAGGGCGACGAGACACGCACCTGGGGTCCTCCGTTCGACAAGGAAGGCATCTCGGCCTACTTCGCCGGCATCAACCGCAACAAGCGCACGATCGCGCTCGACCTCTCCAAGCCCGAGGGCCGCGAGGTGCTGCTAAAACTGCTCGCCGAGGCCGACGTGCTGATCGACAATTTCAAGACCGGCACCATGGAGAAGTGGGGCATCGGCTATGCCGACATGCTCTCCAAGAAGTTCCCGCGCCTCGTCCATGCCCGCGTCTCGGGCTTCGGCGAGGACGGTCCGCTGGGCGGCTTCCCGGGCTACGACGCCATGGTGCAGGCGTCGGCCGGGCTGGTCTCGGTGAATGGTTCGCCCGAGAGCGGCCCGGTGCGAGTTGGCGTGCCGGTGGTCGATCTCTCGACCGGCATGAACGCCTGCATCGGCATCCTGATGGCGCTCTACGAGCGCAACCGCTCCGGCAAGGGCCAGTTCATCGACGCCACACTCTACGACAGCGCCATCGCGCTCCACCAGCCGCATGCGCCGAACTACTTCACCGCGGGACAGAAGCCCAGGCTCGTCGGCAACAGCCACGGCAGCTTGGTGCCCTACTCGAACTTCCCGACCAGGGGCCGCAACATCGCAATCGCCGCCGGCAACGACGGCCAGTTCCGCAAGCTTGCGCAGATGCTGGGCAAGCCCGAGCTGGCCCAGGATCCGCGCTTCAAGACCAACAAGGACCGGGTGGCACATCGCCTCGAGCTCGAGGCTGAGCTGCGCGAGTTGCTAAAAGATCGCGACGCCGACAGCTTCTCGATCGAGCTGATGAAGGGCGGCGTGCCCTCGGGTGCGGTGCTGGAAGTGCCCGACGTGATGGAGCATCCGCACACGAAGCATCGCGGCATGGTGTGGGAGAAGGACGGCTATAGGAACGTCGGCAATCCTGTAAAACTGTCGCGGACACCCGCCGGTGTGCATAGCAAGCCGAAGAAATTCGGCTTCGACACCAAGGCGGTCCTGGCCGAAGTGGGCTACTCGGCGACCGAAATCGACAGACTAATCACCTCGGGCATCGCACTCACCGAGATCAAGAAGGCCTGAGGAGAGAACGATGTTTCAACCCGACCTGCTGAAAGGCAAGCGCATCCTGGTGACGGGCGGCGGCACCGGCCTCGGCCGCTCGATGTCGCAGCGCTATCTGGAACTCGGGGCCAATGTCGTGATCTGCGGCCGGCGCGAGGACGTGCTGAAGCAGACCGCCGAGGAACTGGCGAAGGAAACCGGCGGCGAGATCGAGACTGTAGGCTGCGATGTTCGCGTCGCCGACGCCGTCGAAGCCATGATGGACAAGATCTGGGAAAAGCGGCCGCTCGACATCCTGGTCAACAACGCCGCCGGCCAGATCCTGGCGCAGACCAACAAGATGTCCTCGCGCGCCATCGACGCGGTATTGGGCATCGTGCTGCACGGCTCGGCCTATTGCACCGTGGCCGCGGGCCGTCGCTGGATCGATGCAGGAGAGCGCAACAAGGTGGTGATGTCGATCCTCACCGTCTCGTCGCTGACCGGCGCACCGTTCACGGTACCGTCGGCAATGGCCAAGGCGGGCGTGCTCGCCATGACCAAGAGCCTCGCCGTCGAGTGGGGCCCCAAGGGCATCCGCACCTGTGCGATCGTGCCGGGCCCCTTCCCCACCGAAGGCGCGTGGAGTCGGCTGATGCCCAAGGAGCGCGGCGGCCAGGACGAGATGATCAAGGCGATCCCGATGCGCCGCGTCGGCGAGCACATCGAACTGGCCAATCTCGCGGCCTTCCTGGTGAGCGATGGTGCCGCCTACATCAACGGCGATGCCATCGTGATCGACGGCGGCAAGATGCTGCAGTCGGGCGGCGGCGGGGCCAACACCTCGGCCATGCTCGACTGGACGGACGAGCAGTGGGACGCGCTCCGGCCGAAGAAGAAGTAGTCCGTACCTAGCCTACGTCGTCGACCTTCCGGCCGGCGACGATCCAGGCGACCACGAGATCGTAGAACACCGCCAAGACCACAGGCCCGACGAACAGGCCGATCAGGCCGCCGGCCAGGGTGCCGCAGATCACCCCGGCCAGGATGACGACCATCGGCGTCTGAAGACCCCGCGCCATGACGATGGGCCGCAGGACATTGTCCACCAGCAGCAGCGGAACCGTGTAGGCGGTGTAGATCGCGGCAATGCCCAGGGGCAACGACATCCACGCCCAGATGAGGACCGGCAGCATCACGATCCCGGGGCCGACCTGGACGATGGCCAGCACAAGGGCCACGAAAGTGATGGCGCCGGCGAAGGGAACGCCGACCACGAGCATGCCGATGCCCAGCAGGGCGGATTGCAGAACGGCGATGCCGATCACGCCCTGCGACACGTTGCGGATGGTCGATCCGGCGATCTCGAGGAAATGCCGTCCCTTGGCGTCGGCGACGCGGCCGGCGAGGTCGCGGGCCGTGGCGGTCAGGCGCTCGGAATAGGCCAGCATCGCGCCCGCAATGATGATGGCCGTGGCGAACTGGAGAATCTCGAGCGCAAGACCCGCGGCGATGCCTCCAACCCAGCGGCCCACCGAGGCGAGCTGGCCGACATGGCTCTTCAGGACAACGCGCAGGTCATTCGCGGCATTGGACCAGAACTCATGGAGCCGCGGGCCGATGACCGGCCAGCTCTGGATCGTCTCCGGCGGCGACGGAAGGATATGTCCACCGCGCATCAGGTCGCGGGCATAGCCTTCCAGCGTGTCGATGGCGGAACCCGCCAGCATGACCACCGGTGCAACCAACAGGACCAGGAGGAACATCGAAAGCAGCGTCGCCGCCATCCACCGGCGCAGGCCGAGGCGCCGGCGCAGCATTGCGAAAAGCGGATAGACCGCGACCGCCAGGATCACCGCCCACAGCAACATGGGCGCGATCGGTCGCAGGAGCTGCAGGCTGCCGAAGACCACGGCGGCGAGCAGCGCTATGCGGATGGCCAGATCGATCGCGAACCGCGACACGTCCGCCCTGCCCTTTTCGGTATCGATCATCGCCGCCCCCGTCATTCTCCGTATTTCGCTGTTCCTAGCGAGCGCCGCCGCCCACGTCCAACGTCCGGGCCTTGTCGTCGAGGCGGCAGATCGCGGATACTCGCCGCCGTCGGGGGAGGATCAAGCATGGACCAGTACGACTACATCATCGTGGGTGCCGGCTCGGCGGGCGGTACGCTCGCGGCCCGGCTCACGGAAAATCCGGCGAACAAGGTCCTGCTGCTGGAGGCAGGCGCCGCCAGCCATCCCTACTCGCGCATGCCGCTCAGCTTCGGCCTGCTGATCGACAATCCGGCGGCCAACTGGCTCTACCAGTCCGAGCCGGAGCCCGGCACCGCCAACCGGGTTATCCCCGTGCCGCGTGGAAAACTGCTGGGTGGCTCCAGCTCGATCAACGGCCTGGTCTGGGTGCGCGGCCAGCCGCTCGATTTCGACACCTGGGCGCAGATGGGCAACCGCGGCTGGAGCTGGCGTGAGGTGGCGCCGTTGTTCACACGCATCGAGAATTTCGTCGACGGTGACGGCTCCAATGGGCGTGGCACCGGCGGGCCCCTCAAAGTTTCGACCGTGCCCGACCAGAACCCGCTCTATGACGCGCTGTTCTCTGCCTCCAAGGCCGCCGGCTTCAAGCTCAACCCCGACTACAACAGCGAGGACCAGGAAGGCGTCGTGAAGACGCAGACCTCGATCTATAAGGGCCGACGCATGAGCGTGGCGCATTGCTATATCGAACCGGCGATGAAGCGCGCCAACTTGCATGTCGTCACCAACGCGATGACGCTGCGTGTGCTGCTCGACGGCAAGCGTTGCATCGGCGTGGAATACGAGAAGGACGGCAAGGTCGTCCAGGCCAAGGGTCGCGAGACCATCCTGTCGGCGGGCGGCGTTGCCTCGCCGCAAATCCTGGAACTCTCCGGTATCGGCCAGCCCGAACTGCTGAAGAAGCACGGCATCGAGGTGAAGCACGAGCTGAAGGCGGTAGGCGAGAATTTCCGCGACCACATCAACGCCCGCATCATCTGGCGCCTGAAAGTGGCCAACGTCTCCTACAACCACATGGCGCGCGGCCTGGGCGCCGTCACGCAGATGATGAAGTACCTCGCTACCGGCGGCGGCTTCATGAGCCTGCCCTCGGCGCCACTACTGGCCTTCCTCAAGACGCGGCCGGAACTGGCGACGCCCGACGTGCAGATGCATCTCGTGCCCTACTCGATCAAGGACCCGAAGACCCGCAAGCTGCAGGACTTCCCGTCGATGACGATCGCCTGCTACCAGCTCCGCCCCGAGAGCCTGGGCTCGATCCATATCCGCTCGGCCGATCCCAAGGCGCAGCCCGCGATCCGCTTCAACTTCCTGGCCGACAGGATCGACCAGGACGCGATGGCCGCGGGCTTCCGCATGATGCGGAAGATCGTCGACGCAGCGCCGATGGATCCCTACCGCGACGAGGAGTTCTCGCCCGGCCCGTCGGTGAAGAGCGATGACGAAATCCTGACCTGGATCCGCAACAACTCGCAGACCGCCTACCACCCGATCGGCACCTGCCGCATGGGACCGGCGGGCCAGAACACCGTGGTCGACGACAAGCTCAAGGTGCACGGACTGGAAGGACTGCGCGTGGCCGATGCCTCGATCTTCCCGACAATGCCGTCGGGTAACACCAATGCGCCGTCGATCATGGTCGGCGAGAAGATGGCGGATATCCTGAAGGCGGCTTAACCGCCCAGCCGCCGCTTCACATCCTCGGGAATGGCGATGGCCTTCAGCGAGCGGGCATCGCCGTCCTTGCGCGCCCAGATGCGCGTCTCGGTGCCTTCGGCCGCGACCTCGCCGGAAGCGTCACGGAAGACGTGGCTGATCGTGAAGGAGCTGCGCCCAAACTTTGCCACGTGGCTTTCGACGATCAGTTTCTCGCCGGTCTGCGAGGCCCGTCGGAACGAGCATTCCGCGTGGACAAGCGGTGTGCCTTCCTTCCATTGCCCGCTGCTGATGTCGTCGCGCCGGAGGCCGGCGGCGAGAAACAGGCGGTAGGTCGCCTGGTCGAACCAGCGGAAGTAGGCGGGATAGTAGACGATGCCGGCGGGGTCGCAGTCGCCCCACTCGACGGTGATTTCGTGCCGGCTATTCAGCGGCATGACGCAAGGCGGCCGACGAGGCGATGGCCGCCAGCGTCTTCGACAGCGATTCGCCATCGGGATCGGCCAGCGCCGCCACGCGGGCATTGGCGACGGCATCGGCCGCGGCACGCGGCGCCATGCGGCCAGCGAGCGCCGGGGCAATCACCTCGCGGGCGATTCGATGGTAGTTCTGCAGGCCGCGCCTGTAAGTGTCGCCATAGCCCTTGATCAGCCGCGCCGACTCGGCGATCTCACGCGCCAGATCGACACCGAGCGGCGCCGCGGCGCGGATCGACGCGAGCCAGCGGTCGATCTCGGCCTGCTCCTCGACGAAGCGGTAGGTACGAGGCCGCCACCAGCGCAGCGACGCCAGAAACCGCAGCCGCGCGAAGCCCCACACCGTCGTCGTGCGCACATGCATCGAGAAATAGACCTTGCCCAGCCGGCCCGTCCGTTCGGCCCAGCCAATCAGGCGCCGCGCCAACCCGGGCGGCAGGACCGCGGCGATCTCCTCGATACCGGGCTTGAAGTGCTCGGTGATCTCGAGCGGCTCGTGCTCCCTGGCACGAACCTCGCTCCGCACGCGAACGAAGCGCTCGGCCGAGGTCTTGGCCTGGGCGACGCGGATCACGTCCTCGAATGACATGCGCACGGCCAGGTGCCGCGCCGTCTCGCGCAGCAGCTCGGCCGATCCCAGCGCCTGCACTGTATCGAGCCGGTCGAGGTACAGCGTGGCATAGGCCCTGTCCTGATAGGTCGCGAGGCGGCGTACGCCCTCCTCCACCATGTCCAGACTGGTGGCGGGAAAAGCCCGGCGTGCGCGTTCGAGCAGATCCTCGACGCCCTGCCCCGCGGCCTGGCGCTTGCGGTACTCGCGCACCGCCTGTTCCAGTTCGCCGCGCGCGTGGCCGCGGCCGAAGGCAAAGGCGGCAAGGTTGGTGTCGATGGACTTGCCGGCATGCCGGATCGCCGCCTCGAATGCGGCATCGGGAATCGGCAACCGGCCCGAACCCGCGAGCGCACCCAACAGCACCGCGTTGATGACGCCGCCGGCTTCCTCAGCAGCCTGATCCATGTCGAACAGGATCTGTTCCTTGCTGCGCTCCTTCACCGCGCGCAGCAGACGGCCGACATCGAAGCTGCCGTCGCCCATCGCCATGCGCTCGCCGATCGCCAGCACGCGGTGGGTGGAGGCAATCAGAGTCGTACGCTCGGGTGTGACGAAGCCGTTGAAGATCATGCGGCCGGCTTCGAGCAACTCGGTGGCCAGCGCCACGTCGACCTCGCCGATCGCCGGATTGAGGGCCAGCACGGAGGCGACGTGCGAACCACTTGGCATCACTTCGAGGTAGTAGGTCGTGGCGCCGGTACGCTGCGCGACGCCAGGGATTTGCGTGGCTTGAACGCCCAGCCCATGGCTTTGCGCGGCAGAGACGATCCAGTCACAGAGCACGCCGCCGCCATCGCCGCCTAGCGCGCCAACCAGGATCGTGACAGGCTTAGGCACTCGCCATCGCCCCGATGATCTTTGAGCGCAGGCGCCACTTCAGGCGATCCCACCAGCTCGCATTCTGCACGATGTCGGCGCGATAGAAGGACGGGCAGAGCACGGCGGCATCGGCCACCTCACCGCAGAGCCCGCAACCGACGCAGCCGTTGTTGACGTGCGCCACAGGGTCCGAGCGCAGCGGATCGGGGCTGGGCTTCACCACCAGCGACGGGCAACCCGAGAGCCGGATGCAGGAATGATCGCCGGTACAGACCTCGTCGTCGACGCCGTAGCGCGTGCGGACCACCCGCTCGCCGCGCTTGAGCTGGGCCGCGATCTGGGGGCGGATGCGACGCTGACGCGCGAGCTGGCATTCGCCATCGGCCACGATGACCTTCAGCCCCTTGTCATTCGTATTCATCGCCTCACGCAGCCCGGCCAGCATCGTGGCGACGTTGTAGGTGCGGATAGTGCGCAGCCATTTGACGCCCATGGCCTGCAGCGTGGCCGCGATGTCCGACGTCGTCTCGCCGTCGCGGCGATTGCCCGCCGTGTTGGGAATGAACTGTGCCCCGGTGGCAGAGGTGTAGCCATTCTGCATGATCACCAGAATGCGATCGCCGCGATTGAACATCGCCGAGGCGACACCGCTCAAGAGACCGTTGTGCCAGAACCCACCGTCCCCCATGACCGAGATGGTGCGCCGCTCCAGGACCGGCGCCACCGCGCCGGCCGCGGCGAGCGACATGCCGAAGCCCAGGATGGAATTGCCGAGGTTGAACGGCGCCAGCGTCGCAAACGAGTGACAGCCGATGTCGCTCGAAATGTGGACCTTGCCCACCTCGCGCTCGAGCAGCTTGATGGCCGAGAACACCGGCCGCTCCGGGCAGCCGACGCAGAAGCCGGGCGGCCTGAGCGGCAGCGGCCCGCCCAGCAGGCGCTGCGCCTCGGTACGGCCGGCCCGCGCCGCCTCGAAGCGCTCGCGCGGCTTGCTGAGGTCGATGTCGTTGGCCGACTGGGCGAAGAATTTCAGCAGCCCCTCGGTCACCACCTCGGCGGTGTATTCGCCCGCCATGGGCAGTACGTCCTTGCCGTAGATCTTGGTGTCGACATCACGCTTGCGCAAAATCGCGTGGATCGCCTGCTCGATGTAGTCGGGCGCTCCCTCCTCGACGATCAGCACCGCCCGCTTGCCCTTGCAGAAGTCGGCGATCTGGTCGCCGACCAGCGGATGGGTGACGTTCAGCACGAGCGTCGGAATCCGGCCCTCGAGTTCCAGCCGATCGAGCCCGCGCACCAGCACGTTGGTGATGCCGCCTTGCACGATGATGCCGAGATCGGAACGCTCGCCGGGCAGAAACTCGTTCAGCCCGTGCTCGACGATGAAGCGTTCGGCGGCCGGCTGGCGAACCTCGACCTTGAGCTTCTCGTGGGCGTAGGTCGACGGCGGATGCGAGATGCGGTCGTAGTTGTGGGCGGCCGGATCGGCGAGGCGATGATTACGCGAGATCGCCGGTGGCTTGTTGTCCTTGGCGACGAACTCGCCGGTGACGTGGCAGGCGCGGATGCGCAGCTCCATCATCACCGGCGTGTTGGTGGCTTCCGACAGTTCGAACGCCGTCTCGGTGCAACGCACGATGGTGGGCAGCGAGGGCCGCGGATCCATCAGCCACAGCGAGGATTTCAGCGCATAGGCATGGGCGCGTTCCTGGATGACGGAGGCGCCCTCGCCGTAATCCTCGCCGATCACGATCAGCGCGCCGCCGATCACGCCGGGCGAGGCGAGATTGGAAAGGGCGTCGGCCGCGATGTTGGTGCCGACGATCGACTTCCAGGTGACGCAGCCGCGGATCGGATAGTTGATCGAGGCGCCGAGCAGCGCCGCCGCCGAGGCCTCGTTGGTGCAGGTTTCGAGATGAACGCCGAGTTCGTCGAGCAGGTCCTGCGACTCGACCAGAACGTCGACCAGATGCGACACCGGCGCACCCTGGTAGCCGCCGACATAGGCGACGCCCGCCTGCAGGATCGCCTTGGTGACGGCGAGAATGCCTTCGCCGCGGAAGATCTCGCCCTCACCCAGCCTGAGCGCCCGGACCTCCTCGGTGAAGGAGCGTTCCGGGTTGGTACGTTGGGCAACGGGAAGCGGCGGCTGATCCAGCATGCCGGGATTATAGGGGTTAACGTCGCCGCCGACGATCCCGTTTGCCGCCCTGGACGCCGGCCGCACGGGCCTCGGCGATCAGCTTACGGAACGGCGCCAGAATCCGCGCTCGAATGGCCCGATCGGCTTCCACAGCCGACAATGCGAGCGCCACGGCCTCGAGCGTCGAGACGGCGTCGGGCCGCGCTTCCTTGCGCAGGTTGCCGTAAAGCGACGGCCCGTCCGGCACGACCACGAAGCGCCGGAGCTTGGTCAGCCAGGCATTGCGCCACCACAAGGCCTTGGCTTGCGCCCAGTTGCCGTCGAGCACGACCAGACCCTCCAGACCCGACAGCGCCATTTCCTGGTTGGGCAACGTCTCGCCCTTGCGATCGACCGCAACGAGCGGCCCCTGCCCGGCGGCGTGCGCCGAGCCGAGATAGAGCACGCCCCAGTCACGCGCCTCCACCGGCTGGCCCAGCGCATGGCCGAGATTGCGCCAGGAAAGCCCGACGGCGAGCTTGGCATTGGCGAGCGTCTGCGTGAGCAGGCCCGCCGTGCCCAGCGCGTGGTCCTGCTCCTGTGGATGCTGGAGGACCAGCACCGCCACCTTGTTGTCCACCGTTTCAGACATGGCCGATTCAGACATGGCCGACGTATAGCGTCACGAGTAGGCTTGCGCGATGCCCGTTACCGTCCTTGTACTGCACCCGGATATCTGGACACAAGGTAGGGGTTAAGCGGCCTGCCTGAACGCGCCCTGATCCCAAGCGGTCCTGGCGTCGTTTGGACTTCGGTAGTCGTTCTTTGCGATCAGCCACTGGGCATTGTAGCGGTCGACGAAGACG
>CAMDOT010000112.1 GCA_945903635.1 Rhizobium sp. Q54 | reverse complement strand
CTGTCGCCCTATTCCGTCGCCATGCACCGTCATACCGCGGAGATCGACCAGGAAATCGGCGTCGCCGCAGGTGTGCCCGTCACGGCGAATTTCACCCCGCATCTGATCCCGATGGCGCGGGGCGAGCTCTGCACCTGCTATGTGCGCCTAAAAGGCGCCAGTGCCGACGATCTGCGCGCGGCCCTGGAGCATGCCTATCGCGACGAGCCCTTCGTGCACGTCGCGCGGAAGGGCGTCATGCCGCAGACGCAGAATGTGCGTGGCTCGAACTATGTGCAGATCGGCGTGGTTGCGGACCGCATCGAGGGCCGCGCGATCGTGATTTCCACGCTCGATAATCTCGTGAAAGGCTCGGCAGGGCAGGCGATCCAGAACATGAATCTCATGTTCGGCTGGCCCGAGACGACGGGCCTCGAGCAGATCGCGCTGTTTCCGTGAGGGCGATGCCAGCAGACGAGGACGCGCTAGCCGGCGAAGACCTTGTCGAGGTGAGATGTCTCGCTCGACCAGCCGCCCAACGGTTCGTCGGGCGAGGTGAATGCCGGAAGTGTCGCCTCGCTGTCCAGGAATTCGACGTCGATCCTGAAATCCTCGTCCTGTTCGAAGGCGTGCCAGTGCTGGAAATCGAGGTAAGCGCGACGTCCGTCGCGCAGGCGGAGCACGAAGCCCGCCGAACTCGTGTGCATGTCGCCGAAGGTCCAGAAGCGTTCGACGCGCTCGATGTCGCTCCGGGAGAATCCGTGGAGCTCGCCATCGAGGACATGCAGCGCATGGCCGAGTTCGTAGACTCCCTCAACCCGGGACGGCGCTTTTGACATCGATCCAGTCTAGAGTCTTTCCGACTCATTCTCTTCCCCATTCAAATGGGGAAGTGCCCTCGTCTTACGAGGGCGATGGGGTCATGACCCCTCTGGCCTGCGGCCACCTCCCCATTTGAATGGGGAGGAAGGCGATTCAGTCCGCCGCTGCCTTGTCGACGAAGGTGAGCGTGCCGTCGGCGCGCTCGCCCTTGAGATAGCGGAAGGTGCCGGCGCCGGTCGCGAGCAGGGCGCCCGTCTGGTCGTAGATCTCGGTCTCGGCGGCAAAGGTGCTCTGGCTGGTCGAGGGCCGCCACGCGCCCAGGATGGTGAGCACGTCGCCGTCGCGCGCCGCCTTGATGAACTGCGTGGTGAAGGCGAGCGTCACCGAAAGCCGCCGCGTCGTCGCCGTCTCGTTGAAGGTGCAGGCAAAGCCGCTGGCCGAATCGAGCAGCGTCATCAGCACGCCGCCATGCAGCAGGCCGTTGGCGTTGCACAATTCCGGCCGCACCTTCAGGCGCATCTCGGCGAAGCCGGGACGCCAGGCCACGACTTCATGGCCGATCAGGCCATTGAAGCCGCGGAACTCATAAGGAGCGACCGGCCGAGCGTCGGCCGGTCGTTGGATCGCCATGACGGTTGCTGGCTGGGATGATTGCTGGCTGGCGTGCTAGCGGCGCGCCATCGCCGACATCGGCGGCCGATGGCCATTGCCGTTGCCGTTGCCGTTGGTGACGGCGGGCCGCACGGGGGCAGCCGCCGGCGCCACGGACGGCTGCGCCGCCATGCCGGTGCGGATGTCGCGCGCGACCTTGACCAGGCGCGGGCCCCAGTCGGCTTCCAGCCGGTCGCGGCTGATCTGGTAGATCGGCGCCGAGGCGTTGATCGCGTAGGCCGCGGTGCCGTCGGAGTTGCGCAACGGCGCGCCGACGCCGCAGAGCTCGGGCAGCCACTCGCCCCAGGTGACGCAGAAGCCGTGATCGGCCAGTTCCTTGAACGAGCGGTCGAGGCCGGCCTTGACCTTGGTCCAGTCGTCGCGCCAGCGGCGGCGGATGGCATCGATCTGCTTGTTGCGCTCGGCGTCGGTCAGCGAGAACAGGTAGGCACGGCCCATCGCCGTGCTGGCCATCGGCACGCGCGTGCCGACATCGTGCGTGATCGCCACGACCGACGGGCCGCGGCAGGCTTCGAGATAGATCATCGAGTGGCGGTCGCGGCCGCCCAGCGCCGTCGAGGCGTTGAGCGCATGGGCGAGCTGCTCCAGCGGCGCGCGGCTGGCGCGGCGGACGTCCATGCTGGAGATCGCGGCATAACCCAGCGCCAGCACCGAGGCGCCCAACTCGTATTTGCGGAAGCGCCTTATGTAGTTGAGGTAACCCAATTCGGTCAGCGTGTGGGTGAGGCGGGCGACCGTCGGCTTGGGCAGGCCGGTGCGGTGGGCGATCTCCTGGTTGCCCAGCATGCCTTCGCCGGCATGGAAGGCGCGGAGGATGTCGAGACCACGGGCCAGCGCCGTCACGAACTGCCGGTCCTTGCCGCTCGATCCGTCGATCAGACCCTGCTCTACGGAACTCTGGAAGGCGGCGGTTCGCGTGACGAGATGACTAACATTACCCATGGCGTTCTCTCCTAGTGAATGGCCGTTTATTTTGGCGACGGCGGAAATTGCCATTGCCCCGGGAGTGTCGCAATGCGCGACGTCGGGTTTTGACGTGCGAACGTGCAATGCCGCCATGTCACGGATGCGTGATTCGCTATCGGCAGTTGTGAAAGCGCATTTTTTGACACGGAATCGGTCATTTTCACCAACAATAGGTGACGCGGCTGGCACCTTTCGGTAGGGACGGGTACCATCCGCCCGACCCCCTGAGAGGCAAAAATTGGCCAAAGAACCTACCGTGCCCAAGGATATCGCAGCACTTTCGTTCGAGGACGCGCTGAAGGAACTGGAAGCGATCGTCCAGCAGCTCGAGCGCGGGCAGGTCAAGCTCGACGAGGCGATTTCGGCCTACGAGCGCGGGGCGCTGCTCAAGCGCCACTGCGAGCAGAAGCTCGCCGAGGCCAAGATGAAGGTGGAGAAGATCGTGTTCTCGGCCGACGGGTCGGTCAGCAGCCAGCCTGCCGATCTAGGCTGATCTTTCGCACCATGCCGCTGTCGTCGCACCGCCAGTTCGATTTGGCGTTGGCCTTCGCCGCCGAATCGGTCGAACAGACCATGGATCGCCTGCTGCCGAGGGGCGACGAGGGCGAGGCGCGCCTGTTCGAGGCCATGCGCTATTCCAGCCTGGGCGGCGGCAAGCGCCTGCGGGCCTTCTTCGTCCTGGCCAGCGCCACGCTGTTCAAGGTCGGCGCGCATTCGGCGCTCCGGACCGCCAGCGCCATCGAGTTCGTGCACGCCTATTCGCTGATCCACGACGATCTGCCGGCCATGGACGACGACGACCTGCGCCGCGGCAAGCCCTCGTGCCACAAGCAGTTCGACGAGGCGACGGCGATCCTGGCCGGTGACGCCCTGCAGGCATTGGCTTTCGAAGTGCTCGCGCAAGAGGACACGCACGGCGATCCGGCCGTGCGGTTGGCCCTGGTCGCCGAACTCGCCCGCGCGGCCGGCGCACACGGCATGGTGGGCGGCCAGATGCTCGATCTTCTCGCGGAGGCGCAGGCCGAGGATGGGGGCGGGGAGGAGAGGTCGATCGGCGCCATCACGCGGCTGCAGCGCCTGAAGACCGGCGCCCTGATCTCGTTCTCCTGCAGCGCCGGCGCGGTGCTGGGCAAGGCAAGCGATCCGATGCGGGCGGCACTCTCGGCCTTTGCGCACGATCTCGGCCTCGCCTTCCAGATCACCGACGACCTGCTCGACGTCGAGGGCAACGCCGGGGAACTGGGCAAGACGCCGGGCAAGGATGTCGCGGCGGGCAAGGCCACGTTCGTGTCGATCCTGGGCGTGGAACGCGCCCGCGCCCAGGCCATCCTGCTGGCGCGACAGGCCGCCGTGCACCTGGATTCGTTCGGCGAGGCCGCGGATTTGCTGAGGCAGGCAACCGATTTCGTTGTCGCACGTCGCACATGAAGGGGCGCACCGGCGGGTGCGCAGGAGTATAGTGTCGCCATGACCGGCCAAAGCCTGACGCCGCTTCTCGATACCGTCGATGTTCCATCCGACATCCGTCGGCTGCGCGCGGACCAGTTGCGCCAGCTCGCGGATGAGCTGCGCCAGGAGACGATTTCGGCCGTCTCGGTCACGGGTGGCCATCTTGGCGCGGGTCTCGGTGTCGTCGAGCTGACGGTAGCCCTGCATTATGTCTTCGACACGCCCAGGGATCGGCTGATCTGGGACGTCGGTCACCAGGCCTATCCTCACAAGATCGTCACCGGCCGGCGCAGCCGCATCCGCACCCTGCGTCAGGAGGGCGGCCTCTCGGGCTTCACCCGCCGGGCCGAGAGCGAATACGATCCGTTCGGCGCGGCGCACTCCTCGACCTCGATCTCGGCCGGCCTCGGCATGGCCGTCGCGCGCGACCTGGCGGGTGGCACCAACAATGTCATCGCGGTGATCGGCGACGGCGCGATGAGCGCCGGCATGGCCTACGAGGCGATGAACAACGCAGGCGCGCTGCGTTCCCGGCTGATCGTGGTGCTGAACGACAACGACATGTCGATCGCGCCGCCGGTCGGTGCCATGTCCGGCCACCTGTCGCGTCTGCTCTCGGGCCGGCCCTACGTCACTCTGCGTAATCTCGGCCGCACCTTCGCGGAATCTCTTCCCAAGCCGCTCGAGATGGCGGCACGGCGCGCCGAGGAATTCGCGCGCGGCTTCGTGGCCGGCGGCACCTTGTTCGACGAACTCGGCTTCTATTACGTGGGGCCGGTCGACGGTCACAATATCGAGCATCTGCTGCCCGTCCTGAAGAACGCGCGCGACAGCGATCTCGACAAGCCGATTCTTGTTCATGTCGTCACCAAGAAGGGCAAGGGCTATCCGCCGGCCGAAGCGAGCGACGACAAGTACCACGGCGTCGTGAAGTTCGACGTGGTGACCGGCAAGCAATCCAAGCCGGTGGCCAATGCGCCGCAATACACCGCCGTCTTTTCCAAGGCGCTGATCGCCGAGGCCGAAGCCGACAAGAAGATCGTGGCGATCACCGCGGCGATGCCGTCGGGCACCGGCCTCGACAAGTTCGCCGAGCGTTTCCCCAAGCGCCATTTCGATGTCGGCATCGCCGAGCAGCACGGCGTCACCTTCGCCGCGGGCCTGGCCTGCGAGGGTTTCAAACCGTTCGCCGCGATCTATTCGACCTTCCTCCAGCGCGGCTACGATCAGGTCGTGCACGACGTCGCCATCCAGAACCTGCCGGTGCGCTTCGCCATCGACCGCGCCGGCCTGGTCGGCGCCGATGGCGCCACGCATGCCGGTTCATTCGATGTCGCTTACCTGGGTTGTTTGCCGAATTTCGTCGTCATGGCGGCGGCCGATGAACTCGAGCTGATGCACATGGTGGCGACCGCCGCCCAGATCGACGACCGCCCCTCGGCCTTCCGCTATCCGCGCGGCGAGGGTGTCGGCATCGAGCTGCCGGTGCGCGGCACGCCGCTCGAGATCGGCAAGGGCCGCATCCTGCGCGAGGGCACGAAGATCGCGATCTTGAGTTTCGGCGCCCGGCTCGGCGAGTGTCTCGTTGCCGCCGAGGATCTCGCGGCCAAGGGACTGAGCGCCACGGTGGCCGATGCCCGCTTCGCCAAGCCGCTCGACACCGACCTCATCCGCCGCCTGGCGCGCGAACACGAGGTGCTGATCACCATCGAGGAGGGATCGGTCGGCGGCTTCGCCAGCCAGGTGCTTCAGTATCTGGCGACCAACGGTCTGCTCGATCACGGATTGAAGGTGAGGCCGATGATCCTGCCCGACCGCTTCATCGATCATGCGGCGCCCGTCAAGCAATACGAGCAGGCCGGCCTCAACGCGCCGGCGATCGTGGCGACTGCGCTTGCGGCGCTCGGCCAGCAGACCGAGCGTGCGCGGGGCTGATGGCCGGCGTCCAGCGCAAACTCACGGCCATCTTCGCGGCCGACGTCCATCAGTTCTCGAAGATGATGGGCGAGGACGACGCGGGTACGCTGGCCGCCTTGCGCGCCTGTCGTTCGATCGTCGACGGCCTGATTGCGGATCATCACGGCCGGGTGTTCGGTTCGGCGGGCGACTCGGTGCTGGCCGAGTTCGCGAGCGTGGTGTCGGCGGTGCTGTGCGCCGTCGAGTGCCAGCGCGCCCTTGCCCTGCGCAACGCCCAGCCGTCGACCAGGCAGATGCAGCTCCGCATCGGCGTCAATATTGGCGACGTCATGATCGAGGGCGACAACCTCTATGGTGACGGCGTCAACGTCGCGGCACGGCTGGAGGCGGTCGCCCAACCGGGCGCCATCTGCATTTCCAGCAAGGTCTACGACGAGGTCCGGCGTAAGCTCTCCGACATCAGCTTCGTGGACGGCGGCGCGCAGAAGCTCAAGAACATCGAGGACCCGGTCGGGGTCTATCATGTCGCGCTGGGGGGCGGTGCGCGGTCGCCAGCACCGGCTGCGGCCGCCTCGACCGCGCTGCCGCCGATTCCCGAACGGCCGCTGATCGCCTTGTCGGCCCTACGCGTCATCAGTGGCGATGACGAAGTCAAGGCGCTGGCCAACGGCCTCGACGAGTCGCTTGCCGGCGGGCTCGGTCGCAACACCGCGATCGCCGTCAAGGTTGGCGATGCGGCGGGAGCCGATTTCCACCTCAAAGGCTCGATCCAGGCTGCCGGCAAGCGGGTCAGGCTGTCGTTTGTGCTGGAAGAAGCGGCCTCGGGCACCAGCGTGTGGACGGAGCGCTACGATCGCCAGCTCGACGACGTGTTCGGGCTGCAGGACGAGATCGTGCTGCGCATCGTCGCCGCCATCCGCATCAGGGTGAAGCAGCAGATCTTCGAGCGGCTGCGCTCCACCGACAACGCCACGCTCGCCGTGCCGCAACTGCTCGACAAGGCCGCCGGGATCTTCGTGCGCTCGCTCGACCTCGGCGGGGAGGCGGTGCGAACGACGCGGCTGGCCATCGAACGGGCCCCCGACAACTCGATGGCCTGCGCCATGCTGGGCTTCGCCCTGTTCCGTGTCGCGGACTACGAGGTTGCGGCGCTGGCGGTCGAGCGCGGCCAGGAAATGCTGACGACGCTCGACCGCGCGGTGGCGCTCAATCCGCGCAGCTATTTCGCGCGCGCGATGAAGGCCCTGGTGCTGCAGGACGTGACGGGCGACATGCGGGCCGCCCATGAGCAGGCGAGCGAGGCTGTCGAGCACAACGCCAACTTCATCCCTGGCAAGGCCATGCTCGGCATCGCGGAGATCCACCTCGGCCGGATCGACGAGGGCATGCGCCGCCTGCAGGAAGCCATGGCGGCAGGCGCAGAGGATGCCAGCCACAGTCGCCATCGCCGCGAGCTGGCCCTCGGGCACTGGCTCGGCGGCAACGTCGAAGAGGGCGTGCGCGTCGCCACCCGGCTGTGGCAGGAGACGCCCGACATGAAGCGCAACGCGCTTGTGCTGGCGGGCTTGCTGGCGGCGGCGGGTGATCTCGACGGCGCGAGGCGCCACGTCGCGGCGCTGAAAAAAGAAGCGCCGGGGCTCGCTCTCGCGAACGCCCGGCTGCCCCGATTCGGCCATGCCGACGCCGGCGCGCGCTTCAGCGAACTGCTGAAGTCGGCCGGCCTCTAGATCTCAGCCCTTGGGCATCGGCACGATGCGGAGGTAGGGCTTCGGGGCCTTCCAGCCGTTCGGATATTTGGCCTTTGCCTGCTCGTCCGAAACGGCCGGGACGATGATCACGTCCTCGCCGTTCTTCCAGTTCACCGGTGTCGCCACCTGGTGCTTGGCGGTGAGCTGGCAGCTCTCGAGGATGCGCAGCACCTCGTCGAAGTTGCGGCCGGTGCTCATCGGGTAGGTGAGCATTGCCTTGATCTTCTTGTCCGGGCCGATGACGAACACCGAGCGGACCGTGGCGTTGTCGGCCGCCGTGCGGCCTTCCGAGGTCGTGCCGGCGCCTTCGGGCAGCATGTCGTAGGCCGTGGCGACCTTGAGTTCGGGATCGCCGATCATCGGATAGGTGACGGCGTGGCCCTGCGTCTCTTCGATGTCCTTGGCCCACTTCGAATGGTTGGTCACGGGATCGACCGAGAGGCCGACGATCTTGGTGTTGCGCTTGTCGAACTCGGGTTTTAGGCCGGCCATGTAGCCGAGTTCGGTCGTGCAGACCGGCGTGAAATCCTTGGGGTGCGAGAACAGGATCGCCCAGCCGTCGCCGATCCACTTGTGGAACTCGATCGGGCCCTGGGTGGTCTCAGCCTTGAAGTCCGGCGCGGTGGAGTTGATGCGAAGTGTCATGGTGGAAGTCCTCCTCTTTCGAGCGTAGCTCAACCCTTCCGGGCGGGCCGGTCAAGCCTTAGCAGGAATCCAGCTCATGAGGCCGAGGCCGCCATCAACTTCTACCGTCGTCCCCACGACATAACGGCCAAATCTTTCTGACAGAACGGCGACGGCGACCTGGGCGATATCGTCGGGAGTCCCCGCGCGGCCAAGGGGAATTTGGGCGACGAGGGCGCCCAGATTGTCGGCGACGAAGCCGCCGCCCGGGATGGCGCCGGGGGCGATGGCGTTCACCCGGATGCCGTCGGGCGCCAGCACGCGGGCCAGCTCCTTCATCACCATCGTCATGCCGGCCTTGGAGGCGCTGTAGTGCGGCAGGTTGCGCGCCGTGTCGCGATGCTGCGAGGTGATCAGCAGGATGCGGCCCTTGATCTTGTTGTCGCGCATGTGGCGGCCGGCCTCGCGGGCGAGGAAGAAACCGGAGCGCAGATTGATGTCGGTCATCGCGTCCCAGGTTTCCTCGCTCACCGACAGCGGCGTATCGACTTCCAGGCGGCGCGGGCTCGCGGCATGGACGAAGAGCGAGATGGTGCCGAGCTTCTTGGTGGCGCCGTCGAGCAGGCCCTTCCAGCCGTCGCGCCGGGAGAGGTCGGCCGCCAGGAAATCGATGCCGTCCTCGGCCGGCGGCGCGGTGATGTCGCTGCCCAGGACGGTGGCGCCCTCGGCCAGCAGGGCCTTGGCGATGCCGCGGCCGATGCCGCCGGCGCAGCCGGTGATCAGGGCGCGCTCGCCCTCCAGAAGCTTCGTGGTCATGCTAAGTGTTTCTTCCCTCAAGCTATGGAGTGAGCCCATGGACCTGAAGCGGCCGACGCTCAATCAGTTGAACATTGTAAGCGGCAATGTCGACGCATCCATCGCCTTCTATCGCCGGCTCGGCGTCGACATCACCGATTCACGCATCTGGCGCACCGCCACCGGCGTGCACCATGTCACCGCCATCGAGTCGAGGGCGGGCGAAGCAGCAAGCCTCGATCTCGACAGCGCAGCTTTTGCCGGGAAGTGGAACAGCGGGTGGGCCGGCCGCAAAGACCTCGCCGGGCGCGTGGTCGTGGGTTTCAGCGTAGAGTCGCGCGAGGAGGTCGATCGGCTCTATAGCGAGATGACCGCGGCCGGGCACAAAGGCCTGCAGGCGCCGTTCGATGCCTTCTGGGGCGCGCGCTACGCCATCGTCGAGGATCCCGACGGCATCGCTGTCGGCCTCATGAGCCCGATCTCCGCCAAGCACCGCTCGCCGCCGCCGGAAGTCTGATGGCCAAGACGCGACTGGACGTGGCGCTGGTCGAACGTGGCTTGGCGGAAACGCGCGCCGCGGCGCAACGCCTCGTCATGGCCGGCCTCGTTTTTTCCGGTGAACGTCGCCTGGAGAAGGCAGGGCAGGGCATCGGCGCCGACACCGCACTCGAAGTGCGCGGCCAGCCGCATCCCTATGTCTCGCGCGGCGGGTTGAAGCTCGCAAAGGCGCTGGATCATTTTGCCACTCCGGTCGTGGGCCGTATCGCACTGGATGTCGGTTCGTCGACCGGCGGCTTCACCGACTGCCTGCTGCAACGAGGTGCGGCCAAGGTCTATGCCGTCGATGTTGGCACCAACCAGCTTGCCTGGAAGCTGCGCAGCGATCCGCGCGTCGTTTCCCTGGAGAAGACCAACATGCGCGACGTGACGCGTGTGCAAGTCCCCGACCCGGTGGAGTTGATCGTCTGCGATGCCTCGTTCATCGGCCTGCGCACCGTGCTGCCGGCAGCGTTGGCGCTCGCCGCACCGGGCGCGCATCTCGCGGCGCTGATCAAGCCACAGTTCGAGGTCGGCAAGGGCCGCGTCGGCAAGGGCGGCATCGTGCGCGATCCTGCGCTGCATGAAGAGGTCTGCGCCACGATTGCGGACTGGCTCGCCGTGCAGCCGGGCTGGCGTGTGCTGGGTGTGACGGAAAGCCCGATCACCGGTGCGGAGGGCAACAAGGAGTTTTTGATAGCGGGGTACTTCGCGCCCTGACCCCCTCCGCCCCTACGGGGCACCTCCCCCGCAGACGGGGGAGGAGAAGAAAAAATCAGATTCCTCCCCCGTCTGCGGGGGAGGTGGCCGCAGGCCGGAGGGGGCTCAGCGAATCGCGCGCGAGACCCGGAACTTGTTGTTGTCGGCCAGCGTCTCGAACGAGGCGAAGTGTTCCTTCAGCAGCGGCTCGTAGGGCAGGCCGCGGTTGGCGACCATGTAGAAGTGGCCGCCGGGCTTCAGGGCACGGGACGCCGCCGCGATAAAGCCTTGACCCAGCGCCGGCTCGGCCGCGCGTCCGGCGTGGAAGGGTGGATTGCAGACGATGGCGTCGTAGGTCGTGGGTGCGGCTTCGGCGATCAAATCCAGCCAGTGCGCCGTCGCACGAGAATCCGGGACGTTCGCGCGTGCCGCCTCGGTGGCGCGATGTTCGGCATCGATCATGTCCAACCGCGAGACTCCGGGGCAGTGGTCGAGGAGATGGCGCGAGAGGTAGCCCCAGCCGCAGCCGAAATCGGCGACAGTGCCGGCGATGTCGTGGGGCAGATGCTTGGCGAGCAGGGCGGAGCCGTCGTCGACGTGGTCCCAACTGAATATTCCCGGCTGGCTGAGCCAGGGGCCGGCGCCCACCGGCTGCAGCTTCGCCAGCCCGCGCCAATAGTCGGGCGGCGCGCGGTCGCCCTTGTCGAACCAGAAGACGCGGCTATGGAACTTGGAGATCTTGTCGGCGAGGCCGAACGCCTTGGCGACATGCTTCTCCAGGCTCGCCGCGCCGTCGTCGTTGGCGCCGGCGCAGACCAGCCGACCGCCCGGCGCCAATAACGCCCAGCCGCGCGCGATGTTGGCGAAATTCTCCTCCTTGTGCTTGGTCAGCAGCACGAGGCCCAGTTCATAGCCCAGTTCGTGGGTGCCGCCGTCGAGGCGCGGCACGACCGACCATTTGGTCTGCTTCAGGCGCAGATAGTCGGGCCGGAACGATTGCTCGGCATCGATATCTTTTAGGAGAAGAGCCTCGGCCCGCAGGAAGAACGCCCGCCTGCTGGCGAGCGCTCCGGATTCAAAGGCGTGGGCGAGGGCGCGTCCGGCCCCACTCATGAAAGGAGGCTCACGGAACCAGAACAGCCCGTCCCATGATCAGGCCCTTGCGCAGTTCCTGCAGCGTGGCATCGGCCTCGTCGAGCTTGCGCTTGATGGTGGGGACGGGCGTCACCTTGCCGGAAGTGACGAGGTCCATCATCTCCTTCATCTCGGCCGGGCTGCCGGTGACGGAGCCCAGGATCTGGCAGCCGGTGAAGGCGAACATCGGCAGCGGGATCGAGAAATTGCCGCCGAAGAGGCCGACGATGATCAACCGTCCGCCGCGGCCGAGCGCGCGCAGCCCGAACTGGGCCGTGCTCTCGGCGCCGACGAAGTCGATGGCGGCGCCCACGCCGGTGCCGCCGGTCAGCTCCTGGACGGTCTTGCGCGCGTCCTTGTCGCGCGGATCGAAGGCGGCCACCGCTCCGTTCTCGAGCGCGAGCTTGCGCTTGTTTTCGTCGATGTCGGCCACGATCGGCTCACGTCCCAGCACCGACTTGGCGAAGCGTACGCCCATCAGGCCGACGCCGCCGGCGCCGATCACAAGGATCGGCTTGCCGGCGTCATGGCCTACCGCCTTCTTGACCGCGCCGAAGGCGGTGATGCCGGAACAGGCATAGAGGCAGGCGAGTTCCACTGGCAGGTTGCCGTAGGGATAGAGATACTTGGCGTGCGGCACGAGCACATGGTCGGCATAGCCGCCGTCGTTGTTGACGCCGAGCGCGCGCGGCGTCGGGCACAGGTGTTCGATGCCGGTGGTGCAATACCAGCACTTGCCGCAGCCGATCCAGGGATAGACCACGGCCTTGTCGCCAACCTTGGCACCCTTGGCGTCGGGACCCAGCGCCACGACGTCGCCCACGATTTCGTGGCCCATGGTGCGCGGCGGGTTCATGGTCTTCTGCGTCGAAACCTTGTTGCCGCCGCCCATGTCGAAGAAGCCTTCCCACAGATGGACGTCGCTATGGCAGACGCCGGCGGCAGTGACGCGCACCAGGACTTCCGTGCCCTGCGGGGTCGGATTCGACTCCTCGACCTTCTCCAGCGGCTTGCCGAACTCGACGACCTTGTAGCTTTTCATTGAGCGAACTCCCGTGTCTTTGGCGCCGGACCATAGGACGAAACCGTCGCGCCGTACCACTGTTACAGAGGGGTAACCGATATCGCGCTGCGACAGAATGTTGAAAATTTCCAAAAGTTTCGAAAATCCGTTTACACGCCGCGGCGGTTGACCCAAAGTCCGGCCAACGGCGCACCGGACTGAAACGCGCCGAGTGGAGGAAACGATGATCGATCGGATGGGCACGTGGCGCCGTCGCGGCGTCTTGGCTGGCATGATGGGAGCGACGGCGGCGCTGGGAGCGCCGGCTATTCTGCGCGCGGCGCCGTCAGGCACGCCGGTCCGGGTCGGCGGCACGCTGTCGCTGACGGGCTTCCTCGCCCAGACCGCGGTGATCCACAAGATCGCGGCCGAGATCATGGTCGAGGAGATCAACAGCCGGAATGGTTTCCTCGGGCGGCCGGTCGAGTACGTGCTGCTCGACGATCAATCCAAGCCGGAGGTGGCGCGCAGCCTCTATGAAAAGCTGATCACCGTCGACAAGGTCGACCTGATCCAGGGACCTTACGCCACCGCGCCGATCCTGGCGGCGATGGGTGTCGCCCAGCGTTTCGGCAAGGTCATCATCCAGAGCAGCATGGGCATTCCAAAGCTGCAGACCTACGAGATGGCCTTCCCGGCGACGCCGTTCGGACCCAACCCCGACCAGACCTATCCCAACGTGATCCTGGACGCGATGGCGAGCCTGCCGACCCCGCCCAAGACCATCGTCATCCTGACCAGCAAGTTCCCGTCGGCTCAGTTCATGGCGCAGGGCATGAGGGAGCAGTCGGAGAAGCGCGGCGTGAAAGTCGTGCTCTACCTCGAATACGAATCGGGCAACCGCGACTTCGGCGCCATCGCGGCGCGCGTGAAGGAGGCCAACGCCGACTTCCTGTGGGTGGGCTCTCTCGGATTGGAGAGCAACCAGGTTCTGGAGTCGCTGCGCAAGCTCGACTACACGCCGAAGAACAGCTTCCATCTCTACCCGGCGCCTGGTCCGCTGGCCTTGTCACCCGACGGCAAGAACGTTCTGTCCTCGACCTTCCTTGAACCAGCCGAGCCGTTCATGAGCCGGCCGGGCATGGCGCGTATGGCCGCTGCCTATAAGGAGCGGGCGACCAAGGCCAACCTGCCGTACGCCATCATCGATGCGCAGGCGACCGGCATGATTTCGGAATGGCAGATACTCGAGGCCGGCGTGAACGGCGCCAAGAGCCTCGACGACAAGGCGATCGCGGCCTTCCTGAAGAAGAACGGGGCCGACACCATCTACGGCAACCTGCGGTTCGACGGGCCGTACAATCACGGAACCGCCGAGCAGCTGATCAAGCAGGTGCAGGGTGGCGAATGGAAGGTCGTGTGGCCGACCAAGTATGCCGCCCCCGGAGTAAAGTTGATCGGGTCCTGATCGCGTAATGCCAAGCGCAACGCTTCTCGGCCAGGCGCTGATCTCGGGCGTCCTGGCCGGCGGGATGTATGGATTGCTGGCGCTGGGTCTCAGCCTGAGCTGGGGGCTGCTGCGGCTGGTCAATCTCAGCCATTTCGCGCTGGCCTTCCTTGCCGCCTATCTCACCTACGAACTGGGCACGGTCTATCATGTCGAGCCCTGGTGGTCGGCGATGCTCATCGTGCCGGCGATGTTCGCGATCGGCGTCGCACAGCACTGGCTGTTCGACAAGTTCCGGGTGAACGAGCTTGCCTCGCTGCTGATCACCTTCAGCTTCGCCGTGATGCTCGAAGTCGCCATTCAGCTCTACTGGACGGCCGACTACCGTCGCTTCGAGACGCACTATTCGACGCTGTCGATCAAGGCAGGGCCGTTCTACATCCCGGTTCTCGAACTCGTACTCTGCCTCGTTGCCGGCGTGCTTGCCTGGGGCACCTGGCTGTGGCTGCGGCGGACCTATGTCGGCAAGGCGCTGCGGGCTGCCGCCGAGGATGCGGACATTGCCGCGGCCTACGGCGTCGATCACAAGAAGCTCGCGTATCTGCTGTCCGGCATGGGCGCGGGCTATGCCGGCGTTGCCGGTACCTTCATTGCGCTGATCGCCACCCTGGCGCCGGCCCAGATCTGGGCCTGGCTCGGCGTGGTGTTCGCCGTGGTGATCATCGGCCGGCTCGGCAATCCGCTCGGCGCCCTTCTGGCGGGCATGCTGATCGGTGCCTCCGAATCGATCGCCATGGCGGTGCTCAGTCCGGCCTGGGCACCAGTCGTGTCGTTTTCTGTGCTGATCGTGATCCTGCTCTGGGATCCGGACTGGCTATGATCAAAGCCGACAGCCTTTCCAAGCTCGCCGCCGTCCTCGGCATCGCCGTCTTCGCGATCCTGCCGACGGCCGGCCTGCCGGCCTTCTACGAATCCTTCTTCTATCTTGTGTTTTTCTGGGTCTCGCTGTCGACGAGCTGGGCGCTGCTGAGCGGCTTCGCGGGTTACTTCAGCCTGGGCCACGCCGCTTTCTTCGGTGTCGGCATGTATACGACCGCCACGCTCACCACGCAGTTCGGGGTTCCGTTTCTCGCCACGGTGCCGGCCGCGGCGGCAATGGCGGCGCTGCTGGGGATCGGCATCGGCGCCGTGGTCTTCCGGCTAAAACGCCTGCGCGGCGAACTCTTCGCCCTGCTGACACTCGCCGTCACCTTCGTGGTTGCGACCATCATCCTCAACACGCCGATCGACGGCGGCGCCGGCGTCTTCATGAGCGCCGTGCCCATGCCGGCCATCATGGGCTCGCAGACCGGCACCATCTATGTTCTGGGCTTCGTGATGTGCGTGCTCACGCTCGCTATCGCCTGGTGGGTCGCCCATTCGCGGCTCGGCATGGGCCTGTTCGCCATCCATGACGACGAGGACGTGGCCGAAGCCAAGGGCGTGCCGACTTTCCGCTACAAGCTCGTGGCCTTCGCGCTCTCGGCCGGCATCGCGGGCGCCGTGGGTGGCATCCACGCCATGTATGTCGGGTTCCTCACCGTCGGCGGCACCTTCGAACTCACCGTTCCGCTCTACGTCGTGCTGATGAGTGTGCTGGGCGGCTCGCGAAACTGGTTCGGCCCGGCGATCGGCGCCACTGTCATCACGACGCTGCTCTATGCCTTCATCAGCGGCGGCGAAGCCATGGTCGGACGCGCCCTCGTGGGCCTCATCCTGATCGTGGCCATCCTGTGGCTGCCCGACGGCGTTGTGCCCGCCGTCCAGAAATGGTTGCGACGGCGGAGGGTCACCCAGGCCGAACCAGCCGCCGCGGTCGTGGCCATCGCGCCGCCTCCCGCCAGGCCGATCGGTGAGCGCAACATTCTCGAGGTGCGTGCCGTCACAAAGCGCTTCGGCGGCCTGCAGGCGCTGGACGGTGTCGACCTCGACGTGCGCGAGGGCGAAATCCTGGGCCTGGTCGGGCCCAATGGTTCGGGCAAGACGACGTTGATCAACGCCATCTCCGGGTTCTATCCGCTGAGCAGCGGGACCATCGCCGTCGACGGCGTCCAGATAGGCCATCTGCCGGCGCACGAAATCGCCGGCCGGGGCGTCGCGCGGACCTACCAGATCCCGCGTCCGTTCGTGAACATGACCGTCCTCGACAATGTGGCTCTCGCGGCAACATTCGGCGGGCCAATCCGTGCCGCGTCGGAGATCCACGACGAGGCCCTGCACTGGATCGCCTTCACAGGCCTTGCCGGCAAGGAGAAAGCCTTACCTGCGGAACTCAATCTGCATGAGCGCAAGTTCCTTGAGCTCGCCCGCGCGCTGGCGGCGCGGCCCAAGCTCCTGCTGCTCGACGAGGTGCTGTCGGGTCTCAATCCGGCCGAGGTCGACAACGCCATCTGCCTGGTGCGCGCCATTCGCGCGCAGGGCGCCACCATCGTCTTCGTCGAGCACCTGATGCGGGCGGTCGTAGAACTCTCGGACCGTGTCGCGGTGCTGAACGAGGGCAAGCTATTCGCGCTGGGAGCGCCGCGCGAGGTGATGCGCGATCCGCGCGTCATCAGCATCTATCTCGGTAAAGCCTATGCTGCTTGAAGCCCGCAACCTCTACATTAGCTACGGCGACGCGCCCGCGGTTTGGGATGTCTCCATCGACGTCGACGCTGGCGAGATCGTGTCGGTGATCGGGCCCAACGGTGCCGGCAAGACGACGCTGATCGGCGCCATCGCCGGCCTTCTGCGCTACCGCCAGGGCGAACTGCGCTTCGACGGCGCCGACATGGCACGCGTCAAGCCCTACGACTATTGCGCCCACGGCATCGCCCTGGTGCCCGAGGGGCGGCGCCTGTTCGTGAAGATGTCGGTCGAGGAAAACCTCGAGATCGGCTGTTACCTGGCGGCCGCACGCAAGGCGCGCAACGAGTCGCTGGAGCGCGTCTATGGCCTGTTCCCGATCCTGCGCGACAAGCGGTTCCAGCTCGCGGGCGAACTGTCAGGCGGGCAGCAGCAGATGGTGGCCATCGGGCGGGCGCTGATGGCCAGACCGCGCATCGTGCTGTTCGACGAGCCGTCGCTGGGGCTGGCGCCCACCATTGTCGACGACATGTTCGAGATCATCTCCAAGGTGCGCGACGACGGTGCCGCCGTGCTGCTGGTCGAGCAGAACGTGATAAAGGCACTGGGCGTTGCCGATCGCGCCTATGTCCTGGAGCAGGGGCGGATCGTGGCGACCGGGTTGCCCGACGATCTCTTGAAGCAGCCGCACATTCGCGAAGCCTACCTGGGCGTTTGAGGAGCCGATCATGGGAAAAGTCCTGACCATGCCGTTCGAGGGTTCCATCGAGAACCTGGCCGCCACGACGGCGCCGCAGGATGTCAGCCTGGAAGATGCCGCCACGTTCGACGTGCTGCGCAAGATGCGCGAGGACATCCTGTGCTGCGTGCTGAAGCCCGACCAGAAGCTGCGCTTCGGCGAACTCAGGCAGCGTTATGGCACCAGTGTCGGCACGCTCCGCGAGGCGCTGTCGCACCTGGTGTCCGAGGGCCTGGCGCGTACCGAGGCCGGCCGCGGCTTCCAGGTGGCGCCGATCTCGCTGGCCGACTTCCTCGATCTCTCCGAGCTGCGCGTCTATCTCGAGACCAGGACGCTGGCCGATGCGATCCGCCACGGCACCGACGCCTGGGAAGCCGAGATCGTGAGTTCGTATTTCCTGCTCAACAAGCTGGCGCCGCCGCGGCAGGACGACCCGGTCAGCGTCAAGCGCGAGTGGGGCAAGCGGCACAAGCGTTTCCACGACTCGCTGGTGGCGACCTGCCGCTCGCCGTGGTCGCTGCATTTCCGCAGCGAACTGTTCGACCAGGCCCGCCGCTATCACTGGCTGACCATGATCCATGCCCGCTCGCGGCGGCGGAACGAGCATCTCGACCTGCGCGACGCCGTGCTGGCGCGCGACGTCGATCTCGCCTGCGGGCTGATCGAGAAGCACATCAGGACGACGGTGCAGCAGGCGGCGTCGGAAGTTCCCGGGCTCACGCTCGACATGGCGAAACGCAAGAAGGCGTAGGAGGACATCATGGACTCACTTCACAAGGCCACGACCTACGATATCGGGGGCATCCGTTATCCGCAGCCGTTCAAGATCCGCCGGCTGGGTCATTTCGGCTTCAATGTCGCCGACATGGACCAGGGCCTCGATTTCTATTCGCGATTGCTCGGCTTTCGCGTCACCGACACGCGTGATTTCTCCAAAGTGCCGGGCCGCGAGGAGATGGCCAAGCGAATGGAAGATCCGCGCATTATCTTCATGAGCCACAACTCCGACCATCACGCTTTCCTGCTGGCGCACAAGTCGCTGGGCGCCATCTTCGGCGATGACGCGGTGTCCAAGGACATTACCGTCAACCAGATCACCTGGCAGGTCGGCACCATGGACGAGGTCTTCGCCGCCGCCGATTACTTCCGCGGCAAGCAGGTCGAGATCCGCCGGGTCGGGCGCGACATGCCGGGCAGCAACTGGCACACCTACATCCGCGATCCGGACGGCCATACGGTCGAGCTCTACTACGGCATGGAGCAGATCGGTTGGGACGGCCGCAGCAAGCCCGAGGCGATGTACTACCGCGCCTTCCGCGAACAGCCCGAGCTGCCGCAGATCTCTGAGGAGCAGGAAGTCCGCGATGCCGTCGCCAAGGGTGTCGACATCAATGCCGGCAACACGATTCAGGACCGCAGCAACGAAGAGTATGTCGTGGCGGGCGTGCGCCTGCCGCGGCCATTCAAGGTCACCAACATCGGGCCGATGAGCCTGTTCGTGGCCGACGTCGGTGCGTCGGAGGCCTTCTATACCCAGACCATGGGTTTCGTGCGCACCGAGGCGGTGACCTACAAGGGCCATCGCTGCGTCTTTCTCCGCAACGGCGGCGAGCATCACAGCCTGTCGTTGTTCCCCAAGGCGCTGCGCGGCGAACTGGGCCTCAACCCCGACACGTCGGTGGCGTCGATGGGCGTGCAGGTCGGCAGCTATCGCCAGCTGCGCGATGCCATCGCTTTCCTGAAGAAGAATAGTGTGCGGTTCAGCGATGCAATTCCGGCGGAGCTGTATCCCGGCGTCGACTATGCCGCGCACTTCCTTGACCCGGCCGGGCATTGCCTGATGCTCTACTATTATATGGAGCGTGTCGGCTGGGACGGCAAACCGCGCCCGGCCACGGAGCGCCGGAAGGTCGGCAAGGAGTGGCCGGAGAGCCTGGAGCCGATGTCGGACACCTATGCCGACCCGGCCTTCATGGGCCCCTTGGGTTAAGCGGCCAGTCGAGCGAGCGTCGATCTATTGCGGGGAGTGAAGACGTCATGAGCAAGTATGGAATAGGCCAGCCGGTACTGCGGTTCGAGGATCCGCGCCTGCTGCGCGGGCAGGGCCGCTACATCAACGACGTCAATCTTCCCGGCCAGGTCTATGCGGTGTTCGTGCGCTCGCCGCATGCCCATGCGCTGATCAAGTCGATCGATGTCGAGGCGGCGCGCAAGGCGCCGGGTGTGCTTGCGGTCTACACGGGCCTCGACGTTGTGGCCGACGGGCTCGGCATGCCCAAGGCCAACATGCCGAGGAAGCGTCCCGACGGGAAACCGATGTATGCCCCGCAGCGCCCACCGCTGATCACCGATCGCGTGCGCTACGTCGGCGATCCGGTGGTGATGGTGATCGCCGAGTCGCTGGCCGAGGCCAAGGACGCCGTCGACCTGGTCGAGATCGACTATGAGGCGTTGAAGTCCGTGACCTCGACGGCCGACACGGTGAAGCCGGGTGCCGCCGCCGTGTGGGACGATTGTCCCGACAACATCTCCAACTTCATCGAACGCGGCAACAAGGCGGCGACCGACGAGGCGATCAAGGGCGCCGCCAAGGTCATCAAGCGGCGCTACGAGATCACGCGCGTGCACGCCCAGTACATGGAGCCGCGCGGGACGCTGGGCGTCTACGATCCCGGCGAGGACCGCATGACGCTCTACGCCGACGTGCAGTATCCCCATCGCGTGCGCAACATGCTGGCGCAGAACGTCTTCAAGGTGCCCGAGAGCAAGATGCGGGTGATCGCGGGTGACGTCGGCGGCGGCTTCGGCACCAAGGGCTGGCAATATGTCGAGCACCGCCTGACCCTGTGGGCGGCGCGCAAGCTGTTGCGTCCGGTGAAATGGACCTGCGAGCGTAGCGAAGCGGTGATGGCCGACGAGCACGGCCGCGACAACATCGGCGAGATCGAGCTGGCGCTCGACAAGGACAACAAGTTCGTGGCGTTGCGCCTCAACATGCTGGCCAATATCGGCGCCTATGTCGGCTCGGACCGCAACCTCCTGTCGCCGTTCGGCATGATCGGCACGGTGTTGGGCGTCTACCTGATCCCCAAGGCCTACATCAACGTGGTGGGCGTCTTGTCCAACACCAATCCGACGGCGCCCTATCGCGGTGCCGGCCGGCCCGAGGCGATCTACCTGATCGAGCGGCTGGTCGACGAGGCCGCGCGCGAGCTGGGCGTCGACCG
>CAMDOT010000111.1 GCA_945903635.1 Rhizobium sp. Q54 | reverse complement strand
CGGGATCATGCGATCCTGGTGCGTGCCGAACTGCTCCCACGCCCAGTCGTTCCACACCCGGCACTGCGCCATGGCGAACAGCGGATCGGGCGTGGCCCACATGGCGAGGCCCTTGTTGGGAAAGATCAGCTCGACGTCGATGCCGTCGCGGTCATGATCGGCCAGCCGGCCAAGCGGATCGGCGCCGGCCTTGTTGCGCGCCATGTCCTCGCCTTCCAGAGTCGACAGGCGCAGGCGGTCGGGGCGATAGCCTTCGCAGTAGCGCCACTGCACGCCGTCCTTGTCGGTGACCACGCGCGGCAGGCGCTCGTGATATTTCTTGTCCATGCGATCGAACCAGAGCGTTGCCGGTTCGTTGGCATGGCCGTCGGCCGAGGCCATGAAATATTTCTTCGCCGCTTCAGGGCGGGCGCTGCGCGGCCAACCAGAGGCGCCCGGAGTGTCGAGACGCCAGCGATTGGGTGCATTGACCACGATCTGGTTCATCGTTTCCTCCTCTTCAGTCGGCAGCCGGCGCGGCGATCTCCAGCCGCTCTTCCAATTCGCGTTCGATGCTGGCCAGCACGCGCTGGCAGGCTTCCAGTTCCGCTGGCGGAACGTTGGCCAGCAGACGAGCCTGGATTTCGCCGCCCACCTTGGCGGCGCGCACGGCGAGGTCGCGGCCGGGGCGGGTGAGGTGGATGCCACGGGCGCGGCGGTCGGTCTCGTCTTCGCGCCGTTCGATCAGGCCGCGACGTTCGAGGTTGTCGAGCAGGCGGACCAGCGACGGGCCTTCGATCGAGAGTGCGGTGGCCAGTTCCTTCTGCCGCACACCGTCACCCAGGCGCCGGACATAGACCAGCGGCCGCCATGTCGCTTCGGTCAGGCCAAAAGCGCGCAACTCGGCGTCGACCGCCTGACGCAGACGCCGGGCGACCCGCGCCACGCTGAACCCGAAATCGATCTGTTTGGCATTCGGCATGGGCTAAACATAGTACGCTACCTATCTAAATGGCAACCGCCTTCGCCCACTTCTCCGACCAGACGTGCAGCGGCAGGAACAGCCGCAGCAACTCCTTGCCCAGTGCCGTCAGGCGGTAGCCGGACTCGGCGTCGAGTTCCACCAGCTTGGCCTCGCGCAGCTCGGCCAGCCTTGAATTGACGATGGTCGGACTGGCGCCTGTCGCGTCCTGCAACTCGCGGAAGCGCCGGGGTTTTTCACGCAATTCCCAGACGATGCGCAGGACCCAGCGCCTGCCCAGCAGGTCGAGCAGCACCATGATCGGCCGGCCCGTCTTGGAGCCGCGGACGCGCTTCACCATCTATTTCCCCTCACCCAATATTTCATCGTGTTACTACATTTTCTGTAGCGTCGACCGATTGGCGATACTACATAAATTGTAGCACTCGAAACGGAGACCGACCATGCCGCGCATCGCCCCTGCCGAAGCCCCCTACCCGCCCGCGATCGCCGCCGAGCTCGAGCGCATCATGCCCAAGGGAGTCGAGCCGCTGGTGCTGTTCCGCACCCTGGCAAGGAGTCCCCGCATCTTCGAAAAGATGTTCGCCGGCGGCCTGCTCGACAAGGGGGCGCTCAGCCTGCGCCAGCGCGAGATCGTGATTGACCGCACCACGGCACGGCTCGGCTGCGAATACGAATGGGGCGTCCACATCACCTTCTTCGCCGAGCGTGTGGCGCTGGATACCGAACAGGTAAGGGCCGTGGTCCATGGCCCCGCCGACGCCCCTTGTTGGTCACCTAACGAGCAGGCCCTGCTCGCCGTCGTCGACGATCTCGTCGACCACCGCACCATCGGTGAGCAGACATGGACCTCGCTTGCTGCGCATTTCGACGAGGCGCAGATCCTCGAGGCGATCACGCTGGTGGGCTACTACCACACCATCAGCTTCTTCTGCCGCGGGCTAAAACTGCCGCTCGAAAGTTACGGGGCGCGCTTTCCTAGCGCTTGAGGAAGCGGTCGATCCCGAGGATCAGCAATCCGAACACCAGGCCCCAGAAGGCCGAGCCGACGCCCATCAGGGTGACGCCCGAGACGGTGACGGCGAGCGTCCCGGCCGCGGCAAGGCGATCCTGATCGCCGGCGAGCGCCGCGCCCATGGCACCGGCCATCGAGCCCAGCAGCGCGGTGCCCGCGACCGTGGCCAGCAGCGCGGGCGGCAGGGCACCGAACAGCCCCACCAGCGACGCACCGAACAGCGCGATCAGGCCCCAGAACAGGGCGTAGAACGGTCCGGTCATCCAGCGCTTGGCCGGATCTGGATGCGCGTCGGGGCCCGTGCAAAGGGCGGCCGAGATCGCCGCAAGGTTGGACGTGTGCGCGCCCATGAACGCCGTCCCCAGCGAGGCCACGCCGGTAACCGCGAGGATCGGCTGCGTCGGCGGCTGGTAGCCCGAGCCGCGCAACACGGCGAAGCCCGGCAGGTTCTGCGACGCCATCGTCACGAGATAGAGCGGCACGCCCAGTCCCACCAGCGTCGCGACATCCCAGGCGGGCGCGGTGAGCACGACCGTCGAGAAGCCGATGCCCGGCATCGGCTTCACCAACCCGAGCGACCAGGCGAGCAGCGCGCCGGCTACCAGCACGACCAGCGAGGCGAGCGCCGGCAGGAAGGCGCGGGCGATCAGGAACAGCAGAAGCAGCGGCAGCACCAACAGCGGCGAACCAGGCACATGCTCGACCATCGCCACGACCAGGCGCAGCAGGATGCCCGCTAGCATGGCCGCCGCGATGCTGGCCGGGATCTTCTCGATCAGCCGTCCCAGCGGCCGGATCGCCGCGGTGAGCAGGATCAGCACGGCCGCCAGCACGAAGGCGCCGACCGCGGCGGCAAAACTCGGCACGCCCGAGGTGGAGGCGATCAGCGCGGCGCCCGGCGTCGACCAGGCGGCGATGATCGGCATGCGATAGCGAACGCTGAGCGCCAGCGTGCTGATGGCCGTGGCGAGGCTGAGGCCCGACACCCACGAGCTTGCCTGCTCGGGCGTGGCGCCGACGGCCTGCGCCGCCGCCAGAATGATCGGCAAGGTGCCACCGACGCCGGCGACGGTCGCGACAAGTGCTGCGGTCGCGACTGAAACGAAACTGCCGGACTTCACGCGTTCGCCCGTTCCACCATCGCCTGCAGGAGGATCTGGGCACCGGCGCCGATGTCGGTCTTGGTGGCGTCCTCGATCTCGTTGTGGCTGATGCCGTCCTTGCAGGGCACGAAGATCATTGCCGTCGGCGCGACCCGCGACACGTAGCAGGCGTCGTGGCCGGCGCCGCTCACGATGTCCATGTGGGCATAGCCCGCATGTTCGGCCCCGCGGCGCACCGCCTCGACCAGCTCCTTGGCAAAGGGCGACGGCGGGAAATACCAGATCTGCTCGATCTTCACTTCCAGTCGATGACGGGCCGCGATATCGACGACAGCGGCGCGCATCTCCGCATCCATCTTCGTGAGCTCACCGGCGTCGGGATGGCGGAAGTCGAGGGTCATGAATACGCGGCCGGGGATCGTGTTGCGCGACTGCGGGAGGCTGTCGATCACGCCCACCGTCGAACGGCCTTTCGGACGATTGCCAATTTTTCGCGCCGCCACGATCAGCTCGGCCGCGCCGACCAGCGCATCGCGGCGACCTTCCATGGGTGTGGTGCCCGCATGGCTTTCCATGCCGGTCCAGTTGATCTCGTACCAGCGCTGGCCCTGCGCGCCCGTCACCACGCCGATGGTCTTGTTCTCGCGTTCCAGGATCGGGCCCTGCTCGATATGCGCCTCGAAAAAGGCGCCGACCTTGCGGCCGCCGACCGGCTCCTTGCCGTCATAACCGATCTTCTTCAGCGCCTCGCCGAACGTCACGCCGTCGCGGTCCTTGATGCCGAGCGCATAGTCGAGCTCGAAAGCGCCGCCGAAAACGCCCGAGGCGACCATGGCCGGCGCGAAGCGGCAGCCCTCCTCGTTGGTCCAGACCGCGACCTCGATCGGCGCCTCGGTAACGTAGTTGGAATCGTGCAGCACGCGCAGCACTTCCAGCCCCGCCATCACGCCATAGGCGCCGTCGAACTTGCCGCCGGTCGGCTGAGTGTCGAGATGGGAGCCGGTCATCACCGGCGGCCGGGCGGGATCGCGGCCCTCGCGGCGGGCGAAGACATTGCCGACCTGGTCGACCTTGATCGTGCAGCCCGCCTCCTTGGCCCAGCGCACGAACAGGTCTCGCCCGATCCGGTCCAAGTCCGTGAGCGCGATGCGACAGACGCCGCCTTTCTCCGTGCCGCCGATCTCGGCCAGTTCCATCAGACTCGACCATAGCCGGTCGGGGTCAACACTGAGATTGGGGCGATCGGCGATTTTCACAAGTACTCCGTTGTCAGAGAACCATTAGAGGACTAAATTTGGGCCTCAAGGAGCTTAGCATGTCACGTGCCGCCCGCATCAAGCCGATTAGCTACTTCAAAGCCAACGCCGCCGAAGTAGTCAGAGGTTTGGCCGAAGGCAATGAGCCTATGATCATTACGCAGAACGGCGAAGCGACGGCTGTCATCCAGAGTATCGTATCCTACGAGCAGACTCAGGAAACCCTCGCTTTGCTCAAAATTCTGGCGCTCGGCGAACAGCAGATCAAACAGGGCAAGACAGTGCCACTTGCCAAGGCGATGCGTCGGTTCCGTGATCGCGCGAAGCGGACACGAACTGCCGAATGAAGCGCTATGCGATCAGGCTGACCGAAGATGCGCTCCTCGACCTAGACGGTATCGCCGACTACATCGCACAGCATGACGCACCGAAGAAAGCCGACCACGTTGCACGGCAGATCGAAGAGGCACTCTCTTCGCTTGGCACACTGCCCAATCGCGGACCTCATCCTCGAGAACTTCTGGCACTCGGCAACCGTACCTTCAGAGAAGTTCACTTCAAACCATATCGCATTGTCTATCAGGTCTCCGAGCACGACGTTGTGGTTTACCTGATTGCCGATGGCCGACGCGATATGCGGACCTTGCTGGCCAGACGCCTGCTGAGCGCTTGACCCGGCACTGGTCGGATGGTCCGCGCGCAGCTATTGGTCGACACCTCACCTGAATGGATGTTCACCGCATGCTCCCTCTCTCCGATACCCTCGTCCTCGATCTCACGCAGGTCATCGCCGGCCCCACCGCCGGCCAGATCCTGGGCGACATGGGCGCCGATGTCATAAAGGTCGAACCGCTGCACGGTGAGCATTTCCGTCCGCACTTCGGCGGCGCCTGGGTGCCGTCGATGAACCGCAACAAGCGCGGCCTCGCCCTCGACCTGCGCACCGAGGACGGTCGCGAGGTGCTGATGCGGCTGGTGCGCAAAGCCGACGTGTTCATGGAGGCTTTTACGCCGGGCGTGATCGACAAGCTCGGTTTCGGCTGGGACGTCGTGTCGAAGGCGAACCCGAAACTGGTCTATGCCTCGGTCTCCGGCTACGGCCAGACCGGCCCCTACTCCGGCCGCCCTGGCTACGATCCCTGCATCCAGGCCGAGGTTGGCCTGATCGAGGCGACCGGCCCGACCGGCGGCGAGATGTGCCGCGTCGGTACCGCGGCGGTCGACTACTCTACCGGCCTCGCCTGCGCCGGCGGCATCGCCTTCGCTCTGCTCGGCCGATACAAAACCGGGCGCGGCCAGCGGCTCGACCTGTCGCTGTTCGACGTCGGCGTGCATCTGATGAGCCATTGGATCACCAACCACGGCCTCACCGGCGAAGACCCGGTGCGCATGGGCACCGGCAATTCGATCCTGTTTCCGCTGCGCGTGTTCGAGACGAAGACCAAGCCGATCTACATCGCCGGCACCAACGACGCCTTCTGGAAGATCCTGTGCAAGGCGCTGGGCTGCGAGGAGTGGCCGGCCGATCCACGTTTTGCCACCAATGAGGGCCGCGTGGCCCATCGCGCCACCCTCGAGCCGATGATGGAGCTGCATTTCGCCGAGCATACCTGCGAGGCGCTTCTGGACATCCTGCTGCCCGCCGGCATGCCGTGCTCTGCCGTCCAGAAGGTGAGCGACATGATGGACAATGCCCACACGAAGGCGCGCGGCAGCATCGTCGAATACGACTATCCCGGCCTCGGCCCGATCAAGGCCGCATCCAACCCGATGAAACTCTCCGACGCGCCGTTTGAAGTGAGACGCCTCGCGCCGCGGGTCGGCGAGCACACGATCGAGATCATGCGCGACATCGGCTACAGCGACGCCGAGATCGCGGCCCTCCGTCACTCCAAAGCAGTTGGCGCCCCATGAAGATCGTCTATTCCGACAAGCACGCGCAGCACGACCCGCAGACCTTTGTCGTCCGCGGTATAAAACAGCGCAGCGCCGAGCAGCCCGAGCGCGCCACGCGCCTGCTGGAAGCGGCGAAGGGCGCTGGCCACGAGATCGTGGCACCCAAGGCCTTCGGCCCCGGCCCAGCCGCCTCGGTGCACACGCCCGACTACATCGATTTCCTGCAAACGGCCGCGCGCGAGTGGGCGAAGCTGCCCGGCGCCTCGGACGAGGTCGTGCCCAACGTCCATCCGACGCGCCAACCCGCGACCTATCCGAAGGCGCTGGCCGGCCGTGCCGGCTGGCACCAGGTCGACATGGCCTGCCCGATCGGCCCGCACACCTGGGACGCAGCCCTTGCCGCCACCGAGGTCGCGACCACGGCCGCCGAAACAGTGTTGGGCGGCGCCCGCGAGGCCTACGCGCTCTGCCGGCCGCCCGGCCATCACGCCTTCGCCGACATGGCGGGCGGCTTCTGCTTCCTCAACAACACCGCCGTCGCCGCCCAGCATCTTCGGTCGAAGCATGCGCGCGTCGCGGTACTCGATGTCGACGTCCATCACGGCAACGGCACGCAGGGCATCTTCTACGAGCGCGCCGACGTGCTCACCGTCTCGATCCACGCCGATCCCGACAACTACTACCCCTACTTCTGGGGCCATGCGCACGAGGTGGGCAGCGGCGCGGGCGGCGGCTTCAATTTCAACCTGCCACTGCCGCTGGGCTCCGCCGATGCGCCGTGGCTCGCTGCTGGTGACAGGGCACTCGCGCGCATCCGCGACTTCGCGCCAACCGCGCTGGTCGTGGCGCTGGGCCTCGACGCCAGCGAAAGCGATCCCCTGCAGGGCCTGAAAGTGACCGGCGCGGGCTTCCACGCCATGGCAGCGAAAATCGCCGGGCTCGGCCTGCCGACAGTGCTGGTCCAGGAAGGCGGTTATCTCGGCGACGACCTCGGCCGCAACCTCGTCCAGTTCCTGGCCGGGTTCGAGAAGGGGCGCGGCTAGCGTCGGGACCATGGGTTCCCCGGAACCTGGCGGAATGCTAGCGTTCACCTGCGGGGAGTGGTGGTCGTGACGCGCAAGGGCTTGGCAAGGCAGACCGTCCTCAAGGCGGCGACACTGTTCATCGGCCTTGCCGTGGCGCTGGTCGGTCTGGAAATCCTCTCGACGGCATGGCTCACCATCCGCGACGGGCGCTACGTGGCCGCGAGCACACTGTTCGACGGTTTGCGGAACTCCTACATCCAGGACATCACCCGCGGCGGCAATTGCCGGTACGTCGACACCATGTTCCCGCATCCGTACCTGGCGTTCGTCCATCACCATGACGATCCGTGCGGCGTGCCCGGCGCCAACAACATCGGGTTGCTCGGCGACGACTATCCCGTGGTCCGGAACAACGACCGCTATGTGGTGCTCGTGACAGGCGGGTCGGTCGCCTCGCAGCTCGGGCAGGCCTTCGATCCTTCCCGGCGCAGCTTCCTGGAGAACGCCCTCAACCGTCACTACGTCAGCCCGACCGGCAAGCCCTTTCAGGTGCTGAACGGTGGCCTCGGCGCCTGGAAGCAGCCGCAACAGATGATCCTGTTCGCAATCTATGGCGAGTTCGTCGACGCCGTGGTCACGCTGGACGGCTACAACGAGCAGTACCTGACCCTGCCGGGCATGCTCTCGCGCTTCGAACTGCCCGCCAACAGCTACCTCAGCGTGAATCCGGTCATCGCCAAGGACGGCTTCGGAGGCCTGGCGGTGAGTTGGCTCATGGGACGCGCCGCCGGCTGGCTCGGCAACGGCATCACCGCGCATTCGCATGCCGCCTACCTGATCGCCGCCGCTCTGGCCGGCAACCCGCCGGAAGACCCATCCGGTGCGAAGACCTATACCGCCATGATGAAGCTGCCGGAGGACATCACCTCTTCCCCCTTAGCCCTCATGGACTGGCAGAGCGCGCAGTATGCCAAGTACATTCGCCTCATGGACCTCATGGCACGTGACTACGGGATCAAGTCGATGTTCTTCCTTCAGCCGGTGCCCGCTGTCGGCAAGACGCTGACCGAGGAGGAGCGCCGCAAGCTCCCCGAAGCCGACTACGGGCCGCGCTACGTCGAGATCGTCCGCCGCCTCCTGGCGCTCCGGGAACGCAACATCGAGGTTCGCAGCCTCCTCGACGTCTTCGAGGACGAAAAGACCACGATCTATGTCGACGACATCCACCCTCGGCGCGACGGAGCGGAAAGCCGGGGTTACTCCCTGATCGCCTCCCGCATGGCGCACGACATGGCCCACGCCTGGAAGTGGCGCGCCAAGCTATCGGAATAGCCGCCGGCGCATCGGGCGCGCCCCCAGCGATACTTCGCCTTGCCGGACGGCGCATGGCATAGTCGCGGCCGACACATCACCACCCCGGAGTCCGACATGGCGCGAACGATTGCCGATCTGATGGCCGAGACTCTGCGCGCTGCCGGCGTAAAACGCATCTACGGCGTCGCCGGAGATTCGCTGAACGGCTTCACCGATTCGCTCCGCCGCATGAAGGAGATCGACTGGGTCCACATGCGCCACGAGGAGGCGGGCGCCTTCGCCGCCGGCGCCGAGGCCCACCTGACCGGCGAGCTCGCCGTCTGCGCTGGCAGTTGCGGCCCCGGCAACATGCATCTGATCAACGGCTTGTTCGACTGCTACCGCAGCCGCGTGCCGGTGCTGGCCATCGCCGCCCACATCCCGAGCGGCGAGATCGGCGGCCACTATTTCCAGGAGACGCACCCCGAGCAGCTCTTCGCCGAGTGCTCGCACTATGTCGAGACGATCTCCAACCCCGACCAGATGCCACGCGTGTTCGACAAGGCGATCCGCATCGCTGTGGCCCAGCGTGGCGTGTCGGTGGTGGTCATCCCGGGCGACGTGGCGCTGCAGACGACGTCGGCAACAGCGGCAGGCTGGCTCGCACCCCAGCCGCCGATCGTACGGCCCTCCGAGTCGGAGCTCAACGCGCTAGCCGCGCTGTTGAACGACGGTCAGAAGGTCACCCTGATGTGCGGCGCGGGCTGCGCCGGCGCGCATGACGCGGTGATCGAACTGGCGCGCGTCCTGAACGCGCCGATGGTCCATTCGCTGCGCGGCAAGGAATATGTCGAATACGACAATCCGTTCGACGTCGGCATGACCGGCTTTGTCGGCTTCGCCTCGGGCTACGCCGCGATGAAGGAGTGCGACACGCTGCTGCTGTTGGGCACCGACTTTCCCTACCGGCAGTTCTATCCCGAGCACGCCAAGGTGGCGCAGGTCGATCTCCGGGCCGAGAGCCTCGGCAACCGCTGCCGGCTCGAATTGGGCGTGGTGGGCGACATCTCCGACACGATCCAAGCCCTGCTGCCCAAACTGAAGCCCAAGACCGAGCGCGCCTTTCTCGATGCAGCACTTGCGCACTACCAAAAAGCGCGCGCCGATCTCGACAAGCTCGCCGAAGGCAGCCCGGCCGGCGGCAAGATCCATCCGCAGTACGTCGCCCGCCTGCTGAGCGAACTCGCCGACGACGACGCCATCTTCACCTGCGACGTCGGCACGCAATCGGTGTGGGCGGCGCGCTACCTCAAGATGAACGGCAAGCGGCGGCTGATCGGCTCGTTCAATCACGCCTCGATGGCCAATGCCATGCCGCAGGCGATCGGCGCCCAGGCCTCGCACAAGGACCGGCAGGTGATTTCCATGTCGGGCGACGGCGGCTTCGCCATGATGATGGGCGACTTCATCAGCCTCTCCCAGCTCGGCCTGCCGGTGAAGGTGGTGGTGCTGAACAACGGCACGCTGGGCTTCGTCGAGCTGGAGATGAAGGCAAGCGGCTTCCTCGATACCGCCGTCGACCTGAAAAACCCCAACTTCGCGGCCATGGCCGAGGCGATGGGCATCAAGGGTTTCCGGGTAGAAGACCCGGCAAAGCTCGAAGGCGCACTGCGCGAGGCGCTGGCCCACAAGGGCCCGGTACTGGTCGACGTGGTGAGCGCGCGCCAGGAACTGGTCATGCCGCCCAAGGCGACGCTCGACCAGGCCTTCCACTTCGGCGTCTTCACGCTGAAGGCCGTGATGGATGGCCGCGCGACCGAACTGATCGATCTCGCCCGGACAAATCTCCGGATCTGACAGCCGCCCGCCTCCGACGAGCCGGCAGCAGGGCACGCTGCGGTTCCCGCTTTGACAGCCCGGTCGCGGCATGCAAGCTTTCAACCGACGCCGGCCATGAGCGGGCTTAGCAATTTTCTCTCGGCCGTCGGCGTCGCAATGCGTGGTCCCGTGTTCGGGCATCCTGTTGCGTTGTTGCAGTGTGGCGTTTGTCCCGCAACACGATTTGCCTGAATTCCAAGCGGACCTCACGAAATAACAAACGGGAGGTTAATGTCATGTCAGGCATAACTCGTGCGTTACTGATGTCGGCCGCAGTCGCCATGACCGCTGCCGTGATTGCCCTTCCCGCGCAGGCGCAGGACAAGGTGCGCTGGAAGATGCAGAGCGCCTTCGGGAGCCAGTTGCCGCATATCGGCACCTCGGCCGTACGCTTTTCCAAGAACGTCGACCGGCTGTCGGGTGGCAAGTTCGAGATCAAATTCTACGAACCGGGCGCACTGATCCCGCCGCTGGAATGCTTCGACGCGGTGTCGAAAGGCTCCATCGAATCGTGCTGGACCACGCCGGGCTACCACACCGGCAAGTACCCGGCGCTCGCCTTCTTCACCACCGTGCCGTTCGGGCCGCCGATCGGTGAATTCCTCGGCTGGAAGCAGTTTGGCGGCGGCAACCAGCTCCGTGACGAAATCTACGCCAAGCACGGCCTGGTCGCGATCGACTCCTTCGCCATCGCGCCGGAGACCTCGGGCTGGTTCCGCACCGAAGTGAAGTCGGTGGCCGATCTCAAGGGCATGAAGATGCGCTTCTTCGGCCTGGGCGCGCAGGTGATGCAGAAGCTCGGCGTGTCGACCCAGCTGCTGGCGGCCGCCGACATCTATCAGGCGCTGGAACGCGGTGTCATCGATGCCACCGAGTTCTCGATGCCGACCATGGACACGCGGCTTGGCTTCCACCAGATCGCCAAGTTCAACTACTTCCCCGGCTGGCACCAGCAGGTCTCGGTCAGCGAATTGCTCATGAACAAGGCCGCGTGGGACAAGCTGTCGGATCAGAACAAGGCGATAATCGAGATCGCGCTCGGCGAATCGACCATGCACACCTACGTCGAGAGCGACCACTCGCAGTTCGCCGCCATGGCGGAATACCAGGCCAAGCACGGCGTCAAGGTCAAGCGCTGGAGCGACGAGGACCTGGCGGCGTTCGAGAAGGCCTGGATGGAAGTGCTCGCGGAGGAGTCGGCCAAGGATCCGCTGTTCAAGAAAGTTGCCGACCACTACCTCGACTATCGCAAGAAGTTCTCGGTGTGGGGCGAATCGCAAACGATGAAGCCCACCTATCTCAGCAAGTGAGCGCGATGCCGGTGCGGCCTCTGCCGCGCCGGCACCTTCAACCAATAGAGACATGTCGATGCACGGGGCCGGCGGTCCGGCACCGCCGTGCATCTTGCACTTACGGCTGGGTGAAACAACGAGATCGGGAGGGGACATGCCGAGAGAGACTTCGCGGCCGGCGTCGAGTCGGCTGATCGGGGGTCCCGGAATGCCGTCACCATGAACGCGTTGCTGAAGCTGGCGGAAGCCTTGCGGCGGCTGCTCGAGTGGATCGCGCTGGCTTCCGGCTGGCTGCTTGTCGTCATGGCATGCGTGACCACCTTCGACGTGGTGGCGCGCAAGTTCGGCATGCAACTGCCCTACACCAAGCTGCAGGAGCTCGAGTGGCACTTCCACGCGGTGATCTTCTCGATGTGGATGGGCTACTGCTACACGATCAACGCCCATCCACGGGTCGATTCTTTCCTGGAAGGCCGGACGTATCGCGCCCGGGCGTGGGTCGAGTTGTTCGGATGCTTGCTGCTGGCGCTACCCTACGTCACGCTGGTCGCCTACTTCAGCCTGGACTACGTGGCCAGTTCGTATGCGCTCAACGAGCAGTCGGACAGCACGGTAGGTCTCACTCACCGTTGGGTCATCAAGGGCATCTTTGCCGCCGGCCTTTGGCTGGTCGTGCTGGGCGTCTTGAGCGTGCTGCTGCGTGTCATCGTATTCCTGTTCGGCCACAAGTCGAACGAGGAGGTCAATCTGCAGATCGGCCATGTGGAGGCGGACGTCTAGTCCGACCAAAGGGGAAACCATCGTGCTCGACTGGCTGACCGACTACCTCTCGCTCATCATGTTCGTGAGCATGTTCTTCTTCATCTTCTTGGGCTATCCCGTGGCCTTCATCATGGGCGGGCTGGCGCTGATCTTCGCCCTGGTTGGAGCGTATCTCGGCGTTTTCAATCTCATCAGCATATCCGATATCGTGCTGCGCATGTGGGCCGGCGTCGCCGCCGACCCGGTGCTCGCCTCGATTCCCATGTTCATCTTCATGGGCGCCATACTGGAGCGGTCGGGATCGGCCAAGGACATGCTGTCCGCCACCGAGCTCCTGCTGAAATGGTGCCCCGGGGCGCTTGCCGTCTCCGTCATGGTCATGGGCACGATCCTGGCCGCGCCCATCGGCGTGGTCGGCGCTGCCGTGATCACCCTGTCGGTGATCGCGCTGCCGCAGATGATGGCGGCGGGCTACAACAAGCAGCTCGCAATCGGCACCATCGCTTCCGCCGGCACGCTCGGCATCCTGATCCCGCCGGCGATCATGCTGGTGGTGATGGCCGAGATGCTGGCGACGTCGGCCGGCAACCTGTTCCTGGGCGCGATCATGCCGGGCCTCGTGCTGTCCGGCCTCTACACCGTGTACATTATCGCCGTCGCGATCTTCAAGCCGGGCATGGCGCCGAAGTTGCCGGCGGATTTTGGGCCGCAGACCCATGCCGAGTTCTGGCGCGCGCTGTGGCGTGGGCTGTTCCCGATGACCGCCCTCCTGGTGGTCGTCCTCGGCTCGATCTTTGCCGGCTGGGCGACGCCGACGGAAAGCGGTGCCGTTGGCGTGCTCGGCTCGATGCTGATCGCCGCCCTGAACAAGCGCATGACCATGCGGATGATGACCGAGTCGATCTTCCAAAGCTGCAGGGCCAACGGCCTGGTTTTCATGATCTTCCTCGGCGCCACCGGCTTTTCCTACGTGTTCCGCGTGCTTGGCGGCGACGACGTGATGATCTCGACCCTGCAATATTTCGGCATCACGACGAAGTGGGAGATGTTGACGTTCATCATGGTGCTGATCTTCCTGCTCGGCTTTCCGTTCGAGTGGATCGAGATCTGCCTGATCGTGCTGCCAATTTTTGGTCCGATCCTGTTGAAGTTCGATTTCTCCGACCATCTGGGCGGCAGCAACACCGGACTGATGACCTGGTTCGGCACGCTGGTCGCGGTCAACCTGCAGACGGCCTTCATGACACCGCCTTTCGGCGCCACGCTGTTCTACATGAAGGGCACCGCGCCGCCCGGCGTCACCATGAGCGACGTCTACCGGGCGATGTATCCTTTCGTCGGCCTGCAGGTTGTCGGGCTGATTCTTTGTATCTGTTTCCCGGAGATCAGCCTGTGGTTGCCCCGGCTCGCCGGATTCATCGATTGAGGCGTGTCGGCTTCTTTGGTCGCTGGGGATTTGGCCAGGGATGCCCGCTGAACATGGGCAGCCCGATCTCGACCGGTCCGGTTCAGACCAGGTTGATCGCCACGTCGATGGCGGCGATGGACGGCCGCGCCGCCGAACCGATCGATCTGGCGCGGACAAATCTCAGGATTTGAGAGGGCTTGCCGCCGACTATTGCCTCCACACAAAAAGACACTATCGGATTCACACATCTCGTCAGGCATTGCTTTCCAGCCCGATCCAACACCAACCTCATGCTGAGGAGGCCCGAAGGGCCGTCTCGAAGCATGGGAACGAGCACCGCATCTGTTGTCCATGCTTCGAGACGCGCCCGGAGGGCGCTACAGGGCGGGGGTTACCCCGCCCGACTCAGCATGAGGTTGGGTGGGAAACCGACACCCGAAGAGATGTGTGAATTCGATGAGCGAAACGACAGATAGAGTCAGAACTTACGCGAGTTGGTATTACTGGGTGAAAAGATCATGACATCTCTTCATCACGCATGGGCAGCCTTGCAGTCCAGACTGAAAATATTGGAGCCATTGCCGTTCTCTTCCGACCATTGGTCTCTGATCGAACGCCTGCATGCAAACTTCAACGATCGCGAAGTGCATACGCACTTGCCCCTACCAATCGCTCGCTTTCGCGAGGCCGCAAGCAAAGCGATTTATGAACACGCGAAGCAGTTCGACGATGTCGATACAGTCGCCGTCGATGACGGATGGCTCGTCGAAAAATTCATCGACGGCACGTCCGACACGATGGCGAACTACGTGCGCCTCTATAATGACGATGTCGATGAAATGATGGGCGTGCTCGTTCCGTCGGCGCGCTATCGCAAAGGGCATTATTCGTACGGAAAATTTGCTGTTCCCCAACCGCATGGCTTGCATACCGATCATAGCGCTGAAGATCCGGAGGGCGCGGGAGAACCGATCTGCATCGCCCGGATCGAAACCCTGGGAACGCACTACCTTGCCGGCGACTACAAGGCGTACGACCTTGAAACGCAGAGCATGCTCAAGGCATTGAGATATTGGATTTCTGTTCCCGAGGGTGAGCCGGAAACCATTCTCAATGAACTGTTGAAACGGCAGACGCTCAAAACCATTCCGGTCAATCGCGTCATGCTGATGGTCGCCGGAAACGGTTCAGAAAATACGCAAGTCACCCAACATATCGCCGCCAGACCGCCCGCCGGCGGACTGCATTCGACGTTTCTTCAGAGACAGTTCAAGCTCGCGTAAAGATAAATCGTAGATATGGGCCCCGGCCTCCGATCAGGTATCCTTCGAAGCGACGTAGCGAGGCCACTAGTAGCTAAGCTCGACGATGCGGTTCATATCAGCATCTTCAAGCTGAAGGCTGCGCTTGCCATGAGCCGTCATTCAATTCTCGAACACGATCCAGCCCATCCAGAGCTAATCGAAGGTGAACTGCGGCCTTGCTGAACAACTGTCGCCTTGAGACTATGCGATATTGGGGAGAATGAGCCGTGGCTACCAGCGACCTTGCTGAAAACATTCTGGAGCAAGTGCGCTTAAAGGGACCACTAAAAGCGAATGATATCGCGAGTGTCCTCAGGATTGACCGTTCTATTGTGAATCAAACCTTATACGGACCCTTGAAAGGCAAGGTTCGCCAAGCCAGAGACTACAGTTGGTCTCTTGTAGGGGCCGAAACCGCTTCAGGCGTCACTGCAAAAGACGCTCCAAAGAATTCCTACGGCAGCCTGTTTCAATACTACCTGGATTGCCTGTCCCAAGACGACGACAGCGGCGTCAGCACGTTTGCCGACTCGAAGTATGACTTGGACTACGTCGAGATCCAATCTTGGCCGCTCGATGACCCGCCACCTGTTCTGACGTCCGAGGGGCTCGGCAAAATCATTGGAAGACAGCGGAGGGACTCGCGGAAGAAGGCGCTCTGGCTTGGCTTTCCGGTTCTTGTGCAACAAGCGCGCAATCGGGGTGGGTGGGAAGGTTCGTTCGTCCAACCATTGGTCATTTGGCCGCAGAACCCTGATTCTCAAGGCTTGGCGTTCTTGGCTGAGCCAATGATCAACATCCGGGCTCTCTCCAGCTTGGTGTCATCGGAGAATATGCTCGACGAGGCTGCCTACCTCGCCGACGAATTGGGCTTGGATGGGGGCGATCTTCCTCCAATTGATGAACTAGCGGCCCGGCTTCGTGAACTTCGACCTGAGTGGGGCTGGAAGGACGCTCTGGAGCCAACCTCGTTGAGGGGCGTTGGTGAGCTCCGTCGAATCAAAGAGACTGGAATTTACAACGCAGCGATCGTGGTGCTCGTAGATCGCTCGCGCTTCACTGCCGGCCTAGAGAGGGAGCTAGTAGATCTTCGCTCTGTCAGCGATTCAGACGTGGCGAAATCAAGCTTGGGAACGCTTCTTGGAGCCCCAGGTTCAGTTGGCTCCATTAAGGGGCCACTCTTGGAAGCGGCACCTCTGAATGCAGAGCAGCGTACCGCGGTAAATGAGGCTCTAACGCAGCCACTTACGATAATCACTGGACCACCAGGAACTGGCAAATCTCAGGTCGTCACAGCGATTTTGGTCAACGCCGCATGGCGCGGTCTGCGCGTACTCTTTGCCAGCAAGAACAACAAGGCTGTCGATGTTGTGATGGAGCGAGTGAATGCACTTGCTCCCCGACCAGTGGTACTGCGATTGGGAGCTCGCGCGCTCCAAGAGCAGTTAGCGCAACATCTAACTGCAGTTCTTTCGGGAAGACCGACGGACGCAGACCGGCATTCTTACAGCGCTGCACTCTCTGAACTGAAAGCCGCCGGCGAGGTTCTGGCTCTGAACGTCACGAAAACGGATGATCTGATACGTCTTCGAAATCTAGTCGATGAACTCGAACGGGGCGCGGAACGTGCGCGCGAACTCCTGCCGAATGATACATTTCAAAGCGCCAGCGGCGCCATGGTTTTGGCAACTGAAACACGCCTCGAACAGCTTCGCATTGCGCTACAACGCAGTACCTACGAGACGCTATCCCGCATCGACAAGCTGTTATGGGCATTTACGAGAAAATCTCGGGAGGCCGAATCAGTAGCTGCGGCAGAGGCACTGCGAGGCTTGCTAACGTCTTTCGGCCTCGAACTGGATAGCTCAATAGAGCCTGCTACCACTTTAGCGCGCGCCAAAGCCTATTCGGGGGCTTTGGCAGCGGCATCCAAGTATCAATCAAGTCTCAAGGAATTTGGAAGTGGCCCAGATCTTGGCGCACTTGCTTCTGCAATTTCTGAGACGACGAAGATACTGGCAGAACTGTCTGTCGCGGTATGGAACGGATGGACGGCCCTTCTTCCGGATCGTCTAAGCGAAGGCGATCGTGTGGCATTGGGAGACTATGCGGCCATTCTCCGCATGATCTCGAAGGCTGACGACGATGGAGGAACCGTGGCGCGTCAAATCTGGCGCCGCTATTACGACCTCGCTGGCAAGTCGACAAAAGCTCTTCCTTGTTGGGCGGTAACTTCGCTGTCCGTTCGTGGGCGAGTACCGCTGACTCCGGGTGAATTTGATCTGGTTGTGATTGACGAAGCTAGCCAGTGCGATATCGCTTCGGCCGCACCTTTACTGTTTCGGGCCAAACGGGCAGTGGTGATTGGCGATCCACAGCAACTTCGCCATATCAGCCGCTTGTCTGTGCAGCGAGACCAGGCGCTAATGGTCAAGCATGGTCTTCTCGATACGGTAGGACCGAGTTGGGGCTATCGCGCAAACGGACTTTACGATCTTGCTGCAAGTCGGGCGAAATCGGAATCGGTCATAGTCTTGCGTGACCATCATCGCAGCGACGCGGACATCATTAATTTCTCAAACCATTTCTTTTACGGTGGCAGACTCCGAGTGGCGACTGACTATCGGCGCCTGAAGCGGCCTGACGGACCGGCTATCCGGTGGGTTGATGTAAAGGGCAAAGCAATCCGTCCCGTAGCGGGTGGTGCCATAAATCAGGTAGAAGCTGCTGCCGTCGTCGAAGAGCTACGCCGGATCGCTCTTACGCAGCGTTTCTTGGGCGAGATCGGTGTCGTGACCCCATTTCGCGCCCAAGCAAATCTCATCAAAGAACTAATAGCTCAAGATGATGGCCTTTCGGCGGTCCTAGCATCGCGAAATTTCATGTCGGAGACCGCGCATAGCTTTCAAGGGGATGAACGAGATCTGATCGTATTTTCGCCGGTCGTATCCAGGGATACTCCACCTGGTGCAATTGGCTTTCTGAAGAGCCAAGGCAATTTATTCAACGTCGGCATTACACGCGCTCGCGGTGCACTTGTCGTTGTCGGTGATTCCGCCGCTTGCGTGGCAAGTGAGGTTGACTATTTGAGCGAGTTTGCTCGCTACGTGGAGGGCCTGAGTGAGCGAGCGGCGCCGCTAGCGCGAGATACGAATCCAACGCCGATTGGCCGGGACTATCCCGTCGTAAGTCGGCCAGAGTTGGTGTCCGATTGGGAGAAGGTCTTCTTTGTCGCTCTCGTTGATGCTGGAATTCGGCCGATCCCACAGTATGACGTCGACCAATACATTTTGGATTTTGCACTCGTCCGCCCAAATGGACGGCGGCTGAATATCGAAATTGATGGCGAGCAGTATCATCGTGATTGGGATGGTGAGCTTGTTCGCAGGGATCAGTTAAGAAACTTGCGACTCATCGAGATGGGCTGGGATGTGACTAGATTTTGGGTTTACGAAGTGCGTGATTCTCTGCCGGATTGCATTGCTCGCGTTAAGCGTTGGATAGGCGATGCTGATGCTGCACACGCGGTCACGGCCGAGGTCCGACGTCACTAATTTGATGGATTTGACATATCCCGTCTTCGACGACGATTTGCCGAAAAACTCTTGAGTCGGCTCGACTTGCCGCGCGCGCCGAACGTCGTACTGTCGCGGCATGATCACTCGCAGAAACATTCTCTCAGGCGTCGCGGCTTCGACCGTAGCAGCGTGCAGCAACCAGCAGGCGTCCATGGCGCCGCATCCGTATCCGATCGCACCGCCGCCGCCGGATCGGGCGACGCTGGGCCTGGACGCGGTGATAGACCTCAGTCGATTCGTGAACGTCTCCGACTTCCGGCTGGTGCGTCAGAGCAACATCCTGGGCGTCATCCATAAGGCGACCGAAGGCGGCGACTATGTCGACCCAACGTGTGCGCCGAGACGCCCCCAGGCCGAGGCGGCGGGGTTGCTGTGGGGCACCTATCATTTCGGCACGGGGCAATCCTCCGGCGCGCTGCAGGCGGCATTCTACCTGTCCGTGTCGCGGCCCGGCCCCAGGACCCTCCTGGCCCTCGACCTCGAGCTCAATGAGCCCAATCCGCGGAACTCCATGCGGCTCGACCAGGCCGAGGAATTCGTGAAGGCGGTGGCCGATACGACGGGCCGGCTGCCGGTGGTCTACGTGCATCCGGCCTGGGCCAATGGCGATCCGCTGCCGAACTCCGGCCGCAGTCTCGGCGCCCGGATCACACCCGCCTCGATCCTCGCACGCTGCGGCCTGTGGGTCGCCGATTACCACGACTCGCCCGAGATCCCGGCGGCCTGGGAGGCAACAGGCTGGCGGCTCTGGCAGTATGCGGGCGACGAGAGCGCGGGCCGCCCCGCCTACGGCCAGACCAGCATCGTGAAGGGCGTCAGCCACTGCGATCGAAACCTGTTCAACGGCGACGCTGGCGCGCTCCAGCGGTTCTGGGACGGGGCCTGAAGAAAAAGTTGCAGGTTCAGCAGGAAAATGCTATAGATTTTGATAGGTTGGTGCTTGGATTGCGCCGGCCTTTTTCATTTTCGGCATGACCTCCCGCGGCACGCCCGCGGGTCGCCTTTATGGCCTGGTGCAGCCGCCGCGACTCCTGAGTCGCGGACAGTCCCAAGAACGACCCCGTCCCAACGCCACGCCAGATAACGACGTGCGAACAGACACTTAACGACACCTGAAAACAGGGTGCGAAGGGGCACTTGCCAGCGAAGAAGCCGGGAGTGGCATAAAAGCCTGCGGAACAAGGCTTATCCCGACGTGGGCACACTTCGGGGCACAACACTCGACACGTTCAGGTGTGCCCCTGTGACGGGCGAAAAGTCCGTGGTTATTGGCTTTCCGGCGTGCGGGGAGCCTGATTTTCTGTAGGTCGAGTTGGGCCAAAGCCGGAATGTTGGGCCAGCGGCAACAGTGGCTTCCTAGCCGCCGCCCTCGCCGCCGACGGCGATCACCGTCAGCTTCTCCGGCAGCTGCTCCTTCACGATCTCGACCGAGCGCCGGTCGGGCCAGACGAAGTCGGCGTCGAGCGCGGCCATCAGGCCCTCGAAGCGCTCGAGCTGGCTGCGGCCCCAGTAGTGCATGGGCAGCACGACGCGGGGCTGGATCTGGCGGATCACGTCGACCATCAGCGGCATGCCCATGGTGTAGGAGCCGTCGATCGGCACCATCAGCACGTCGATGCGGCCGAGTTCCTCGAGATGTTCCTTGGTCA
>CAMDOT010000110.1 GCA_945903635.1 Rhizobium sp. Q54 | reverse complement strand
CCGACAGCACGCCCGGCATGGCACGGACGGCCTGCTCGCAGGCTTGCCGCAGGGGCTCCAGGGCGGTGCCGCGGGCCGGGTCGACGTTGAGGGTGATGGCGACGTGGCCGCCCCGGATGGCGATCCCGCCCAGCAGACCGGAAGCCGGCACGCCGGCACCGCTGGCGGGGTCGATGACAGTCTCGAGAACCTTGCGGATGGCTGATTCCGTCACTTCGGCCATGATCGCTCGCTTCCGCTACCCGGCAAATATCGCCGCTTGATTGAAGATGTTGCCGTGGTCACATATATGCAGCCCGGCATGAAATCAAAAGCGGCAATCCGTCGAGACGATCTCCGAGCGGCCCTGAGGTGAATAATGGCGTGGAATAACAACAGCGGCGGCCCATGGGGCGGTGGTGGCGGCGGCAATAGCGGCGGCAGCGGCGGGGGCGGTGGTCCCTGGGGCGGCGGCGGTGGCGGCGGTGGTAATCGCGGTGGCGGCGGCGGCCCGTTCGGCGGGCGTCGCCCACCTGACATGGAAGACGTCATTCGCAGGGGCCAGGAGCGGCTGAAGAACCTCATCCCGGGCGGCTTCGGTTCCTACAAGGGCGTCGTGCTGATCGTGCTGGCCGCCCTGGTGATCTGGCTGGCCACCGGCTTCTTCCGCGTCCAGCCCAACCAGCAGGCGATCCAGCTCGTCTTCGGCAAGCCCTACGGCAAGCCCGTCGAGCCCGGCCTGCACTACAATCTGCCCGCTCCGATCGGCAACGTGGTGGTGGTCGACGTTCAGAACCAGCGCCGCGTCGTGCTGGGCGCCCGTGGCAGCCAGGCGCCGGCGACGCCCTACACCCGCGGACCGCGTCCGACCTCGACCGAAAACCTGATGCTGACCGGCGACGAGAACATCGTCGACATCGAGTACGCCGTGCTGTGGCAGATCAAGGACGTGTTCAAGTACGCCTTCGACGTGCGCAATCCCGAGCAGAACGTGCGCGACGGTGCCGAGGCCGCGATGCGCGAGATCATCGGCAAGTCGAACCTGCAATATGCCCAGACAGAGGGCCGCAGCCGCATCGAGCAGGACACCAAGGATCTGCTGCAGCGCATGCTCGACGAATACGGGCTTGGCGTCCGCATTTCCCAGATCCAGCTGCTGCGGGTCGATCCGCCGCAGGAGGTCATCGCGGCCTTCCGCGACGTCCAGGCAGCGCGCGCCGACAAGGAAAAGAGCATCAACGAGGCCAACACTTACCGCAACCAGGTGCTGCCCAGGGCCAAGGGCGAGGCCGAATCGATCATCCAGCGGTCGGAAGCCTACAAGGCCCAGATCGTGGCCCGTGCCAGCGGTGACGCGCAGCGCTTCACCCAAGTCTACGAGCAATACGCCAAGGCCAAGGACATCACCACGGAGCGCCTCTACCTCGACACGATGGAGGAGGTGTTGCGCAACGTGAACAAGGTGCTGGTCGACAAGAACAGCACGGGCGCGGGCGGCGTGCTGCCCTACCTGCCGTTGCCGGAACTGCGATCGAACCAGCCTCAGGGCGTGACCCAGCCTGCCCGCCAGACCCAGCCCGCCCAGGGCGCCGCGCCGCAGGGAGCCACGCGATGAGCAACCGTTCGATCATTATCGTGATCCTCCTGGCGGTCACCGCCTTCCTGGTCACGCAAACGCTCTACACTGTAGACCCGACCAAGCAGGTCCTGGTCCGCCAGTTCGGCGCCATCGTCGGCGACCCCAAGACCGAGCCAGGGCTCTACGGCAAGATTCCCCTGATCCAGGACATCCAGCGGATCGACAGCCGCCTGCTCGACTACGAAGCCGAGGAGTTCGAGATCATCGCCGGCGACCAGAAGCGCCTGGTAGTCGATGCCTATGCCCGCTTCAAGATCGTGGCGGCCAAGACGTTCGCCACTACCGTTCCGGGTGGCGAGCCAGCACTCCGCGGCCTGCTCGACTCGCTGATTAACTCGGAGATCCGGGGCGTGCTGAGTTCGGTGCCGCTGCATGCGGTGCTGACGGACCAGCGCGCCAACCTGATGGAAGACATCACGAAGCGGGTGAATGCCAAGACCAAGGAACTGGGCGTCGAAGTCGTCGATGTCCGGATCAAGCGGGCCGACCTGCCACAGGCCAACTCCCAGTCGGTCTTCAACCGCATGAAGACCGACCGCGAACGCGAAGCCGGCCAGCTCCGCGCCGAGGGCGATGAGGAAAAGGCCCGCATCACCGCCACGGCCGATCGCGAAGTCGCGGTCTTCAAGGCGGACGCGGGTCTAAAAGCCCAGGTGACCATGGGTGGGGCCGACGCCGAGGCGACCAAGATCTATGCCGATGCATTCAACCAGGACAAGGATTTCTACGGCTTCTACCGCCGCATGGAGGCCTACAAGCAGGCCTTCGGCTCCGGCGGTTCGACCATGATCCTGAGTCCCGACACCGACTTCTTCCGCTACTTCAACGATCCGGCCGGGCTGCCGTCGTCCAAGAAATAGCGCCCCGGGAGGGGTGGCAAAAATCGTACCGACCGGCGGCTGTTGCAGTCATGCAACGCCGCCGGTTCTTTTTGTGCTGCAGCGCTAGAACGCTGTAATAATCGGCAACATCACGGCCTCTTCAATTGCGCCACAATCGACCCTCATGTAGGGAAGACTCGAACGCGCGGCGCCGGCCGTTCTGATCGTATGGCCCTGAGCGCTGCTGGAGGCCGGACGTGATTCTCTCGGATTTTCAAGGTCTTGCGAAGGGTGCCGCGCTTGCGGCTGTGACGGCTTTCGGTCTGGCGCTTGCCCAGCCAGTGTGGGCGCGCGACGCGCCACAGAGCTTCGCCGAGCTGGTCGACAAATTGATGCCGACCGTCGTCAACATCACCACCACCCAGAACGTGCCCCAGCAGGGGCCGCGACTGCGCGACATGCCGCAGCTGCCGCCCGGCTCGCCGTTCGAGGAGCTGTTCAAGGAGTTCTTCGACAAGCGCGGGGGTGAGGAGCAGAAGCGCCGCGGCACCTCGCTCGGCTCCGGCTTCATCATCGACGGCGAAGGCTACATCGTCACCAACAACCACGTCATCCAGGGTGCGGAGGACATCACCGTCATCCTGCGCGACGACACCCAGCTCAAGGCCAAGCTGATCGGCTCGGACAGCCGCATCGACGTGGCGCTGCTCAAGGTCGAGCCGCCCAACAAGAAGCCGCTTCCGGCCATCAAGTGGGGCGATTCTGACAAGGAGCGCGTGGGCGACTGGGTGATCGCGATCGGCAATCCGTTCGGCCTCGGCCATTCGGTGACCGCCGGCATCATCTCGGCGCGTGGCCGATCCCTGAACGACTCGCTCGACGATTACCTGCAGACCGACGCCGCCATCAACAAGGGCAACTCGGGCGGTCCGCTGTTCAACGCCGACGGCGAGGTGATCGGAGTCAACACCGCCATCTATTCGCCGTCAGGCACTAACGCCGGCCTCGCCTTTTCGATCCCCTCCAATCTCGTCAAGCAGGTCGCCGACCAGCTTCGCGAGTTCGGCCGGGTCAAGCGCGGCTGGATCGGCGTCAGCTACCAGAGCGTCACCGACGACATCGCCGACAGCTTCAGCCTCGACCGCGCGCGCGGTGTGCTGGTGGCCAATGTCGCGGCCGACGGGCCGGCGGCCAAGGCCGGGTTGAAGCGCAACGACATCATCCTGAACTTCGCGGGCCAGGACGTACTCGATCTGCGCCGCTTTCCGCGGCTGGTCGCCAACGCCCGGGTCGGCAGCACCGTCGATGTCGTCGTCTGGCGCGGCGGCAAGGAAGTGCCGCTGAAGCTCCGCATCGGCGAGCAGGAAGAGGCGGACAAGCAGAACGCCGCGGCTCAAGGCGCGCCCAAGAAGCCGGTCGAACCCGACCAGCCTGTGACCTCTACCATCGAGCAGCTCGGTCTCACCCTGCAGAAGCCAAGCGATCAGCTGCGCGAAAAATATGGCCTGTCCGACCAGCTGAAGGGCGTGGTCGTCACCAAAGTGGCGCCCAACAGCCCGGCCGCCGAGAAGCAGCTCCAGCCTGGCGACGTCATTCTCGAAGTCGACCAGAAGCCGGTGACCACTCCGCAGGAGGTCACCGACATCGTGACCAAGCTGCAGCAGCAGAAAAAGAAGTCGGTGCTGCTGTTCGTCGAGCGCCAGGGCGATCCGCGCTTCGCAGCACTTCGTCTCACTAAGTGATTTGCCTCACGAAGTGATTTGCCCCACCAAGTGATTTGAAGGTCGCGTTTACGCGACCTTCACCACCAGCTTGCCGAAGTTCTCGCCCTTGAGCAGGCCCATGAAGGCCTGCGGGGCTTTGCCTAGGCCGTCGACCACGGTCTCCCGGCTCTTGAGCTTGCCCGCCTTCAGAAGGCTGCCGACTTCGACTGCGAACTTGCCCATGAGGGCTGCGTGGTCGGAGACGATGAAGCCCTGGATGGTGAGGCGGCGCTGCACGATGGTGAACATCTTGGGCGGGCCGGCCATCGGCTCGGCGTCCTGGTACTCGGAGATGGCGCCGCAGAAGGCCAGGCGGCCAAAATTGTTCAGGCGTGCGAACACGGCGTGGAAGATCTTGCCGCCGACATTCTCGAAATCCGAATCGATGCCCTGCGGGCAGAGCTTGTCCAAGACCGCGCCGTAGTCGCGCTCGGTCTTGTGATTGAAGCAGGCATCGTAGCCCGCCTCGCGCACCGCCCACTGGCATTTCTCGTCGTCGCCGGCACAGCCCACGACGCGGGCTCCGGCAAGCTTGGCGAGCTGTCCCGCCACCTGGCCGACGGCGCCGGTCGCGGCCGAGACGAACGCCGTCTCGCCGGCCTTGGGCTTGCAGATGTGGGTCATCCCGTACCAGGCGGTGAAGCTCGGCATGCCGAGTACACCCAGATGGGCCTGGAGCGGCGCCACGGCAGGGTCGATCTTGCGCAGGCCCTTGCCGTCGTGGAGCGTGTGGCTTGCCCAGTTCAGCATGCCGATGACCGTGTCGCCCTTGGCGTAGCGCGGGTTGTTCGATTCGACGACCTCGCCCACCGAGCCGCCGGTCAGCGGCTTGCCGAGTTCGAAAGGCGGCGTGTAGGAGCGCAGTTCGGTCATGCGCGGGCGCATGTAGGGGTCGAGCGAAAGGAAGCGGGAACGGATCAGTACCTGGCCGTCGGCAAGCGCGGGCAGGGTGATGGACTCCTCGCGAAAGCAGTCGGCTGTGACGTCGCCCGAGGGGCGCCGGGCGAGCACGATCTGGAGGGCGTCGGTCATGGACTTGTCCTCATGGGTCCTTCCTTTCGGCGAAGTCGCGCCGGCGATAGCCTTGGAGATAGAGCAGGGCGGTGAGATCGCCGTGGTCGATTCGGGCCGCGACCTGGGCCGCGACCGTTGGCTTGGCCCGGAAGGCGACACCAAGGCCCGCCGCCTGCAGCATCGGCAGGTCGTTGGCGCCGTCGCCGACGCAGAGCGACTGGGCCATCTCGAGGCCGCGCTGGGCGCAAAGCCGCTCCAGCGTAGCGAGTTTGGCTTCCTTACCCAGGATCGGCCGCTGGACCGTGCCGGTGAGCGTCCGGCCGTCGTGATCGAGCGTGTTGGCCGCGTCGAAATCGAACCCCAAGCGTTCGTGCACCATGCGGGTGAAATAGGTGAAGCCGCCAGAGACCAGGGCACAGTAGCCGCCGAATTTGTGCATGGTGGCGATCAGGGTGGCGGCCCCGGCCATGGTGCGGATGCGCTCGGCGGCTTCGTCGAGCCGGGCTACTGGAAGGCCCTTCAGCAGCCCGACCCGCTCGATCAGCGCGCCGGTAAAATCGATCTCGCCGTTCATGGCGCGCGCGGTGATGCCGGCGATGTGCTCGCGCAGGCCAAGGAACTCGGCCAGCTCGTCCAGCATCTCGTTCTCGATGATGGTCGATTCCATGTCGGCCACCAGCAGCCGCTTGCGTCGGCCCTCGGGGGAAAGCGCCACGGCGTCGATACCGGGCAGGCTCACGGTTGGAGGCGGCCCGTCGGCTGGTCCGTCGGCCGGGCCCTCGAAGGGCAGGTCGCAGGCGACACCGGGGGCCAGCCAGTCGACGGGACCGACGGTTGCACCTGCGGCCTGCAATTGTTCGCTCGCGAGCTGCACGGCGGCGGCATCGAGAATGGGACGGGCGGGATTGGCGATGAGGACAAAAACGTTATTCACGGTCCGGTTCTAATGGCCGATTTGCAATCAGCGGCCAAGCAGTGTCTTTTCGCCCGCCATGACTGAGGGGCGCGTCATCGTCGTCGCCGGACCGACCGCGAGCGGCAAGTCGGCGCTGGCGCTCGCACTGGCGGAACGTTTCCAGGGTAAGGGGGCGGGCACGGTGATCAACGCCGATGCCATGCAGACCTACGACGCCTTTCCTATTTTGACCGCCCAGCCCAGCACCCAGGAGCGCGCGCGCGTGCCGCATGCGCTCTACGGCGTAATGCCGCTCAGCGAGACGCTGTCGGCAGCGCGCTGGCGGACGCTCGCCTCGGCCGAGATCGAGCGTTGCCTGGCCGAAGGTCGGACGCCGATCCTGTGCGGCGGCTCCGGCCTCTATCTGCGCACGCTGATGCAGGGCATCTCCGCCATTCCCGACGTTCCGCCCGCGGTTCGCGAACAGGCCAACACAGATTGGCAGGCCATGGGCGCCGACGCCTTCCGGGCTCGCCTCGCCGAGCGGGACGCCGCGATTGTCGGCCGGCTGAAGCCCGGCGACCGCCAGCGCCATGTCCGCGCCTGGGAGGTGGTGGTGGGCACGGGCCGGCCGCTCAGCGATTGGCAGAGCGATGCCGGTGCACCGGCACCCTGGCGCTTTGCCACCCTCCTGCTGGCCCCGGAACGCCTGTGGCTGCGGCGCCGCATCGAACAGCGCTTCGACGCCATGCTCGACCAGGGCGTGCTGGCTGAGGTGCGGGTGGTGTTCGACAATTCACCCGACCCGGGGTGGCCGGGTCTGAAGGCGCACGGTGCGCCTGAGTTCTTCCGCCATTTCCGAGGCGAGCTTCATCTCGAGAAAGCGCGGCAGATCGCCATCGACCACACCCGCCAATATGCCAAACGCCAGATGACGTGGTTCCGACATCAGCTCACACCAGATCTTGTGGTCGAACCTCAGTCGGCTCAATCCCTGAAGACTGCCGCGCAATATTTGGACAAAATGGAGGTCTGAAACTTTATGTTTCATTCGTTTTGGGGTTGACCCTCCAGAACCGCACCCCTATGTTCCGCGCCGCCGCAAACCCCGTTTGCGGCACATTTGTCAGAGGAGAGCGCGTGATGAAGCCCGAGGAGTCCGCCACGACCGGCGCCGATCTGTTGGTGAAAGCCCTGATCGACGAGGATGTCGAGGTCGTCTTCGGCTATCCCGGCGGCGCGGTCCTTCCGATCTACGATTCGCTCTTCAAGCAGAACCGGCTGCGCCACATCCTGGTGCGCCATGAGCAGGCCGCCGTGCACGCGGCGGAAGGCTATGCCCGCTCGACCGGCAAGGTCGGCGTCGTGCTGGTGACCTCGGGGCCCGGCGCCACCAATGCCGTCACCGGCCTCACCGACGCCCTCATGGATTCGATCCCGATCGTCTGCCTGACGGGCCAAGTGCCGACCCACCTGATCGGCAACGACGCCTTCCAGGAAGCCGACACGACGGGCATCACGCGGCCCTGCACCAAGCACAATTATCTCGTGAAGTCGGTCGAGGCGCTGGCGCGCACCGTCCACGAGGCCTTCTACGTGGCGCGCTCCGGCCGTCCCGGGCCGGTCGTCATCGACCTGCCCAAGGACGTGCTCATGAACAAGCACGACTACACGGCGCCGCCCAAGAACCCGGTCGAGCACAAGAGCTACCGCCCGCAGACCAAGCCCGATCCCAAGAAGATCGAGCAGGCGATCGAGATGATCGCCAAGGCCAAGCGCCCGGTCTTCTATGCCGGTGGCGGCGTGATCAATTCCGGGCCGAAGGCTTCCAAGCTGCTCGCGCAGTTCGTCCACATGACGGGCTACCCCATCACCAACACGCTGATGGGCCTGGGCTCGTTCCCGGCCTCGGACAAGCAGTTCCTCGGCATGCTGGGCATGCACGGCACCTACGAGGCTAACCTCGCGATGCACGGCTGCGACGTCATGATCAACATCGGCGCACGCTTCGACGACCGCATCACCGGCAACCTCACGATGTTCTCGCCAGGCTCGAAGAAGATCCACGTCGACATCGATCCATCGTCGATCAACAAGAACGTGCGCGTCGATCTTCCCATCGTGGGCGACGCCACCCTCGTGCTCGAGGAGATGATCAAGCTCTGGAAGGCGAAGCAGCCCAAGGTCGACCAGAAGGCGCTGAAGGCGTGGTGGGCCGAGATCGAGACGTGGCGCGCGCGCAACTGCCTCGCCTACAAGGTCGACAAGCAGACGATCAAGCCGCAGTTCGCGCTTGAGCGCCTCTATCACCACATCAAGAACAAGGACCACTACATCACCACTGAAGTGGGCCAGCACCAGATGTGGGCGGCGCAGTTCCTGAAGTTCGAGCAGCCCAACCGCTGGATGACGTCGGGTGGACTTGGCACCATGGGCTACGGCTTCCCGGCTGCCGTCGGCGTGCAGATCGCGCACCCCGACGCGCTGGTGATCGACGTGGCGGGCGAGGCCTCGATCCTGATGAATATCCAGGAGCTCTCGACGGTGGCGCAGTATCGCCTGCCGGTGAAGATCTTCATCCTGAATAACCAGTATATGGGCATGGTCCGGCAGTGGCAGGAATTGCTGCACGGCAGCCGCTATTCCGAGAGTTACATGGAATCACTGCCCGACTTCGTGAAGCTCGCCGAGGCGTTCGGCGCCAGGGGCCTGCGCTGCCACGAACCTGACAAGCTCGACGACACGATCAAGGAGATGATCGCGCTGCCGCATCCCGTCATCGTCGATGTCCTCGTCGACCAGAAGGAAAACTGCTTCCCGATGATCCCTTCGGGCGCCGCGCACAACGAGATGCTGCTGGGCCCCGACGACAAGGCCGGCAAGCTGTCGGACGAAGGTATGGCGCTGGTATGAGCACGGATAAGTCGATCGTCGCCCATACGATCTCCGTCCTGGTCGCCAACGAGCCGGGCATTCTCGCGCGCGTGGTCGGCCTCTTCTCCGGCCGCGGCTACAACATCGAAAGCCTGACCGTGGCGGAGACCAACGCCAAGGAGAACCAGTCGCGCATCACCATCGTGACCAAGGGCACGCCGATGATCATCGAGCAGATCAAGGCGCAGCTCGACCGTCTGGTCCCCGTCTATCGCGTGCGCGACCTCACGGTCGAGGGTCCGCACATCGAGCGCGAACTGGCGCTGGTCAAGGTCAGGAGTACTGGCGAAAAGCGGGTCGAGGCGCTGCGGCTGGCCGACGTGTTTCGTGCCAAGGTGATCGATGCCAAGGCCGACTCCTTCGTTTTCGAAGTCACCGGCAATTCCGACAAGGTCCAGACCTTTGTCGGGCTGATGGAGACACTGGGGCTGGTCGACGTCGGCCGCACTGGCATCGTCGCCATGTCGCGCGGCGGCGAGCCGCTCTGACCGCCCGCCGTCGCTATTTGCGGCGGCGTGGCTCCTCGACGGCCAGCCTCTTCAGTTCGGCGATCATTGTGAGAACGTACAGTCCGACGTTCACGACGATCCACACGACTCCGAAGAAGTCGGCGTAGGTTGCCGTGATCCCCGCCGCTTCGAACGGCCTGGGCGGGATGAAGTAGAAGACCACGTTCGCCACCAGAAAAAGGCAGCGTACCTCGGTCAGCCCCATGCCGGCGGTGGCGAGGTGAAAGACCCGGGTGACTTCGGCGCGCAGGAGAGACTGCACCGTCATCATCAGATAGGCGGCGAGCCCAAGGGCGACGATATCGAGCCTGACATAGCCAGAAAGGCCAAGCCCCAGGGCGAAGAGAAACTGTCCGGCGACGTCGATCGACTGGTCGAAGAAGAACCCGTAGCGCGGCCGCTCGATCCCCTGCACACGCGCGACCTTGCCGTCCAGGGAATCACCCAGCCAGTTCAGGACCAGCCCTGCGTTCACCACCCACAGCCAGGCGGCCTGGCCCGGTGCAAGGAGATAGCCGATGAAGGCCACAACCGCGCCGCCCAAGCCGAGCCATGTCAGCTGATCCGGGGTCACCCAGGCGGGCACGCGCGGGGCCAGCCAGGCCAGCGCGCGGTTTTCCAGTCCTGAGAGCCATCCTCGGTTCTGGCGGGGCAACGCTGAGTCGGGTTCAGCCGGCATCGGGTCGTGCTCCGGGTCGTTAGCCAACGTGAAACCGTGTGTCTTGGGTCATGCGCCGGCGGAGCCATTCGGGAAAGACAATCGACAGGCGCGAAAACCAGAAGGGCACGGAGGGAAAGCCGATCAACGGGCGGTTCTCCCGCAAGCCACGCAGGATGAGCGCCGCCGCCGCGTCGGCCGAAATCTCACCCGGGCGGGGGCCGAGATGAATATCGGTCATGCCGGTCGAAACAAATCCAGGGCAGGCAACGACGACCCGGATGCCTTCGTTCGCCACGGCCTCGCGCAAGGCCAGGCCGTACGACATGAGGCCGGCCTTGGAAGCCGAATAGGCGGGAGCGTCCGGCAGGGGAATCAGAGACGCCAGGGATCCCACCAGAATGATGTCGCCACGGCGTCGGCGCTGCATGCCGGGCAATACTGAATGCAAGGTGTCGACGGCCGAAAGCAGATTCACTTCCAGCACCCGTCGCGCCGCCGGGCCTGTTTCGACGGTCTGGTCGGCGTGGCGGCCATCGAGGATTCCTGCGTTTGCGACGAGGAGGTCGATGGGTACCTTGCCGTCGACCTCGCCGAGAAAAGCCGACAGGCGCTCGCCATCGCGAACGTCGATCGGTGCCGTGAGGCACTGCGCGCCTTTCGCTCGACAGGCCACGGCAACGGCCTCGAGGCGACCTGCGTCGCGCCCGGTCAGGGCGAGTTGTCTGCCTGGTGCGGCCAAAGCCCGGGCCAGCGCGGCGCCGATGCCATTCGACGCGCCTGTGATCGCGATCGATTTTGGATCCAAGTCTGGCATTCCGTGTCTCGACAGGGGCGGATGATCTGTTGTGCCGGTCGATTCCCGGGACGTCCAGTGGCTCCGGTCAGTGCAACCGGAAGCGCGCGGGCTCAGCGTCTGGCGATGATGTCCACGAGAGACGGGCCGCTGCGGACCTTCGGCAATTCGTCGGCGACTGTTTCGATGACGCTCTCGATCTGTTCGGGCGTATGCCGGCTGGTCATGAAGAACCGCAGTCTCGCCTGGTTCTCGGCAACCCCGGGAAATATGGCGGGGGCAACGTTGTATCCCCGCGCGAGCAGACGCTCCGTCAGGATCACGGCATGCGGCGAACTGCCGACGATGATGGGGATAATCGCCGCGCCGAGGCTGAGGCCGGTATCGAGCCCGTGCGCCTTGGCCCTCGCGAGAAACAGCAGGCCGTTCTTCCGCAGTTTCTCCAGCCGCCAGGTCTCGTTCTGCATCACCTCGATGGCCGCAAGGGCTGCCGCGGTCGTCGGCGGCGCCAGCCCGACGCTATAAATGAACCCGGGCGTTTCATACTTGATCAGATCGATGAGAGGACGGCTGCCGGCAATGTAGCCGCCAGTCGACGCGAAACTCTTGCTGAGCGTGCCCATCCATATCTCGATGGCTGTCGGGTCGACGCCTTGTTCTTCGGCAATACCCCGGCCGGTCGCGCCCAGAACGCCGGTCGAATGTGCTTCGTCGACCATCAGCCAGGCACTATAGCGGCGCTTCAGCCTGATCAGCGCGGCGAGGTCGGGAGCGTCGCCGTCCATGCTGTAGAGGCCTTCGACCACGATCAGTGCCCGGCGATGCCGGGCCCGGTTGAGGCGCAGAATGCGCTCCAGCGCATCGACGTCGCCATGGGCGCACAGGATGTGCTTGGCGCCGGACAGCTTGGCGCCCTCGAGTACGCTGTTGTGGATCATGGCATCGGTGACGACGAGATCTTCCGGCCCCAGCAGATGGCCGATCACCGTCACATTCGTCGCATGGCCGCCGACGAACGCCACGGCGTCCTCGGTGCCGTGCAACCGGGCCAACGCGGCCTCGAGGTCGCGATGGATCTGCCTTTCTCCGGCTGAAAGCCGGCTCGCCGATACCGATGTGCCGAAGCGGTCTATCGCGGCCTTGGCTGCGGCATCGACCGCCGGATGGCCGTTCAGCCCCAGATAGTCGTAGGAGGAAAAGTTGACGACGGTCTTTCCGTCGATCGAGGTGGTCTCGCCTGCACGGCCGTCATGCACGCGGTACCACGGATTCTGGATGCCGGTGATGGCGCCGGCCGCCTTCGTGATCTTGTGGATCTCGTATTCAGGCAAGGTATTGAAGTCGAATGCCTGTCCGTCTCCGGTGTTTGCGGCGGGTGCCAGCCGATTGCCGGGTCGGCTCGGGCTGCCTTGTTCCAAGGCACTTCGCACACGGTCGACGGTTTCCTGGGCCGAGACCGGACTGCGCGTGGTCACGATGATCTGTCCTGTTCGCGCATTTTTGCCAGAACGGCGCTGACGGCCGCGTTCTGCTCGGCGACGTTCGAAGATGCAGCGTCGGCGGCGAAATGGCTGGTGGCCGCGGCGACCAGAACAGCGGGCACAGTTCCTTTCTGGCCTTCTCCGGTAATCAGCGGCATGACGCGCCGCGCGACGTCAGCCGGCGTGATGCCGCTCGCCAACGACATCATGGGCAACTCGATCTGTAGGGCCGTTTCGACGGTGGTTCGCAATTCGAGCATCATGAGCGAATCCATGCCGATCTCGGCAAGGGGCTGGTGCCGGTCGACTTCCTTGGCGGGGAGACGCAACACGCGTGCGATCTCGGCCACGACGATTTCCAGCAGGGCAGCCGTTGCCTCCTCCGGGGGCAGGGTACGCAACCTCTCCAGCGTCGCTGCGGCATCCGCGTCCTGACGCGACGTCGCGGCCACGCCGACCGCGGTGAAGGTCGGGCTGCGGGTCGCCACGAGCTCTCGTTTGGCGATTCCCCAGTCAATGCGGGCAATTGCGCAGACGGCGTCCGTTTGCTTGCCGTTTCGGTCGTAGACCCAGTCCAGTCCATCCAGGGCCGTTTGCGCCGAAATCAGATTCGAGGCGAAGCGCTTCTTGAGATTGATGTCGGTACCGATGTGCCGCGACAGGTAACCCGCATCTTCGATACCGCCCCAGGCGACGGCGAGGGCGGGGACTCCGCGAGCCTTCATCTGGCGCGCAAGACCCTCGAGGAAGGCGTTGGCGGCGACGTAGTTGAATTGTCCGGGATTGCCGAACAGCGTCGTCGCCGACGAATAGAGAAGGAGATAGTCGAGGTTGAAGCCCTGGGTGAGCCGGTCGAGATGGAGCGCGCCGGCAATCTTCGGCCGGATCACCTTTTCGATCGCTTCCTGGTCCATGCCCTCGATGAGGCGATCGTCGATCACCATGGCGGCATGGACGATGCCCTTGACGGTCCGGCGTGCCGCAACCTTGCGCAGCAATATCCCGAGGGCCGCATCGTCGGCTGCATCTACAGCGGCGATTTCGACCTCGACGCCCTGGAGGCGCAAAGCATCGACCTTGGCCTGCGCCAGGTCCGAAAGTTTGCCGGAACGACTGGCCAGCACCAGCTGGGTGGCCCCGCGTCCGGCCAGCCATTCGGCCGTCGCCAGGCCGAAGCCACTCGTTCCGCCGATCACGACATGGACACCCTTGTCGTCCACAGGGAACTTGCCGCTCTGCCCGACCGCACTGGTGGCATGGGAGGCCGGCGTCACGACGATCTTGCCTATGTGCCCCGAGCGCTGCATCAGCCGGAACGCGTCGCCGACGTGTTCTCCGGCGAAGACACGGTATGGCAAGGGCACCAGTTTGCCTTCGGCGAAAAGCCGTATGACGTCGGCAAACAGGCTTTGCGCCAGCTCCCTGTGCTCATCGAGCAACTGGTCGATATCGACCCCGAAGTAAGTCAGATTCTTGCGGAATGGCCTCAGCCCAAGATGGGTGTTGGCATAGAAGTCGCGTTTGCTGAGTTCGATGAAACGTCCGAACGGACCGAGGCAGTCCATGGAACGGATCATGGCCTCGCCGGCCAGGGAGTTCAGGACGACATCGACGCCCTTGCCTCCGGTATGGCTGGCAACCTCATCGGCGAAGGTCAGCGCCCGCGAGTTGCACACATAGTCGGCGCCGAAGTTGCGAAGCAGGGCACGCTTTTCCTCGCTGCCGGCAGTGGCGATCACCTTCGCCCCGCAATGCTGGGCGATCTGCAAGGCAGCCAGCCCGACGGCGCCTGCGCCACCATGGATCAAGACGGTCTCGCCAGGGCGGAGGCGGCCGAGGTGGACCAGAGAGTAATAGGCGGTCAGGAATGCGACCGGCACCGTCGTCGCCGCCTCGAATGTCAGTTCCTGGGGCAGTCGGCTGACCGCGAACACAGGGGCAATGACATGGCTCGCAAACGCGCATGAAACAAACGCGACGACCCGATCGCCGGCGTCAAGATCCTCAACGCCTGGGCCCGTCTTCGTCACTGTGCCGGCGCATTCCATGCCGAAGCTGGCACCGGCGTAGCCGTCTTCGAGGGCTTCCTCAGGAAGGAGCCGCAGGTTCCACATGACGTCGCGGAAATTGAGACCGGTCGTCGCCACTTGTATCTCGACCTCGCCTGGTCCTGGCTCCGGTCGGCTGCCGGAGATCCATGCCAGGGCCCCGCGTCCGGCGCCGTGGCGCGTGGCAAGTTTCAGCGCCGTATTGTCCGCGGAAGGAGCAAGCGCCGAAAGTACGCTGCCGCCATGTTCGACGCGGAATACTGTTCGCGTGTCGTTCGTGAAGAAGAGCTCCCGCTCGTTGTCCGGCGCCATCATCTCGTCGATGGCGCGGTCGATGGTGTGTGCCTGATCCGCCCCGGAGAGGCCTACGCATCGGACCTGTAGACCCGGATACTCGTTTTGCGCCACGCGCATCGCCGACGTGATCGCACACCACAGGGGCCGGTCGAGCGGACTCGCTTCGGGTTCGGCATTGCCGAAGTCCACCACGACCCACAGCCTGGCGGGCGTCTCGGCAAGGCGGCGGCACCGCTCTGCAATGCGCGCCAGGCGACCGCTCAGCGACGTGACGGGATCGGGGATGGATGCTTGCGCATCGATCGCCCAAACGACATCTGTCGCAGTCGCCTGTTCGGAAGCTATCGCGAGCGCTCCTGACGCTTGATCGGTCATCCCTTGACTGGCGATCCGGTGATGCAGGGCGCCAAGCAGCGTCGCATGGTCCGTGGGCACCTCGCCTTCCCACGAGAAGGCGGGCGCGTCAGGGGTTGAATCGGCGTCGCGCGCCTCGCGATCCGCGGCCACGCCGTGAATGACCACGCCAATACGTGCATCGCCGAGGACGGGCGCGGTGGTCACTGCTGCCAAGCCGGCTGCTTCGTATTCATCGGCCCACTCTTCCGGCGTCAACAGGGCGCTGACGGGGAAGTCGGAATTTGCCGACCGCGCCCACCATGTCGGCCGGAGGCCGCGCACGACATCCCAAAAGACACTGGGCGCCAACTCGCCGGCAACCAAGGCGGCGTTTGGCCGAAGCAGACGTGTAAGCCGGTCAAGGGCGCCGGGGGCTACCGCGGCCTCGCTCAGTGCGTCGATCGCGAATGCCAGATCGAGCGACCTGGCCGGCATGCCATCCAGTTCGTTCCAGGACAGGTAGCGGATCTGCGGGACGTCATCGCCGAGCAGCGTGCGCGCCTGTTCGAGGCGATCGGCATCGGGATCGGTAAGCACGAATTCAAGGTTCGGATAGCGGATGGCGAGGTCGCTCGCGGCGGCGGCATGGTTGGCGCCGACCATCAGCACCCTTATGAGCCGATTGCTATCGCATCGTTCGAGCGCGGCTGTCACATCGGCCATCACGGCGTCGCGCAGGCAGGTAACCTGACGCGATGCCACGCCGAGCTGCCGCCAGTGCGCCGAGCCCAGTTCGACCGGCTGGTCGCCGGCAACCAATCGGCCGAGGATTTCCCCGAGACGCGACAGACCAGCTGCTTCTCCGGCCATGGTTGGATGTCGGACGACGAGCGATCCCACGATCGACGCGATCTCCGGCAGATCGCATGTCGGCACAGCGGTTCGTGCACCATCCCGCTCAACGACCAGATTCTTGGCTTCGAGGTGCCACAGCAGTGCCGCACGCAGGAAGGCTTGCGGCGCGGCAGTGCCGTCGGCTTCGGTCGGGGACGAGTCCTCCCGGTCATCGGCGTGAACCGAAACTCCATTAACAGCAGCCTCGCGGACCGCCGCCCATGCAGCGCGCAGGCAGCCCCCTTCGAGCAGCAGGAGGGCCTCGGCGAGCGGCGCTAGCGTCGGGATGGCGACGTCGTGTGGATGGCCATGTCCCGCGGCCAAGGGGTGGACCTTGGTGGGGTCGCCGGCCCGATCAAGTAGTCGAGTGGTGGTTCGGTAGCTGAGCGACCGCGGATCAATGGCCAATTCGACCGGCGCGTCGATCAAGCGCACATTCTGGGCGCTGAGGATTATCTTGCCCTGCTCATCGAGCAGATCGATGTCCACCACGATCGAGGTAGGTGTCTGGCGGATGGTCCGTGCGATGGCCCGCGAGGCCATTGCGCCGTGGGCGAATACACGCACGCAGCCGAAACGGACCGGCAGCATGCGCCTCATGGGCATGTCGGCAACGCCCGCGGCCTCCGTTGCGAAAAGTGCATGGAAGGCGGTATCCAGGCCGGTCAGGTCGGTGACATATCCAGTGGCGACGCAGTCCTGCGGGGGGTCGAGAGTGGCGTTTGCGACCTTCGGATGGGGGAAGACGACTTGATGGACGCGCTCGAATGAGGGGCCATAGTCGAAACCCAGACCCCGAGCACATTCATAAACCGTAACCTTGGGTACAACGACCGTTCCCGGAGGCCCGACCGGCAGGGGCGTAGTCTTACCCGCGATCGGCGAGCGGCTGACGATCCCGCGCGCATTCAGCATCCAGTCCGGGGCTCCATCGCGGGGGCGGGACAGAAACTCCGCAATGCCGGTCTCGGAAGACAATCTCAACAACGTTTCAAGCGACGTCGTTCCTTCGAACACGAGCGGCCGCAGGATATCGAGTTCGCGCAGCTCCAGGGCGCCACTGCCAAAGGCTTCGCATGCAGCGGCCAACATGACTTCGACATAGGCAGTTGCCGGTAACACCGGGATGGCACCAACCTTGTGGTCGGCAATCCACGGGAAGAGCACGGGGTCGATGGTCGAGAACCACTCTGCGCAATCGAGCCGCGGGCGCAGGCCGAGCAAGGGGTGTTCTGTTGCAGTGAGGATCGTGCTCGCGGTGACCGTGGGCTGCACCTTGAATTGCTTGTGCTGCCATGGATAGAGCGGCAGTGGCAAAGCCGTTGCGGGCAGCGGACCGAAGAAGCGATGCGGATCGATTTTTCCGCCGGCGAGGAACACCTTCGATGCGGCCTGCTCAAGCGCGTCGACCGCCTTTTCGCCGTCGGACTGGGTCATTGTCTCCACAACAGCGCCGTGTACGCCTGCCTCGCGCAGGACATCGCGGATGTAGCTCGACAGAATCGGCCTTGGGCCGATCTCGACAAAAATGCGCAGGCCTTCTTTGATCAGGCAGTTGAGCGCGGCCTCGAACTGCACCGGCTCGCGCACATTTCGCCACCAGTGACCGGGTCCGAGGGACTCGGCCTCCGCAAAATTGCCTGTCACCGACGACACGAAGCGGCTTCGCATCGCCAACGGCTTCAGCCCGTCGAGTTCCCGCAGAAGTGGCGCGCGGACCGGATCGACGAGGGCGCTGTGGAAAGGATAGTCGAGATCGAGGCGCCGCGCGCTGATGCGCTGGCTGGTCGCCGCGGTCAGCATGCGGTCGATTTCGGCGATCGGGCCGGAGACAGTGACGCTGCGCCAGCTGTTCACGGCGGCGATGTCGACCGCGGGCACATTCGATGCCTTGAGGAAGCGCCGCGCCTCGCGCTCGCTCAGCATCAGCGCGGCCATGCCACCGCTGTCGCGCACGCTTTCCTGGTGTCGGCTCCGCGCCGTCACGACGTCGATCGCCTGCTCGAGGCTGAGCGCGCCGGCAGCCCACGCCGCAGCTATTTCGCCGACGCTATGGCCCATGGTGGCGACGGGCGTGACGCCGGAATCCTCCAGGACTCGCACCATTGCGACCTGCAGTGCCAGCAACAGCGGCTGCGAGTAGGTCGCATGGCGAAGTCTCGCACCGAGATCCTCGGCGAACAGCATGTCGACGAGCGACCATTTCTGGACTTTCGAGAAATGCCCGTCGATCTCCCTCAGAGCCTCCCGGAACAGCGGGTCGGCATGCCAGGCATCGCGTCCCATACCGGCCCATTGCGCGCCATTGCCCGAGAACAGGAAGGCGACGGGCAAATCGCTGCCGAGTGCCTGGCCACCCAGCACCGATGCAGGCTTTTCACCATCGGCAAAACGTCGGACATGACGCCGGATTTCTTCAGTGGTTCCGCCGCGGACCAGCAGGCGATGAGGCAGTGCGTCGCGCAAGTGCGCGCTGGCGGCGATGAATTCCGGGACCGCGCGCGGCTCTTCCGGCCACTCCGCGTCGTAGGCTGCCGCGAGCGGACGCAGTGCATCGGCGCTATGCGCCGTCAACAACAGCGGCGGCGGGGCGTCATTGCGGACCTGGACCAGTCTCAAGGTCCCCGCGTCACTTCGCACGATTGCATGGGCATTCGTGCCTCCGAAGCCGAAGGAATTGATGCCTGCCAGCGACGGTCCGCGCCGTTCCGGCAACCGCCAGTTACGGTCCACGACCCGCAGGTTGAGCTCGTCGAACGGGATGTCAGGGCTCGGCGATTTCTGATGAAGGGTCGCAGGCACCATCCCATGGTTCAACGCCAGGATGGACTTCAGCATGCCGGCGAGGCCGGACACCGGTTCGAGGTGTCCGACATTCGACTTCACCGAGCCGATCGGCAGCGGCTGCGAGCGCCGCTGCCCCAGGCCCTTGCCCAAGGCATCCGCTTCGATCGGATCGCCGACCCTCGTGCCCGTGCCGTGTGCCTCGACGAAAAGCAGGTCCGCGGGATCGACGGCGAAATCGCCATAGACCTGATCCAGCAGTCGCCGTTGCGAGTCCGCCGAGGGTACGAACACGCCGGTGGTGTGACCGTCCTGGTTCATGCCCGAGCCCACAAGCACGGAGTGGATGCGATTGCGCGCCTTCTGGGCCGCTGCCATCGAGCGCAGCACCACGACGACGGCGCCCTCCGACCTCACGTACCCGTCGGCCGCCGCGTCGAATGGCCGGCACAGGCCGGTCGGCGACAGCATCGAGGCGCGCGAAAACCCGACATAGGAGAAGGGCGACAGCAGCAGATTCACGCCGCCCACGATCGCCGTGTCGATCGTGCCGTTGCGGATCGCCTCCGCGGCGAGGTGAAGGGCCACCAACGATGACGAGCACGCGGTATCGACCGCCAGGCTGGGGCCGCGCAGATCCAGCGTATAGGAAAGCCGGTTCGCCATGATGCTGAGGGAATTGCCCGTCATCATGTGGACGTCGGCCGCCGATGGATCGGCAAAGAGTCGTGCCGCGTGATCGACCGACGAGGCGCCGATGTAGACGCCGGTATCGCTGCCGGCCAGGCTCGAGGGCCGAACGCCGGCATGAGCCAATGCGTCGTGTCCGACCTCCAGGAGGTGCCGGTGTTGCGGGTCGACCTGCTCGGCCTCGCGCGGGCTCATGCCGAATGCCGCGGCGTCGAAGCCCCAGACGTCGTCGATCACGCCGGCTGCGAACGTGTAGCTGCGACCGACTTGGTCGGGCGAGGGATGGTAGTAAGCCTCAGTCGGAAAGCGATCGGGCGTGATCCAGCTGACGCTGCAGTTGTTGTTTCTTAGAAGATGCCACAACTCCTCGCTGCGTCGTGCGCCAGGGAGGCGGCAGGCGTAGCCGATGATCGCGATTTCGCGTCCTGATTGCATCGTCCTGTTACTCTCCCAACCCCTTTGCCGCGCTCACTCTTTTTGCCGCGGCAAGTCCTCGCTGAAAGTGCCTCCCAAAGACACTTTCGTTCAAATCGAGCAATCGTCTCAATCAGTCTATACTGCGCTCCGCACGATAGTTGAATGCACAGCTATGTCATGTTTATGGAGGCGAGGTGCAATTTGGTACAAGACCATATTGACGACCGAAGCTGCAATTTCACCCGCGAGCAGACAGTCTCCCGCCCCAAATACTGAAGAGAGGCGCACTCTTTGGCCAAGAACTTCGGGAGAAAATACGCCAAGCCCTGAGTTTTGCCACCCGGGAGTAGTGAAATATCCTTGAATATCAATGGTCTATCTCATAAAATTCAATAGGCTCATGGATTCCGTACCAACTGTCATTGCTTCGTTTTCGTAACTACCCAGGTAGCTTGATGCTGAACGTCACTTGACCTGAGAGGCTGGACATGAGTCAAGCTCTCCATGCCCGAGGTTCCGGTTTCTGGTTCGCGCGAAGTTTCCGCCCCGGGGTCCCCGGAAGCGGTCATCGCGGCGCTGCA
>CAMDOT010000109.1 GCA_945903635.1 Rhizobium sp. Q54 | reverse complement strand
CTTGTCGTAAGCCATGATGGTCATCGTCCCGTAAATCAGTGTCCCGTAAATCAGCGTCCCGTGAAATTGGCCGGCCGCTTGGCGAGGAAGGCCGCCACGCCTTCCTTGAAATCCTCGCTGCGGCCGAGTTCGCGCTGGGCGTCGCGCTCGAGGTCGAGCTGCTGGTCAAGCGTGTTGGTGCCGGCGCGATTCATGGCGTCCTTGATGGCGGCGTAGGAACGCGTCGGCCCCGCGGCGAGTTTGCGCGCGATCTTGCCCGCCTCGTCCATCAGCGCCGCGTCGTCGACCACCTGCCAGACCATGCCCATGCGTTCGGCCTCCTCGGCCGGCACCGAGGTGCCCAGCATGGCAAGCGCGCGGGCGCGGGCGTCGCCCACTGTGTGCGGCAGGAACCAGGTGCCGCCGAGATCGGGGATCAGAGAGATACGCACGAACGCCTGGTCGAAGCGGGCCGAGCGCGCCGCCAGGACGATGTCGCAGGCGAGCGCCAGGTTGGCGCCGCCGCCGGCCGCGACGCCGTTCACGGCCGCCACGACGGGCTTGGGCAGGTCGCGGATGGCGCGGATCATGGGGTTGAACAGCCGGTCCATGGCGACGCCGAGGTCGGGTTTGCCGTCGGGCCCGACCAGGCCGGGACCGGAGCCCGCGAGGTCGGCGCCGGCGCAGAAGCCGCGGCCGGTGCCGGTCAGCAGCACGGCCCGCACCGCTGTATCGTCGCGGGCGCGGGCGAATTCGCGGATCACGGCCTCGATCAGCGGGTGGTTCATGGCGTTCAGACGCTGCGGGCGGTTCAGCGTCAGGGTGAGGACGCCGCTCTCGAGAGCGGCCAGGACGGGGGGTTCTTCCATGAAGCCCAGACTGGCATGCGTTTAGGGGCCGCGCCAACCGGTCGCGTCGCAGGGCGGCATGGGGTCCCGTATGTCGGAGGGCGATGGCCAGCATTCTGATCCTGGTCGGCACCGAGTCGGGCAACGCCCAGATGGTGGCCGACGCGCTGCAGCCGGTGCTCAAGGGCGCCGGTCACGCGGTCAATGTCAGCGACGCGGCCGCCAGCGCCGCCGACTTCCTCGGCAACGACGTGCTGCTGGTGGTCTGCGCCACGCACGGCGCGGGCGACATCCCGACCAACATCCTGCCGCTGGCCGAGGCGCTGGAGCGCGACCACCCGGACCTGTCGGGCCACCGCTACGGCATCATTGCGCTGGGCGACATGACCTACCAGGACACGTTCTGCGGCGCCGGCAAGAAGCTCGACGACATCTTCGCGTCGTGCGGCGCCAAGCGCATCGGCGAACGGCTGGAAGTCGACGCCTCGGAACAGCCCCTGCCCGACGAGGAAGCGCTCACCTGGATCGAGGGCTGGAAGGCGCTGGTCTGACCGGACTCAGTCCGGCAGCGTGAAAATCTCGACCGGCTTGGGCACGCCGCGCAGGCGGTGGGTTCCCAGTGACTTCATCGGCTGACTGCAGACTTCGTTGAAGTCGGCGGAGGCGCAGACCTGGACGCCGAGCGCCTTGGTGAGGCCCTCCAGCCGCGACGTGCGGTTGACGGCAGAGCCGATGACGGTGAAGTCGAGCCGGTCCTCGGTGCCGACATTGCCGAACGTCACCGTGCCGACATGCAGGCCGATGCCGAAGCGCACCGGATCGGCGCCGCCGGTGGCGCGCGCCTCGTTGGCCGCCTCGATGTCGTCGATCACCTGGCGCGCGGCGTTCAGCGCATTGGCCGTGACCATGGGCAGGAACAGCGCATCCTCGGCCGGAAAATAGGCCATCACGCCATCGCCGATGAATTTCAGGATCTCGCCGCCATGCGCCGACAGCGCGTTGCCGACGTGCTGGAAGTAGTTGTTCAGAAGTTCCAGCACCTCGTTGGGTTGCCGCCGCTCGTTCAGCCCGGTGAAGTCGCGCAGATCGGAGAACCACAGCACGGCGCGGATCTCCTGGCCGTCGCCGCGGCGGATCGCGCCGTTCAGGATGCGCTGGCCGACCTCGCGCCCGAGATAGGTGTTGGCCACCGTATCGGCGATGCTGTGCTCGATGTGCATCTCCGTCACCGCGCCCATCATGTCGACCAGGCGGCTGAGATCGGCAATGTCGGCCGCGCTGAAGCCATTCGCGGCATTGGTGACGAAGGCCACGACCGGCATCGGCCCGTCGCGGCGGATATGCATCGGCAGGGAGAAGTAGTCGGTGCCACCCTCGGCCTTGACCTCGTGCAGCACCGTATGATGCTTGTCCGTGAGCACATCGAGCCGATAGCGGACCGAGCGGGCCTGCTCGCGCACTTCCTGGATCGGGCTGCCGATATAGGCCGCCGTGAACTGGATGCCGTAGGCACGGGGGATCGACTGCACCGGCTCGCCGCGCCGCCACAGATAGCCCATCGCCTGGAGCTGCGGATGGATGAGCTGCAGGCCGATGTACATCCGCCACACCGGCACGCCGGCGGCCACCACGCGCGCCATCACCTGCTCGATGAAGGCGGCCGGCGTCGGAATGAGCCGCCCCTTCTCCGCGAGCCAGCTTCCGACCGGCGCCAAACGGTCGATGGCAGGAGTCTCGGCGTTCAGGAGCCCACCACGGCGGCGACTTCCTCGCCGGAGGTGCGGAACACCCGGCTGGCCGAGACATCGGCAATCTTCTCGATGTTCTCGGCGACGTCCTCGGGCGTGGGCGCGCGGCCGGCGATGCGCACGCCCTCAGCCTCGCGATACTCGATGCGCGCGAAGGTGCCGGCGCCGGCACTCCAGATGTCGCCGGTGCGCTGGCACTGTTCGCTGCAGAGATACGCCACCATCGGCGAGACGAACTCGGGCCGAAGCTTGTCCAGCACTTCAGGGGTCATCAGGCTTTCGGTCATGCGCGTCGCGGCCACCGGCGCCAGCGCGTTGATCATGATGTTGTACTTCTGGCCTTCCAGGCGAAGCGCATTCATGAAGCCCACGACAGCGAGCTTGGCGCCGCCGTAGTTCGCCTGGCCGAAAGTGCCATAGATGCCCGAGTTCGACGAGGTGACGACGACGCGGCCATAGGCCTTGGCGCGCAGGATCGGCCAGGCGGCGTGCGTCACATAGGCGGTGCCCTGGAAATGTACCTTTACGACGAAGTCGAAATCCTCGGTCGTCATGTTGTGGAAAGTCTTGTCGCGCAGCACGCCTGCATTATTCACGACGATGTCGACCGTGCCGAAGGAATCGACCGCGGTCTTGACGATGTTGGCGGCGCTCTTGGGATCGGCCACCGAATCGTAGTTGGGCACGGCCTGGCCGCCGGCCGCCTTGATCTCGTCCACCACCTTGTCGGCCGCGGCGTGACCACCCCCTTTGCCGTCGACCGCACCACCCGGATCGTTCACCACGACCCTGGCGCCGCGGCTCGCCAGCAGCAGCGCATGCGCGCGGCCGAGCCCGTTGCCGGCGCCGGTGACGATGGCGACGCGACTGTCGAAGCGGATGGTCATTCCCGTGTTTCCCCTGAGGTCTTGCAAAACCGGAGGGAGTCTATCGCACCGTCACCCTCGCCGAGACCACCATATTGGTCCGATGCGCGCGGTTTCAACCCTGATGGCCACAGGCTGCCAATCTCGGCCTCGCGATCGTCTAGGCAGCGCGTGCCGAGACAATCCGACGACGCTCGGAGGCCGGCAAATCCTTGGCTGCCATCTTGAGATCGTACCAGCTCTGAAGGTTCATCCAGAATTCGGGGCTGTTACCAAAGAACAGCGACAAGCGGACGGCCGTATCCGCGGTAATGCGGCGTCGATTGTTGACGATTTCGGCGATGCGATTGGGCGAAACTCCGATCGCCTGGGCGAGTTCGTTCTGAGACAGTCCGTACTCCACCAGAAACTCGTGCTTCAGCATGTCTCCAGGCGTTACGGGTGCGTACTGGTCTTTCGTCATCTCTGACCTCAATGATAGTCGACTATCCGCACATCGTGTGCGTCGCCTTCGGTCCACCGAAACACGATCCGCCACTGATCGATGCCTCGCAGCCACACGCATATCCTCGAGTAGAGCTGCGACGTGAAGAGCAACAAGCTTTTTTTCGCCCGACCGCCGACACCATGGAATGCCTGAAAGATGGAATATCTACCCTCGCTGTAGAATCACCACGGACGCTACGGCTTCTTCCATGCCGATGACTCCGCCGCCGTTCTCGGCGAGTGCAACTTCTGCACCCTTGACCTGGCGCGGGCCGGCCTCACCACGAAGCTGCATCGCGAGTTCGGCCAGCATCGAAAGACCCGTTGCGCCGACGGGATGGCCCTTCGACACGAGACCGCCCGATGTGTTCACCGGCAGCTTGCCGCCGGGGCCGGTGGCGCCGGAGCCCACGAACTTGCCGCCCTCGCCTTCGGGGCAGAAACGCAGCATCTCGCACTGGTAGATCTCGCAGAAACTGGTGGCGTCGTGGACCTCGGCGACATCAATGTCCTCGGGGCCCAGCCCCGCCATCTTGTATGCCTTGTCGGCGGCGGCGCGCGTCAGACCCGGCTGGTCGAGTTCGCGGTACATGCCACCGGAGAAACCGACGCCCGCAATTTTGATGGCGCGTGCCTGCACATCCTTCGGCAGTTTCTCGAGATACTCCTTCGAGCACAGCAGCGATGCCGCGGCGCCGTCGCCGATCGGCGCGCACATGGCGCGGGTTAGCGGATACGACACCGGCCGGTCCTGCAGCACGGATTCAGTCGTCATCTGGAAGCGGTACTGCGCCTTCTCATTCAGGGCGCCGTAGTTGTGGTTCTTGGCGGCGCCGACCGCGATCTGCTCCTGCGTGGTGCCGTACTTCCACATGTGCCACTTGGCCTGCATGGCGTAGGTGTCCATGAAGATGGTGCGGTCGGGCCCTGTCTCGAACTTCGAGCCGATCAGCGTGCCGACCTTGTTCATCTCCGCCAGCAGCCGTTCATGCTGGCTGGTGATGTAGCCCTGATTGAAGAGACCCGCCGTGCGCTCCGGCGCATCCGGGCTGAAGAGTTTTTCGATGCCGATGCAGAACGACAGCTCGTGCGTGCCCGCCAGCACGTCCTTCCAGGCGCCCATGAAGGCGGTCGAGGCGGTGGCACAGGCGTTCTCGACGTTGAACATCGGCACGCGCTCGGGGAAAAGCCCCTCCTCGACCAGCGGCTGGAACAGCGCCTGGGCGCGGATCGAGTTCTGGCCCCAGAAGCCCATGCCGCAATTGCCCATCCAGCCCGCCTCGATATCGGCGCCGGTCTTCATGCCGGCATCCGAAAGCGCCCCGAGATAGGCCTCGCGCGCGAGATCGCCGAAGCTCATGCCCGGGTGCTTCTTGAAGGCCGTGGTGTAGGCGCCGATGATATAGACGTCGCGCATGGCTGCGTTTCCCCAGAATGGCCAAAGATTGGCTCAAGGTTGGCTTTCCGGTCATTTGAGCGTATCCAATCGCCCTGCGCTAGGAGAACCAACATGGCCGTAGCGGCCCCTGCAAGACCCCTCAACGTCGACAGCACCATCGCCGAGCTGAAGAAGCTCTATGGCGACCGCGTCAGCACCGCCCATGCGGTGCGCGAGCAGCACGGCAAGGACATTTCGTATCACGAGGCGCACCTGCCCGACGCCGTGGTCTTCGCCGAATCGGCCGAGGAAGTGCAGCAGATCGTGCAACTCTGCGCCCGCCTGAAGACGCCGATCATTCCCTTCGGCACCGGCACCTCGCTGGAAGGCCATATCAGCGCGCCCAACGGCGGCATCTCGCTGGATGTGAGCCGCATGAACAAGGTCGTGCAGGTGAACGAGGCCGACCTCGACGTGGTGGTCCAGCCCGGCGTCACCCGCAAGCAGCTCAACGAATATATCCGCGCGACCGGCCTCTTCTTCCCGATCGATCCCGGCGCCGACGCCTCGATCGGCGGCATGGCCAGCACGCGCGCCTCGGGCACCAACGCGGTGCGCTACGGCACCATGCGCGAGAACGTGCTGTCGCTGCAGGTCGTGACCGCCGACGGCCGCCTGATGCGGCTGGGCGGCCGCGCACGCAAGTCGAGTGCCGGCTATGACCTGGTGAAGCTGTTCGTGGGCTCGGAAGGGACGCTCGGCGTCATCACAGAGGTCACGCTCCGTCTTTACGGCATCCCCGAATCGATGGTCGCGGCGACCTGCGCCTTCGACAGCCTCGAGGGCGCGGTCAACACCGTGATCCAGACCATCCAGTCCGGCATTCCGGTGGCACGCATCGAGCTGATGGACACCGAGACGGTCGACACGGTGAACAAGTATTCAAAGCTCAGCCTGCCCAACAAGAACCTGCTGCTGCTGGAGTTCCACGGCACCGAGGCCGGCACCAAGGAACAGGCCGAGATGGTGCAGGCGATCGCGGCCGATCATGGCGGCGGCGACTTCGCCTGGACCAGCCAGGCCGAAGAACGCAGCAAGATGTGGCAGGGCCGCCATGACGCCGCCTGGGCCGCCAAGGCCGCCAAGCCCGGCTGGGGCATGTGGGCGACCGACGTCTGCGTGCCGATCTCCAACCTCGCCGAATGCATCCTCGAGACCCAGAAGGACATCGTGGCGAACGGGCTCTACGCCCCCATCGTCGGCCATGTCGGCGACGGCAACTTCCATCTCACCATGATGGTGAACCCCGACGACCCGACCTACCTGAAGCGGGCCGAGGGCCTCAACGACCGCATGATCGCCCGCGCGCAGAACCTCGGCGGCACCTGCACCGGCGAGCACGGCGTCGGCATCGGCAAGATCAAGTACCTCTACAAGGAGCACGGCGAGGCGATGTCGCTGATGCGCTCGATCAAGAAGGCGCTCGACCCGGACAACATCATGAACCCGGGCAAGATCATCGGGCCGATCAACTAGCCCACAGTCCGTCCTAAAGCGGGGCGCTGATCTGGGTCACGGGCTGGATGGTCGTGAAGTTTGCGATGTCGCCGAACACTTCGGCCGCGCGCGGTCCGGCCAGGCTCGCCTGCAGGGCGTCGGCGCTCTCGAAGCTCAGGTGGGCCATGGCCACGTGGGGTGCCGCCCCGCCGTCTCCGGCGGAAAGCCCATGGAATACCTGAACGGCGGCAAGGCCCGTCGACTTGAAGGCCTGCTCCACCAGCGGAATGTGGGTGGCGTTGTAGTAGGCGGTGTCGAAGCGGGCGCCGGCGGTGGCGGGATAGAAGACGCTGAACACGATCATGTGAGCTCCTGCTGGTTCCGGCGCCGCGACATGCGGTGCGCGTCACGGCATGGACCTTAAGCCGGCGATCGGGTTTAAGGTTCTTGGACGATCTGAAAAGTTCTGAAAGGCATATGAACGGCCAGCCCCTTTCCGAGGTCGCCTTCGGCCCTTTCCGGTTGGACGTGCGCAGCCGGCGCCTGTCCCGGAATGGAACCGCTATTGGCTTGGGCGAACGCGCACTTGATGTGCTCTGCACGCTTGTCGTTGCGGAGGGCGCGCTGGTGACGAAGTCCGATCTGATCGCGCAGGTCTGGCCGGGCGTCACGGTCGAAGAAAATAACCTGCAGGTACAGATCTATGCCGTTCGTCGCGCGCTGGGCGAGGATGGCGACAGCCGCGGCTATGTCCGCACGGTCTCGGGTCGCGGCTATCGGTTTGTCGGTGACGCACCGACCGCCATCGATCCCGCGACAGCGGCGCTTCCGGCGCAGGAGATCCGGTACTGCCGGATGGCGGACGGCACCCATCTGGCGGTGGCCACCTTGGGCGAGGGATCGCCCGTGGTCCGTGCGCCAGTCTGGATGAGCCATGTCGAGCACGATTGGCGCACCACGATCTGGCGCGAGCTACTGACCGCCCTCACCGGCCCTCACCGGCTGGTCCGCTACGATGCGCGGGGCACCGGGCTTTCCGACCGGAATGTCGAGATTTCCTTCGAGTCGGCAGTCGGCGACCTTGAAACAGTGGTCGACGCGTTGGGGCTGAAACGCTTCGCGCTGCTTGGCATGTCACAGGGCGTCGCGGTCTCCATCGCCTATGCCGCGCGCCATCCGGAGCGGGTCAGCCGGCTGGTGCTGGCCGGCGGCTACGCGCGGGGGCCGCTGGTGGTGACGCCAGAACGTGCGGCCGCCGTCGAAGCCATGGCCACCCTCGTTTCGGAGAGCTGGGGCAGCGACAATCCCGCTTTCCGGCAGCTCTTCACCTCGCTCGGGTTTCCAGAGGCCAGCGCGGCCCAGATACACGAAATCAACGAGCTGCAGCGTGTGTCGGCCTCGGGTGAGACGGCGGCCCGGATTCTGAAGATGCTCGCCCATGTCGACGTCTCGGCGGAACTCGCGCAGGTGCGCGCGCCGACGCTGGTGTTGCACAGCCGCGATGACGCCTGGATACCGGCCGAGCGCAGCCGCGAGATCGCCCGCGGGATTCCCGACGCCCGCTTTCACGAGATCGCGGGCGCCAATCATGTCGTGCTGCCGCAAGGACCGCAGTTCGACAGCTATATCGCGACGATCCTGGCGTTCCTCGCATCCGACTAGGCGCGAGTCATCAGACCAAAAGCAAAGGGCCGGCGAATGCCGGCCCTTTTCCGTTGATGCAGGTGAGGCTTACTTCGCCGCCTGCACCATGATCTCGACGCTGAGGCCGGGGGCCGCAAGCTTGGCCTCGACGGTGGCGCGGGCGGGGGCGTTACCGGGGGCCACCCAGGCATCCCACACTTCGTTCATCTGGCTCCAGGTCTTGATGTCGGTCAGCCAGATGTTGGCCGACAGGATCTTCGACTTGTCGGTGCCGGCTTCTTTCAGGAACTTGTCGATCTTGGCCAGGATCTGCGCGGTCTGGCCTTTTACATCGACCTTGGGATCGTCGGCGGTGAGGCCGGCCAGATAGACCGTGTTGCCATGGACCACCGCGCTCGACATGCGGGCACCGGCGTTGATACGTGTGACGCTCATATTCTCTCTCCTCCGTGAAAACGGCCGGGACCTTAGCACGGTCAAAGCGGATTTGGCCCCAGTAGTTCCCAGCCGAATTCCGCGAGCATCCTCTTGAGCTCGGCTGAGTCCGGCCGCTCGAGCATCGCCTCGACATACCGGCCGGCACGGGCAGGCGTGTAGAGGGCCAGGAAGCGGCCGGGCTCGACGCCGCTGTTCTTCCAGGCATGCCCGATGTTGCGAGGCATGAAGGCGCAGGTTCCCGGTCCACCGGTTGTGGCCTCGTCGCCGATCTTGAAGGTGAACTCTCCTTCGAGCACCCAGACGACCTCGTCGCTGTCATGATGCACGTGAAGCCAGCTCTTAGTGCCGGCCGGCACCGTCTGCTCGAACATCGTGATGCTCTCGCTGGTCTCGCGGCCGAACAGCTTCATGGCCATGATGTGGCCCGGCGCCTCCTCGAGATGCTTCCCGCCGCCCGGGGGTACGACAATGCCCTTTGCCTCGATCATGGGAATGTCCTCCGCTGAAGCGGAGCCAGGATAGCCCTAGATCGCCGCGACAACCATGATTTCGACCTTGATGTTCGGGTCGGCCAAGTGGGCCTCGACCGTGGCGCGGGCCGGCGTCTGGCCGGGCACGACCCAGGCATCCCAAACTTTATTCATGGCGGCAAAATCAGAAATATCGGCCAGCCAGATCACCGCGCTCAGGATCTTCGTCTTGTCGCTGCCGCCCTTGGCGAGGAGCGAGTCGATCTCCGCCAGCGCCTGCTTCACCTGGCCCGTGATGTCGAGCGAGATGTCCTCGGGGATCATGCCGGCGCAATAGATACGGCCGTCGTGGATTGTGGCCTCGCTCATGCGGGGTCCGGGATCGATGCGTTTGATGTCGCTCATGCTGCGACCTAGAGCATATTCCGCCCGCGCGCACGAGGCCCTTTCGCTTCGCACAACGGTATGCGCTTCCGTTCTCCATGCACCGGGCATTCGGGCTAAAGTCGCTGCCGCACATGCGGAGAAGCCAGCCATGACCATTAGCCGCCCGTCCATTCAGAGGCCACTGGATGGGATGCTCGTCCTCGATCTGGGGCAGATCTACAACGGCCCCTACTGCGGACTGCAGCTCGGCTTCATGGGCGCCCGCGTGCTCAAGATCGAGCCGCCCGAAGGCGATGTCGTGCGCCGCCGCAAGCGCGAGGTCGAGCCCTATCCGCTGGTGATGCTGAACTCCAACAAGGAGTCGGTGGTGCTCGACCTGAAACAGCCGCGCGGCAAGGAGATCCTGCTCGAACTCGTCGCCCAGGCCGATGTGCTGATCGAGAATTTTGCCGCCGGCGTCATGGACCGGCTGGGCATCGGCTGGGACGTGTTGAGCAAGCTCAACCCCCGCCTGGTCTATGGCGGCAGCTCGGGCTTCGGCCTCGACGGTCCCTATCGCGACCTTCCCGCCATGGACGTCACCGTCCAGGCGATGAGCGGCATCACCAACGCCACCGGCGATGCCGACGGACCACCGACCAAGGCGGGTGCGGCCGTCTGCGACTTCCTGGCGGGCATCCATCTCTGCGCCGGCATTCTGGGGGCGCTGGTCCAGCGTGAGCGGACCGGCAAGGGCCAGAGAGTCGAGGTGGCCATGCATGAAGCGGCGGTCACTTCCCTCGCTTCAGCCATGGGCGCCGTCATGGACGGCGATACCAACGTGCCGGACCGCACGGGTAACAGGCATCCCGCGCTGGCCATGGCGCCGTACAACACCTACCCGTGCGCCGATGGCTATGTGGCGATCTTCACCGCCGCCGAGCGGCACTGGCACTCGATGTGCCGGATGCTGGGTCGTCCCGAGCTGCTGGAAGACCCCGGGCTGTCGAGCACGATCGGCCGGGCCAAGCGCATGACCGAGGTGGACGACATCGTGTCGGCCTGGACGCTTTCGCGCTCGAAGGCCGAAGTGCTGAGACTCCTCAACGAGGCACACGTGCCCTGCGCGCCGGTGAAGACCGCGCGCGAGGTGTCGACCGATCCCCATCTCGAGGCGCGCGGCTTCTGGGTCGACATAAACCATCCGCGCCGCGGCAAGACTCGCGTGCCGATCTCGGCCATTCGCCTGCACACCGGCGGCAAGTCGGAGATCCGCTCGCCGGCGCCGACGCTCGGCCAGCACACGGATGCGGTTCTGGGAGAGTTGCTGGCGCTCAAGGCCGATGAGCTCACCCGCCTGCGCGCCGACGGCGTCACAAGGCCGGTGACGGAAATGAAGAAGGCCTAAGCTCATGGGACCGCGGGCCTCCAGGCCCGCTCAAGCTCATGAGGCGGGCCTGGAGGCCCGCGGTCCCAGAAAAGCCTACGAACGCTCGCGGATGTCGGAGAATTTTATCTTCGGGCTCTTCTCGGCGACATAGCCCAGCTCCCAGGCGTTGCGTGCCAGGAACACCGGCGCGCCGTCGCGGTCTTCCGACATGCCGCCGCGGTTGGCCGACATGAATTCCTCGAGATCGGCCTTGGTCTCGGCCGCGATCCAGCGCGCCGTCTCGAACGGCGCCGGCTCGAGATCGATCATCACCGAATACTCGGCCTCGACGCGGGTCTTGAGCACGTCGAGCTGCAGCTCGCCGACCACGCCCACGATGTGATCGCCGCCGATCACGCGGCGGAACACCTGGGTGACGCCCTCCTCGGCCAGGTCCTCGAGGGCGCGCTTGAGCTGCTTGGACTTCATCGGGTCCTCCAGCCGCACGCGGCGCAGGATTTCCGGCGCGAAATTCGGGATGCCGACGATCTTGATCTGCTCGCCCTCGGTCAGCGTGTCGCCGACGCGCAGCACGCCGTGATTGGGAATGCCGATGATGTCGCCGGGCCACGCCTCGTCCACGATCTCGCGTTCGCGGGCAAAAAACAGGATCGGCGAATTGACCGAGAGCACCTTGCCGGTGCCCATCTGCGTGAGCTTCATGCCGCGCTTGAACCTGCCGCTGCACAGCCTGAGGAAGGCGATGCGGTCGCGATGGTTGGGATCCATGTTGGCCTGGACCTTGAACACGAAGCCCGAGACCTTGGGTTCGGTCGGCTCGATGGGCCGCGGCTCGGCCGGCTGCGGCCGCGGCGGCGGCGCCCACTGGGCCAGCGCGTCCAAAAGCTCGCGGACGCCGAAATTGTTGTAGGCGCTGCCGAAGAACACCGGCGACAGATGGCCGGCGCGGTAGGATTCTAGGTCGAATTCGGGATAGCCCGCGCGCACCAGCTCGACATCCTCGGCGAGCTTGGGATCGGTTATCTCGTAGTTCTCGATCAGCTCGCCGATGCGGCTGCGGTCGGCGGTGTCGAACACCAGCATGCGGTTGTTGGCGAGATCGTAGGCGCCCTTGAAGTTCTGACCCGAGCCCTGCGGCCAGCTCATCGGCGTCACGTCGAGGGCGAGAGTCGAGGCGATCTCGTCCAGCAGCTCGATCGGGTCCTTGGACTCACGGTCCATCTTGTTGATGAAGGTGATGATCGGCACGTCGCGCAGGCGGCAGATCTCGAACAGCTTGCGCGTGCGCGCCTCGATGCCCTTGGCGGCGTCGATCACCATGACGGCCGAATCGACGGCCGTGAGCGTGCGGTAGGTGTCCTCGCTGAAATCCTCGTGGCCCGGCGTGTCGAGCAGGTTGAACACCGCGCCGCCGTACTCGAAATGCATCACCGAGGTGGTGACCGAGATGCCGCGCTGCTGCTCGATCTTCATCCAGTCCGAGCGGGCGCGCCGCGCATCGCCGCGCGCCTTCACGGCGCCTGCGACATGGATGGCGCCGCCGAACAGCAGCAGCTTTTCGGTCAGCGTCGTCTTGCCGGCGTCGGGATGGGAAATGATGGCAAACGTCCGCCGCAGGCCGGCTGGATGGCCGGCCAGACGGGCGTCTTGCTCGGGAACAACGACTGAATCGGGCACTTTTTGCGAAACCTGCAGGGGTGCGAGGGGGTAGCGGACAGGCCCTGTGGCGTCAACTCGGCCGGGACCCCTTCTCACGGCCATCTTCTCCCGTGCCGCCGCTTGGTGGCGCTGCCGGGGTTTGTTAGTACGACGGCGGTCTTTCGCCGGCGCGGCGTGATCTTGGCTTGAGTGGATTGGGGTGAATGGGGACGTTCAGGGCTACCTGGAAGCCGATCGCGCTTCGTGTGTTGAAAGAATCGCTGATCCCGCTCGCCGGTGGTGGCGCCTACGGCGCGATCGTCGCATCCGCCAAGCAGTCGGCCCTCGACGGCGTATCGGCAGGCGGCGTGGCGTTCTTCTGCCTGCTGGCAGCGCAGGGACTGGTTCTACGCGCCGCGAGAAACGCATGGGACGACCAACCCGCTCCGGAGGCGGCCAAGGCTCCCGCCCCGGAGAAAGCCCCGGAGCCGGTCCCCGAACCGGCCCCAGAACCAGCCCCCCAACCGATCGATGATTTCGTCAGCATCCGCCTCGGCATCGAAGAGTTGAAGGAGCAGGGCGCCTTGCCGGAGGTCGTCCCGGAAAAGCCGGAAGACGGTCAGAAAGGGCTATTTCGGAACCTTATCCAGTCGCCCGCCAAACGGACGCCCGTGGAAGCGCTTGCGCCCCGGCAGCTGCTCGATCTGAAGATGCCGTACCAGGCCGTGCTGAATGCCGCCGTGAATTTCGAACGCGAGGTGAGGCGCCGGGCGGATCTCCCGGAGGGGCGGACGATTCCTCTGGCGCAGCTGTTCCTGCGACCGCAATTCGCTCTGTCGAAAGAGAATCTCCAGGAGCTGGACACCTTGCGGCGAGTCCGGAACAGCATCCTCCACGGCTTCGAAACCCTCGTCGATCCCGTCGAGGCGGCGCAACTCGTTGCCGCCTTCGACCGGGCCGTGTCGTGGTTCGATCCTGTAAAGCCAGAGGCCAACGTCGCTCAAAGTTGAGCTGAATGCTTACAGAGGCAAATCGCGAGGCTAAACTGGCGCCATGAACAGCGACCAGCTCAAGACCTTCATCGACACCTTCTGGGACGACCAGATCCTGCCGTCGCTCACCGACTACATCCGCATTCCCAACAAGTCGCCGGCCTTCGACCCGAAATGGGAAGAGCACGGCTACATGGAGGATGCGGTCACGCTCATGGTGGACTGGGCGCGGCCGCACGTCGCGGCCTTCGCGGGCGCGACGCTCGAAGTGGTCCGCCTGCCCGGCCGGACGCCCCTGATCTTCATCGAGGTGCCCGGAACCGACGACGGCGACGATAACGACGACACCGTCCTGCTCTACGGTCATCTCGACAAGCAGCCCGAGATGGTGGGCTGGGCCGAGGGCATGGGCCCGTGGATTCCCGTGCGCAAGGACGACAAGCTTTACGGCCGCGGCGGCGCCGATGACGGCTACGCGATCTATGCCTGCTTTGCAGCACTTCTGGCGCTGCGGGAGCAGAAGGTGCCGCGCGCCCGCTCAGTCATCATGATCGAGGGCTGCGAGGAATCCGGCAGCTACGACCTGCCCTGCTATGTCGACCATCTGCTCGGCCGTATCGGCGATCCGTCGCTGGTCGTCTGCCTCGATTCCGGCTGCGGCGACTGGGACCGGCTGTGGCTCACCACATCGTTGCGCGGCATCGCCGCCGGCACCTTGAAGGTGCGCGTACTGAACGAGGGCGTGCATTCGGGCGACGCTTCCGGGATCGTGCCCTCCTCGTTCCGCATCATGCGCAGCCTGCTCACGCGGCTGGAGGACGAGGCGAGCGGCGACATGAAGCTGCCCGAGCTCTTCGTGCAGATCCCGCCGCAGCGCATCGCCCAGGCTTCGGAAGCGGCGCGCGTGCTGGGCGAGGAGGTCTATCGCAAGTTCCCGTTTGCCGGCACGACCAAGCCGATGGTCGAGGATCTCGGCCAGATGGTGCTGAACCGGACGTGGCGGCCGCAGCTCGCGACGGTCGGCATGGCGGGCTATCCCGAGCCGATCGACGCCGGCAACGTGCTGCTGCCGTACACCGAGGCCAAGATCAGCGTGCGCACGCCGCCGACGCTCGACGCCAAGGAGGCCATGAAGGCGATCAAGCGCGCGCTGGAGGCCGATCCGCCCTATGGCGCCACCGTCGAGTTCGACGCCGGCGAAGGCGGCCAGAGCGGCTGGCACGCGCCGCCGCTGGTGCCCTGGCTGGAGAAGGCGGTGACGGAAGCCTCGCAGGAGGCGTTCGGCCAGCCGGTCGCCTACATGGGCGAAGGCGGGACGATCCCCTTCATGGGCATGCTGGGCGAGAAGTTCCCCAATACGCAGTTCGTCATCACCGGCGTGCTCGGGCCCCACTCCAATGCCCACGGTCCCAACGAGTTCCTGCACGTCCCGACGGGAAAGCGCGTGACGGTGGCTACTGCCTGCATGATCGCGGCGCATTACAGCCGCAAGGGAAAGTGAGAGAAAGATCCTTCGCTGCGCTCAGTATGACACTACTGGTGAAATCCACGCAGGGCGCCGATGAAAAAGCGGTGTCATCCTGAGCGCAGCGAAGGATCCTTAAATCATATGCGGCAGCTCACCCGCCCAGCTCTTCCTTCAGCATCTCCAGCTCCAGCCACTCGCCCTCGGCCGCGTCGATCTCGGCCTGGGCGGCGCCCAGGCGGGCGCTTTTGGCCGCGAAGCCCTTGGCATCGCGGCTGTAGAGGCCGGGATCGGCCAACGCCTTGTTGATGGCCGCCATCTCGGCCCGGAGCGCGTCGATCTTCTTGGGCAACTCGACCAACGCGCGCTCGCGCTTGTAGCCGAGACGCGCCTTGGTCTCGCGTACCGGAGACGCCGGCTTCGCCTTGGCGCGCGATGGCGTGACGCCCGTGGCTTCCACGCGCGGGCCGCGCTGGCTCACGTAGTCGCTATAACCGCCGGCATATTCGATGGCCGTGCCGTCGCCTTCCAGCGCGATGGTCGAGGTCACGAGCCGATCGAGGAAGTCGCGGTCGTGGCTCACCAGCAGGACGGTACCGTCATAGTCGTCGAGCGCCTCCTGCAGGAGGTCGAGCGTGTCGGCGTCGAGATCGTTGGTCGGCTCGTCGAGCACGATCATGTTGGAGGGTGCCGCCAACGCCTTGGCCAGCAGCAGGCGGTTGCGCTCGCCGCCCGACAGCGTGCGTACGGGCTGGCGCGCCTGCTCGTCGCGGAACAGGTATTCGCGCAGATAGGTCATCACATGCGTGAGATGGCCGCGTACCAGCACATGGTCGTTGCGGTCGGCCAGGATCTCCCACGGCGTCTTGTCGGGATCGAGGCCGATGCGGCGCTGGTCGATCACCACCGGCAGCAGGTTGGCGCCGAGCTTCACCGTGCCGGAGTCGGGTTCGAGCTCGCCCATTAGCATCTTCAGCAAGGTTGTCTTGCCGGCGCCGTTGGGACCGATCAGGCCGATGCGATTCTTGCGAAAGATACGCGTCGAGAAATCCTCGACGATCACCTTGTCGCCCCAGCGCTTCGAGATGTCGCGCGCGGTCACGACCAGCGCGCCCGAGGCTTCGGCCTGGCCGGCCTCGATGGTGGCGCGGCCGACCGGGCCGATCTGGTCACGGCGCTGCTGGCGGAGCGCGTTCAGCGCCCGGAGACGGCCTTCGTTGCGCGTGCGGCGGGCGCGGATGCTCTTGCCCGCCCATTCGGTCTCGCGCTCGATCAGCCGGTCGAGCTTGTGCCGCTCGGTGGCCTCTCGTTCGACGATGTCGGTCGACCAGGCCTCGAACTCGCCGTAGCCGCGATCGAGGCGGCGCACGATGCCGCGGTCGAGCCACAGCACGGCGCGCGACAGGGTGGTGAGGAAACGCCGGTCGTGGCTCACCAGCACATAGGCGCCGCGCCAGCGCGCGAGCTTCTCCTCCAGCCACTCGATGGTGGGCAGGTCGAGATGGTTGGTGGGCTCGTCGAGCAGCATCACGTCGGGCTCGCCCACCAGCACGCGCGCCAGCGCCGCGCGCCTTGCCTCGCCGCCCGACAGCTCGCCGGGCTGCCGCTCGCCGTCGAGCTTCATCTCCTCGAGGATGGCGGCGATGCGATAGTCGGACGGCCCCAGCGAATCGGTGAGCACGGAGGCCACATAGTCGGCCACGGTCGCATGGCCGGCAAAGTCCGGCTCCTGCTGCAAGGTGGCGATGGTGGCGCCGGGCTGGGCGAAGCGCGTGCCGCCGTCGAAGATCGGCTGGCCGGCCAGGATGCGCAGCAGGGTCGACTTGCCGGCGCCATTGCGGCCGACCAGCGATAGGCGCTCGCCGGGCGAGATGGCGAGCTCGACGCCGTCCAGGATGGTCTGGTCGCCAAGATGAAAACGGATGCCGCTGAGGGCGAGGAGAGGCGGTGCGGCCATGGAAGGCCGGTGTCATGGCCGAACCTGTCCCGATGGGCAAGGACAACCGGTGAGGCTAGGATCGCGCATGCTGCGGGCCGTGGGGGAACCAAGGCGGATCGATCGAGCCATCAGGCGCCTGCAGGGCGCGCTGAAGGGCGTTCCTGCGCGCGGCGTGCGGCTGACCTGGCGCGGCGGCGAACTCAGCACCACCATCCACTGGGCGCGCGACGATCATTTCTGGTGGGCGTTCGAGCCACGCGCCGCCAAGGAGGGTGCGCTCGGCAAGACGACCGGTGCACGCCACGCTCTGCTGCTGGGCCATGCCGCCCATCCACCGACCAGGCGCGAGAGCATCACCTGCGAGATCAACCTGCCGCTGGGCGGCGCCGACCGCAAAGTGGCCGGCATCATCGCCGCCGACGCCGAGGGCGCGCTCTATCTCGCCCATTCCGGCCGCATGGGCGGCGCGCGGCCGGGCCAGCGCAAGGCGGGCTTTCGCGACTTCCTGGCCGACGGCGTGTGGCGGCCGCTGGTCTGGCCGGATGGCGCTGAGTCGGAGGCGCTGATCGTGGCGCCGCTCGACAGCCCCCGCCTCACCCGCCTGCTCGGCCAGTTCGTCGACTCGGTGCGGCGCTACAAGTCGGGCGACATGCCGGTGGCGCGCACGGGCCTCTGCGTCGAGGCGGCACCAGTCGATTCAGCCGCCGCCGCCTGCGACCGGCGCCTGGTCGACGGTGCGCTGCACGAGGAGCTGGTCAAGCGCGGCCTGTTCGGCGGGGCAGCCGATCTCTTCTCGCTCCGCGGCGAGCGGCCGCAGCCGCTGTTCGCCCTGGTGGCCGACGGACGGTCCGAGGAGCTGGCGCTGGCGGTGGGCGCTCTGTCGCTGGCCGCGGCGCGCGGCGGGCGCGACGTCCGGGCGATCCTGATCGCGCCGGCGGCGCTGATGGCACGGGAAGAGGCAGCCCTCCAGGCCCTGCCGTTTGCCTGCGTGAGCTTCCGCTGGCGCGGCGCGCGCGCCATCTTCGATGGTCTCGACGACGCATTGGCGTAGAGTTGCCGGATGGTGATGGGACTGACGACCGGACTATGGGTGAGCGCGCAGGTGCGGCTGTGCGATCGTGCGTTCATTCCGGCCACCGTGGTGCGGCGCGGCGATCCCGACGCCGGCACGGTGCTGGTCAAGATCAACCGCTTCGATTCTGGCGTCACCGTCTTCGCCCAGACGAGCACGATCAACGACGAACCGGCGTGGAGCCGCGGCACCGGGCCCCAGCCCGTGCCGGAAGCCGAGGCCGACGCCTACATCGCCCGCCAGGTCGCCCGCGACCCCGACCTCTGGGTGCTGGAGATCGAGGATCGCAAGAGCGTTTATAAGCTGGATGGGAAAGTCGTGTAGCGACTTTGCCATCCACCCCGAGCGCAGCCGAGGGGTCTGCAAAAGAAAGATCCTTCGACTACGCTACGCTCCGCTCAGGATGGCGGACTTCGTCCGTCACTGCGCCGGCAGGACCGTCATCGGATCGAGGGTCTTGTTGCCGCCGCGTCGTACCTCGAAGTGAAGTCGCGGGCTGGCAACCCCGCCGGAGCTGCCGGCCTTGGCGATGGTCTGGCCTTTCTTCACTTCGTCGTCCTTCTTGACCAGCAACTCCTCGTTGTTGGCGTAGGCCGTGATGTAGCCGCCGGCGTGCTGGATCAGGACCAGGTTGCCGAGATGTGCAACATCGCTGCCGGCATAGACGACCTTGCCGGTGTCGGCGGCCTTCACCGGTGCGCCCTTTTCGGCCTGGATGTCGATGCCGTCGTTCTTCTGTCCACCCGCACCGGTACCATAGGGCACCAGGATCTTGCCCTTGAGGGGCCATGCTAGCCGCGGCGGCGGCGTGGCCGGAACGGTGACACTGGCCGCGGCCGGGCTGAGCGGGGTCGGCTGGCCGGCCGGTGCTGCCGAGCGCGGCGCCTCGCCTTGTCCGGGCGGCGGCGCCAGGCTTTCGCGCTTGACCGAGCCGGGGCTCGAGGCATCGGCGGGGGTGGTCTCGCCCGGCACTGAATCGGGAACGTATTTGGCGCCCGGCATTTGCAGGGTCTGGCCGGGTTTCAGCGTGTGCGGCGGCTGCAGCTTGTTGCGGCTCACGATCGTCTGGATCGGCACGCCGTACTTGAACGACAGGGCTTCGACCGTGTCCTTGTCCTTGACCACGTAGACCGGTACGGCATTGGGACCGGCACCAGAGCCGGGATATTCCATGGTGCCTTCGCGGGCACCCATGACGGTGTTGCAGGCGCCGAGCACGACCGAAAGCACCGCCATTGTACCCAGCGTGCGCAACCGGTCGGCCCATCGCGAGGGGAAGCGAGGGGCTCTTTTCATGGCCCCATTCTACTGCATCACGATTCCTGCCCCAAGACCTATCCCTGCCCGTCTCAGCCCTGTCCAAGGACCGGCAGCGGCCCGGTAACCAGCGGCACGAAGCGAACCGGCATCAGCGTGTCGCGCTGCAGCCCGCTCTCGCTCTTGACGATGCGCTCGACCACCTGGGCGGTGGGATCGCGGCCGACCGGCACGATCAGGATGCCGCCCATGGCGAGCTGGTCGATCAGCGCCTGCGGCCGCTCGTCGGCGGCGGCAGTCACGATGATGCGGTCGAACGGCGCCTGGCCCGGCCAGCCCTTGCTGCCGTCACCGATGTCGCACACGACATTGTGGATACGGAGATCGAGCAGCAGCCGCTCGGCCTCCTTCGACAGCGGCTTGTAGCGCTCGATCGAGTAGACGCGGCGCGCCAGCTTTGCGAGCACGGCGGCCTGGTAGCCCGAGCCGGTGCCGATCTCGAGCACCTTCATGCGCGGGCCGACGCGCAGGGCCTCGGTCATGGCGGCGACGACCAGCGGCTGGCTGATGGTCTGGCCGAAGGCGATCGGCAGCGCCGTGTTCTCCCAGGCGCGCTCGATGAAGGGCGAGGACACGAAGCGCTCGCGGTCGACGGCGGCGATGGCCGCCAGCACGGCCTCGTCGGCGATGCCCGAATTGCGCAGTTCGGCAATCAGGCGCTGCATGGCCGCGACGTTCACGGCGTCGCCCCGGCGTCAGCCCGCCGCGAACAACGAGCCGAACTTGCGGCGCGTGGCCTCGTGCGTGAGATCGAGGTGCAGCGGCGTCACCGAGACATAGCCGGCACGCACCGCGGTGATGTCGCTCTCCTCGTCGCGATCGTGCTCGCCCGGCGCATAGGCAATCCAGTAGTAGGCACCGCCGCGCGGATCGGTGCGCTCGACAATATGGCCGCCGAAGGCGCGCACGCCCTGGCGCGTCACACGCGTGCCTTTCACGGCACCGGCGGCGACGTCGGGGAAATTCACGTTGACCAGCACATTGCGCGGAATGCCGCCGGCCAGCACGCGCCGCGCCACGTCGGCGCCGAACTGCGTGGCGGTGTCCCATTTCAGCGGATGCGGATGAGTATAGGCCTGGCTGAAGGCGATCGACGGGATGCCGAGCAGACAGCCTTCCATGGCGCCGGCGATGGTGCCCGAATAGGTCACGTCCTCGGCCATGTTGGAGCCGCGGTTGACGCCCGACAGCACGATATTCGGCTTGCGGTCCTTCAGGAGGTGCTTCACCGCAAACAGCACGCAGTCGGTGGGCGTGCCTTCGACCGCATACTTGGTCTCG
>CAMDOT010000108.1 GCA_945903635.1 Rhizobium sp. Q54 | reverse complement strand
CATGAGTCTTCTGGACCGCGCGCATCCTGCGCGCTCATCGTCGTGCACGGGGCCGGGCGTTGGATGCGATCCGAGAACTATGCTTCTGCGAGACCGAGGCGATAGACGCGGTTTGCGGTGCCGCTGAAGATTGCCGTCTTCTCGTCGGCGGAAGCGCCTGAGGTCATGCGCTTAAATGCGTTCCAGAGGGCGGCGGGGCCGATGCCCATCTTGTCGACGGGGTAGTTGCTCTCGACCATGCAGCGATCGGCGCCGAACAGTTCCAGGCAGGTTTTTACGTAAGGCCCCCAGTAGCCTGCGAGCTCCACCGACGACGACGGCGACGGCGCCTGCATATAGTCGAAGGCCGCCAGCCGCATCATCACGCCGCCCAGCTTCACCGAGACGTTGGGACAGGATGCCAGCTCCTTCATCCCCGCCTTCCAGATCGCGAACACCTCGTCCTTCCGGCCGGCATAGGGGCCGTAACCCAGCGGCCCGCCCATGTGACACATGACGATGTTGGCCGCCGGGAACGCGCGCGCGAGGTCGACCACCTCGGCCAGTTGCGGATGGAAGACCCAGGCATCCAGCGACAGGCCCAGTCGCGCCAGCTGCTTCATGCCGGCACGAAAGTTCGTGGTGCCGTAGAGGCCCGGCCCATCGAAGTGGTGACTGTTGCCGATGATCGGGTCGGCGTCCCAGGCCGCGGAATGGCGGATGCCGCGGAAGCGGCCGCCGCCCGCCGCGATCTCGGCCTCCAAAACCGGCGCGGCGCGGTCGCCCAGGGTCAGGTCGGCAAAGCCTACGATGCCGGCGGCAACCTTCGTTGAACCGTAACGACCGCTGGCGCTCATGGCGGCCACGCCGGCCACGAACTCGACTTCGCCCACCGGCTTCATCTCCTCGGGTCCGTGGGCGCGATACATCGACCGGCACTCCTCGAACACCGTCGCCACGACGTTGTGGCCGCATCCGAGGTCGGCCAGCAGCTCGTCCAGCAGATAGCGATAGCCGGGGAAATCCCACAGGTGATGGTGGGTGTCGACGATCGCCAGCTCGGGCTCGAGGATCGGCTCTGGGGCTGCCTTGGCGAGCCACGCATCATCGGGCCTGAAGATACGGCCGAACCGCGTCGGCTCGCCGGGCTTGCGGCTGGCCAACATCGAGCCGAGCGACGACGCGCCTTTCGTCTCCGTCATGTCCGTTATCCTTCGGCGATCAGCTGCGCCAGGGCGGCCGGTTCGCTCAACATGGGGTAGTGGCCGGTATCGAGCTCGTGCCATCTTGCTTTCAATCGCTCGGCCGCGCGGCGCTGGTGGGCGACGGGTGGGTTCGAGCTGCGCTTGCACCAGATAACCGAGGCGTTCCACGCCTGGTCCCAGAAGCGATCCAGCTTGACCGGCGCCTGCATGGCGGAGATCGGATGCGGCGTGCAGCGCTCCAGCGCCCAGTCCCGCACCTTGGGATCGAGATCGGCGAACAGGCGTGTCTCGAAATCCCGGCGCGACGGGCCGGTGCCCAGTTCTGTGTTCACCGCCGTCGGACGCTTGACGATATCGGGCAGCGCCTCGCCATCGAGCAGCGCCAGTGCATCGGCGAACACCACCCGCGCCACGCGCTCGCGCGCCAGTTCGGCCGCGCGCGCCATTACCATGCCACCGGTGCTGGTGCCGACCAGAACGACATCCTTCAGGTCCTGGTAGAACAGCAGATCGGCGATTTCGGCCGCATGGCTCTCGGTGTCGATGCCGGCGCGGAGCTCGCCCTTGCGCTCGGCGCAGCCGTCGAGCGTCGGCGTCAGCACGAGATGGCCTTGCGCACGCAGGGGCTCGGCGGTCGGCTTCCAGATCCAGCCGCCCTGGTAGGCGCCGTGGATCAGCACGAATGTGGTCATTGCCCTGTCCCCTTCTTCACGGTGACGCCCGCCATCTGCTCGAAGACCTTCACGATCGCCGCGCCGTCCTGCTTGTTGAGGCCGCGGGCACGCGCCATCTGGTAGACCTGCTGCGTGACGTTCGCGAGCAGTAGCGGCACGCCCAGGCGCTTGGCGAAGGCGGTCTCCAGTTCCTGGTCCTTGTAGGAGATGTCGATCGTGCCACCCGGCTCGAAATCGTCGTTCAGGATTCGCGGCACGCGCAGTTCCCACGCCGCACTGGCACCGGTCGAGACGCGCACCACGTCGTAGATCATCTGCGGATCGAGCCCCGCCTTGACACCCAGCACCAAGGCTTCGGCCACCGCCACGGTGTTGACCTGGACCAGCATGTTGTTGACCAGCTTCATGGCGAGCCCATTGCCCAGCGGGCCGACATGGAACGTGCGATTACCCATCGCCGCGAAAAGGTCCTCGCACTTGGCAACCACGTCGGCGGCACCGCCCACGATCACCGAGAGTTCACCCGATTGCGCCCGGCCCGTACCGCCGCTCACCGGCGCATCGAGCATGGCGATACCCTGAGCCGCCAATTTGTCGGCGAGGGCGCGCGCGGCAAAGGGATCGATGGTCGCCATGCAGAGCACGATGTGACCCGCCTTGGCGCTCTTGATGATGCCGCGTTCGCCCAGGATCACCGATTCGGCCTGCTCGGTGGTCTCGACGATGACGATGGTCCGGTCCACTTCAGCCGCCACGGCTTCCGCCGTACCGGCGAGTTCGGCGCCCTTGGCCCGGAGCGGCGCGGTCTTGGTCTGGTCGATGTCGTGGACCACCAACGCGAAGCCCGCCTTCACGAGATTGAGCGCCATCGGCCCGCCCATGGCGCCGAGCCCGATGAATCCGACCTTGCCGGCCATGTTCTTCTCCCTGTCTTTTGCTGATTAGACGCCGCCCGTCACGTCGATGGTGAGGCCGGTGACGAAATCCGATTCGGAGGAGGCCAGGAAGCAGATGACGTTGGCCTGGTCGACCGCCTCGGCGACGCGACGCATGGGCGTGCGCTCGATCTCCTCGGCCTGCGACGCCTGGGAGCGCTTCTCCCAATGCGGCCGGATGCGTTCGGTGAGCGTCACGCTGGGCGCGATGGCGTTGACATTGATGCCCTCGGGGCCGAGCTCGTGGGCGAGCTTGCGGGTGAAGGCGATGATGCCGCCCTTGGCCGCCGCATAGGCGCTCGAACTGTTCCAGCTGAGGCCGCGCCCGGCGATCGAGGCCAGGTTCACGATCTTGCCCCTGCGTTGCCGCTTCATCACCGGGATGACGGCATGGGTGAACAGGAAGGTGCCGTCTAGATTGAACGCGATCAGCTTCTGCCAGTCGGCGAAGGCAAGCTGCTCGGTCGTCGCCTGCGGATTGGCGATCACGGTGCTGCCGCCCACGGCGTTGACCAGGATGTCGATCTGCCCATGGTCACGCGCCACCTCGGCCACGACCTTGTCGACCTGGGCGGCGTCCAGGGCATCGACCAGCCTGCCCTCGACCTTGCCGCCCGACTTGCCGATCCCCTGCCGCAACGCCGGCACCGCCTCGTCCAGGCGCTCTTGATTATTGTCGACGCAGATCACCGTTGCGCCCTCGCGCGCCATGATCTGCGCGGTCGCACGGCCGATGCCGTTCGCCGCCGCGGTGATCAATGCCACCTTGTTCACGAAGCGCATGGTTTCCTCACAATCTCTTCTTGGTTGCGAGGATTGTGCGGGCCCAGCCGAGGGAGTCAATCAGGCCACCGCCTGTCGTTTCGCTGGCCGCCGTGCCACGATCCCGGGCCACGATCCCGAGCCACGATCGCGGTCGAAAACAATGTCGGGGAAGCGAGGAGAGCAGGCATGCAACCGGGAAAGAGACTGATCGGCAAGGTGGCACTCGTGACGGGCGGCGCGTCGGGCATCGGTGCGGCAACGGCCAGGCTGTTCGCCCTGCACGGCGCTTCCGTCGTGCTCACCGACAGCAACGACGCGCTCGGCAAGGCGATGGAAAAGGAGATCGTCGACACGGGCGGAACGGCGACCTTCGCGACCCAGGACGTGCGCCATGAGGCACGGTGGGCCGAGATCGTGGCCGACGCCGAGAAGGCCTACGGCCGCCTCGATATCCTGTGCAACATCGCCGGCATCTCGGGGCGTGATCCCAAGCTCAACATCCAGACCAGCCTGACCGCCGGACCGCGCCTGGCCGACCAGACGCTGGAGCAGTGGAACTGGGTCATGGAGATCAACGCCACGGGCGTCTTCCTCGGCACCAAGGCCGCGGTTCCGGCCATGCTGCGGGCCGGCGGCGGCTCGATCATCAACATCTCGTCGATCTGCGGCATCATCGGCTCGCACGCCAACGCCGCCTATCACGCCTCCAAGGGCGCGGTGCGGATCTTCTCCAAGGCCGCAGCGATCCAGTACGCACCGGACAAGATCCGCGTGAACTCGGTCCATCCGGGCTTCGTCGACACGCCGATGACCGTGCCGGGCCATTCCAATCCCGACGTCGCGCGCCAGCGCCTCGAAGCGACGCCGCTCGGCCGCTTCGGGACACCGGACGACATCGCGGCAGGCTGCCTCTACCTCGCGTCCGACGACGCCGCGTGGGTCACCGGCAGCGAGCTGGTGATCGACGGCGGCATGACCGCCAACTAGCGTCTTTCCAACTAAATCAGAATCACTTTCTCCTCCCCCGTCTCACGGGGGAGGTGCCCCGTAGGGGCGGAGGGGGAAGGCAACATCGAGACTGTTGCTTTCCCCCTCCCTGCCCGCCCCCGTCAGAACGGGGGAGGACATGAATTCTGAAATCCTTGATCCAGACTCTGATGGCTCAAAGCGAGCGCTAGCTGATCGGGTCGAGCACCACGACGGGGATCTCGCGGGAACCCGCCTTGACCTGGTAGTCGGCGTAGGGCGGCCAGAAGCCGACGCCCGCTTTCCACAGCTTGGCACGCTCCTCGCCTGAAGCGACCCGGGCACGCGCCTTCATCTTCTCCGTGCCGACCTGGATCTCGACCTCGGGATGGGCCATCAGATGGCGGTACCAGCCGGGATGCTCCGGCGCGCCGCCCTTGGAGGCGACGACGAAGTAGCCCTTCCCCGCGGGGCCATAGAACAGCGGGAACAGGAACTTCTGGCCCGACTTGCGTCCCTTGGTGATCAGCAGCAACGACGGAACGGTGAGTTCCGGCTTGTTGGGCAGCGTGATCTTGTACATGTGTCCGTCGGTGCCGCCGCTCGAGAGATAGCGGTCGACATGATCCTTCATCCATTGCGGAAGATTCGGTGCGATATTGGTGTCGGTCATTGCTCTGTCTCCTATGCCGGCAGGCGAGTCGACTGCCACGTTACCATTTGCCAGCGATCCTCGCGCCTGGTGTAGACGTCGGTGAAGCGGACACCGAAGGCGTTGGGCGTGCCGTTCGACACGACCTCGATATGCGCGATGCCTGTCAGAACCACCGTATCGCCCAGGTCCTGCGCCTTCACGTCGGACGGCTTGATGCCGGTGTAGACGGTCGTGCCCGACACCATACCCTGGATCAGAGTTCTCTTGGTGTCAAGGCGCGCCGAGGAGTGCGTGTAGATCAGGTCGTCGGCCAGCAGGGACTCCAATGTCTCGATATCCTTCGCCACCATCGCCCGCATGCGCTTCCGGTCGAGATCGATGATTGCCCTTTCGTTGCCTGCCATGATGGCTTCTCCTCTCAATTGAAGTTGAGCTTCAGTCCCGGCGTCGGCCAGGTCATGGTTGCGAGCTGGCCCTTGTCCGACAGGGTGATGTAGGCCGTGCGCATGTCGGGACCGCCGAAGCAGATGTTGGTCGGATAGATGTCCGGCATCTTCACTTCGCGCACGATGGCGCCGGCCGGTGAAAATTCCGTGATCATGCCGGTGTTGAGCGTGGCCACCGTGATGTTGCCGTTCTCCAGAACCGCGAGGCTGTCGAAGCGCGCATTGCGTCCGGTGGCGCCGACGACGCGGCCGCTGTGATGGGCGTTGCCCGTCGGCTTGGCGACCACTCCGGGACCTTCGATGTCGAAGGCCCACAGCCGCGCGCTTTCGGTGTCGGCGACGTAGAGGATCTTGCCGTCGGGCGACAGGCTGCAGCCGTTGGGACTGAGGAACGGATGGACGAGGCACTTGATCATCGAGCCGTCCGGCTTGGCGTAGTAGATCCCCCCATGGTCGCGCTGGCGGGCGTAACGCTTGCCGAGATCGGTGAAGTAGAAGCCGCCCGCCTTGTCGAACACCAGGTCGTTGGGCGCCGACAGTCTGTGGCCGTCGCACTCGATGTAGAGCTCGGTCATCTTGCCGCTGGTGCGGTCGAGGCGCTGGATGAAGCCGTGCTTGTAGTCGGGGTGCGGCGCCACGCCCATCGAGTTGCCCTCGACGTAGCGGCTGCCGCCGTTGTTGCAGAGATAGAGTGCCCCGTCGGGTCCGATCGCGAGGCCGTTGGGCCCGCCGCCGGTCGCCGAGAACAGCGACACCTTGCCGTCCGGGGTCACCCGCGAGCAGCGGTTGTTGCGGATCTCGGTCAGGATCACCGACCCGTCGGGCATGACCACCGGGCCTTCGGGAAAGCCGAGACCAGTCGCCAGAATGCGGACCTCACTCATCACGTCCCCTCCATCTCTTTGCCGCGCTTACGGAAAGCCTCATCCGCGCTACAGTGATCGGGCGTCAGCATAGCACCCCAGGGAACCCGCCGATGTCTCCGCCTGTGCAGCCTGTTTTGAGTGACGAAAGACTGCCGGGCTCGGCCGACGTCGTCGTGATCGGCGCCGGCATTGCCGGCAGCGCCGCCGCCTACGCCCTGGCCAAGAAAGGGCTCTCGGTCGCCCTGCTCGACAAGGGCCGGGTCGGTGGCGAGCAGAGCAGTCGCAATTGGGGCTGGTGCCGCCAACAGCACCGCGACCTGCGCGAACTGCCACTGGCCATGAAGAGCCTGGAAATCTGGGGCGATCTCGGCCGCGAGCTCAGCGTCGAAACAGGCTTTCGCCGCACCGGCCTGCTCTATGTCACCACGCGGCCAGCCGACCTCGCCCAATGGGAAGAGTGGACGCTCCGCGCACGCGAATACCAGATGCACAGCCATGTGCTGAGCGGCGCCGAGGCCAAGACAATGACGCCCGGCAGCACCGCCGACTGGATCGGCGGCGTGCACTCGCCGACCGACGGCCGTGCCGAGCCGGCGCTCGCCGGCCCCGCCATCGCCGAGGGGGCGCGGCGGCTGGGGGCCACGATCCACCAGGACTGCGCGGCGCGCGGGCTCGAGACCGAGGCCGGCAAGGTCTCGGGGGTCGTCACCGAGAAGGGCTCGATCCGCACCCGGGCCGTGCTGTGCGCGGGCGGTGCCTGGAGTTCGCTGTTCTGCCGCTGGCACGGCATTCGGCTCGCACAGGCCAGCGTGCGCTCGACGTCGTTCGCGACGGTCGCCGCGCCCGCGGTGACCGACGGCGGCCTGTCGATGCCCGACGTCACCATCCGCCGCCGCCTCGACGGCGGCTATACCGTGGGCCTGGGCGGGCGCGGCCTGGTCGAGCTGTCGCCGCAGGGCCTGCTCTACGCACGCCAGTTCTGGCCGACCTTCAAGAAGCGCCGTGCGGGACTGACGTTCGGCGTCGGCCGCTCGTTCTTCGAGGGACCGGAAAGTCTGTCCCGCTGGGCACTCGACCGGGTGTCCCCGTTCGAACGGCAGCGCACACTCGATCCGGCGCCGGATCCGGCGCTGGTCAAACTGGGGCTGACACGCCTGGCTGAATATTATCCCGCGCTGGTCGGCCTGAAGCCGGCGCAAGCCTGGGGCGGCCTCATCGATTCGACGCCCGACGGCATACCGGTGATTTCGGCGGTCGACCCGCTGCCCGGCCTGTATCTTTCGACCGGCTACAGCGGTCATGGCTTCGGCATCGGTCCGGCGGCGGGACGGCTCGCCGCCGACCTGATCGCCGGCGACCCGCCGATCGTCGATCCTCATCCCTTTCGCTACAGCCGCCTCATCGACGGCACCGATCTCGGCGCGCCAGGGATGATGTAGGACTTCAGATCCTCTGGTCCATCTCCAGCGCCGGTTCCGGCACGTCGACGCAGCCGATGATACGCGCCGGCACGCCGGCCGCAGTGCAGCCAGCCGGGACAGGCTCGAGCACCACGCTGCCCGCCGCGATCTTGGCGCAGGCGCCGATCTCGATGTTGCCCAGCACCTTGGCACCCGCCCCCAGCAGCACGCCACGGCGTACCTTGGGATGGCGATCGCCGCGTTCCTTGCCGGTGCCGCCCAGCGTCACGCCGTGCAGCATGGAAACGCCGTCTTCCACCACGGCGGTCTCGCCGATCACCACGCCGGTGCCATGGTCGATGAAGATACTCTTTCCGATCACCGCACCTGGATGGATGTCGAGGCCGAACAGGGCGCTCGCCCGGCTCTGCAGGAAATGGGCGAGCGACTGGCGGCCCTGCAGCCACAGCCAATGGGCCGTGCGGTAGGTCTGCAGCGCGTGATAGCCCTTGAACCAGAGCAGCGGGTCGAGATGGCTGGTGCAGGCGGGGTCGCGATCGACGACGGCAACGATGTCGGCACGTGCGGCAAGCCCGATGGCGGGATCGGCGGCGAAGGCCTCGTCGAATGTCTGGCGGATAAGGGCGGCGGGCACCTCGGTGGTGCCGGCGAGGCGGGCCAGGTGATAGCTCAGCGCACTCTCGAATTTGGGCTGGCTAAGGATGGTGGCGTGCAACAGCCCCGCCAATACCGGCTCGGCCGCGGCGGCGGCCTGGGCGGCCTCGCGGATTCGCGCCCAGACAGGGTCGACAGCCCTCAAATCAGCAGATCTGGGCTCGGCCGGATTCTTGAGTAATACGCTATCCATGGCGTTCTCCTCCGGTCCATCGCCCTGCCCTGCAGGAACCCGGACCGATCGATACGCCTCCCGGTGAAAGTCAACGTCGAACGCCTATTTGGCGCAATTCGACGGTGTTTCTCAGCGGGCGGCGCGGGCTTCCAGTTCCTTGATCAGCGGCTCCACGGTGCCGCCATTGTTCTGAATGTAGGAATTGAAATCCGAACGTCTAGTCATGACCATGCTGACACCCTCGACTTTGACGTCGGTAATGACCGGCCCCTGGGCGCCGTTGCGCACTTCCCATTCGAGCTTGATCGGCTGGCCGGCGCTCTGGTTGAGGCGGCTGTCGACGATCGAGACGCCGTTGGGGCGCGAAGTCACCTTGCCGACGGTGAGGGTTTGGCCGGCGTATGCGCCGAAACGCTCGCTGTAGGCGCGCGCCTCGGCGGTTTCCACCGCCGTGAGGAAGCGGGTGCGTTGGGCTTCCGTGGTCTGGTTCCAGTGCGTCCCCAGCGCCGAGCGCCCCATGGCGTTCATGTCGAAGTTCGCCTGGAGGACCTTTTTGATGGCGTTCTGACGATCGGCGCCGGTCTTGGTCTTGACGATATTGATGACCTCCCCGGCAACCGTCGCGATCAGCTGGGCCGGGTCGGCAGCGGACGCGGGCTGGACGAAAAGCGCAACCGCGGCGCTGGCGGCTAGGCACAGTACGACACGACGTATGGCGAGCAGCGGCACTGTTCGTTTCCTGAAAATGAATTCGGTCGAGGGGTTTTAGCGCACCAGCGCGAGGTTGTCGCGGCGCTCGAGTTCACTCTTGGTGTCGGTCTTTTCACGTTTTTGGCGGATCAGGTCGGCGCGATTCTGGGTGTAGGCACTACGCAGGGCGGCATAGTAGTCGACGCTGTTTTTCTCCAGATCGTCGAGCGCGAAGATCGTGCGCGACCGGTAGTCGACGACGTTCATGCCGTAGCGCGCCGCCTGGTAGACCGTCCAGTCGATCGCCAGGTTGAAGGTCAGGATACGGAACGGGTCGACCAGGTAATCGATCATCAGGCCGGTGCCGTCGCGGGCGTTGGACGGACCGACGACCGGCAGGATCAGATAGAAACCGCCATTCTCCGGCTCGGCGCCGGCATAGAGGCCGATGGTCTTGCCCATATCTTCCTTGGTCCGTTCGAGGCCGAGCATGGTGGCGACATCGAACAGGCCCGCGACACCAATGGTCGAATTCACGAGAAAGCGCGCCATGGTGGTGGCGGCACGGTTGGGGTTGCCCTGGATTACTTCGTTGATGGCCGTCACCGGCTCACCGAGATTGTCGAGCAGGTTGCGCACGCTCTTCTGCGCCGGCTCCGGCACCCAATCGCGATAGATGACCGCGACAGGACGCAGCGCGATGATATCGACGACGCGGTTGAGCGAAAACAGGATGCGGTTCGGCGTCTCGATCGGATCCCACACTTCGGTGGCGCCGGTGTCACCCGATGCACAACTGCTCACCAGCGCTGCGGCAGCGGTCAAGGCGACGAACGCACGGCGGGCTTTCCGCATCATCATTCCAGGCAGACTCTCGACCATTTACGCAAACCCCGGGGCCATCCCGCCGGCCCGGAGATGCCGGGCCAAAACACATGAAGCGGCGTTGGGTCGCCGCATTCTTAATGCAGTGTCGCATACGAACGCCGTAGTTAGAAGTGAATAGCCGAAGAACGCCCCCAAGCTGTCGTTCACAAGCCGTGCAATGGCCTGTCAATTTGGGGGCCTCAATTTGGCCTTGCATGTATAAAGATATGCTTATATATGCCCCTATATGGATCATCTTCTCAGCCTCCTGAGGGCAGCGGCCGAAGACACCAGGCTCCGTATCCTGGCGCTCGCGGCCCGCGAAGACCTCACCGTCAGCGACTATGTCCATGTGCTGGGCCAGAGCCAGCCGCGGGTATCTCGCCATCTGAAGCTGGTCGTCGAGGCGGGCCTCCTAGAGCGCTTTCGCGAAGGCCAGTTCACCCGTTTCCGTCTGGTCACCTCGGGCGACGATGCCGCGCTGGTCCGTGAGTTCGTACGCCGGCTCGATCCCAAGCACTCCAGAATTGCCGCCGACCGGGCGCGGTTGGATGCCCTGCAGCAGCGCCGCCAGAACGCAGCGGCGCGCTTCTTCCGCGACAACGCCCAGCGCTGGGACGAATTGCGCGCGCTGCATGTGGCCGATCGCGAGATCGAGCGCGCGCTCGCCCATCACCTGCCGCTGGGCGCGCGACGTCTGCTCGACATCGGCACCGGCACCGGCCGTCTGCTCGAAGTGCTGGCGCCCAAGGTCGAACAGGCGGTGGGCGTCGACCAGAGCCGCGAAATGCTGGCGCTGGCCCGCGCCAACCTCGCCCGCGCCGGCCTCGACAATGTCGAGATCCGCCAGGGCGACATGTATGCCCTGCCGTTCGAGGCCGACAGCTTCGACGTCGTGACCATCCATCACGTCCTGCACTATGCCGACGATCCGTCGGCGGCGCTCGCCGAGGCCGCCCGCGTCGTGCGCCCGGGCGGCACCATTCTGGTGGTCGACTTCTCGCCGCACGACATGGTCGAGCTGAAGCGCGAGCATGCCCACGTCCATCTCGGCTTCGCCGACAACCAGGTCCAGGGCTGGCTGAAGAGCGCCGGCCTCGCGGCGCTCGAACCCATCCACTTTCCCGGACGCCGGCTGATGACCGGCATTTGGCGCGCCGAGCGCGAGAGCGTCCGACGCCCCGGCCAGGCGCCTGCCCTTTCGCACGGAGTTTCACGATGAGTCCCGATACCGGCCCCCTCAGCACCGGCCCCCTCAGCACGGCCACATCCGAGTTCCCTGCCCGCGCACCGCAGGGGCTCAAGGTCTCGTTCGAATTCTCTCCGCCCAAGACCGAAGCGGCCGAGCGCGTCCTGTGGGAAACGGTGACCCGCCTGACGCCGCTTCAGCCGACGTTCTTTTCCGTGACGTATGGCGCGGGCGGCTCGACGCGCCAGCGCACGCACGAGACCGTGGCGCGCCTCAAGTCCGAGACCGGCATCGACGCCGCCGCCCACCTCACCTGCGTCGCCGCGACCCAGGGAGAGATCGACGATGTGGCGCGCGCCTATTGGGACGCCGGCATCCGGCACATCGTGGCCCTGCGCGGCGATCCGCCGTCCGGCATGGGCGGCAAGTACAGTCCCCATCCCGGCGGCTATGCCAATGCCGCTGCATTGGTGGCCGGCCTGAAGAAGATCGGCAATTTCCAGATCAGCATCGCAGGCTATCCCGAGAAGCATCCCGACTCGGCCGACGCCAAGGCCGATCTCGAGAACCTGAAGCGCAAGGTCGATGCCGGCGCCGATCGCTGCATCACCCAGTTCTTCTTCGAGGCCGACGATTTTCTGCGCTTCCGCGACCACGCGGCTGCAGCGGGCGTTCATGTGCCGATCGTACCCGGCATCATGCCGGTGTCGAACTTCCAGGGCATCGCCAAGATTGCGGCCCTCTGCGAGTCCAAGGTGCCGGCCTGGCTGGCCGAGCTGTTCCAGGGGCTCGACGACGACGTCGAGACGCGGCGCATGATCGCCGCCACTGTCGCGGGCGACCTTTGCCGGCGCCTGCGCGACGAAGGCGTGGACCAGTTCCATTTCTACACGCTGAACCGCGCCGACCTCACCTTTGCGATCTGCCATCTCCTGGGAGTGCGCCCCAAATGACCCGCGAGGAAAAGGCCGAACAGCTGCGCGAGATCGGCGCCGAGCGCATCCTGGTGAAGGACGGGCCCTACGGCTCGATGATCCAGAGCTACAAGCTCGACGAGGAAGGCTTCCGCGGCGGCCGCACCTTCAACCACGACCAGAAGGGCAACAACGACCTGTTGAACCTGACGCGTCCCGACGTGGTCGGCGAAATCTGCAACGCCTATCTCGATGCCGGCGCCGACATCGTGGCGACCAACACCTTCAACTCGAACTCGATCAGCCTGTCCGACTACGGCATCACCGGCATGGCGCGCGAGATCAACATCGCTGCCGCCAGGCTGACACGCGCCTGCGCCGATGCCGCCACGGCGCGCGATCCGTCCAAGCCGCGCTTCGTCGCGGGCGCGCTCGGGCCGACCAACAAGACGCTCTCGGTGTCGCCCAAGGTCAGCGATCCCGGGTTTCGTGCCGTCACCTTCGACGAGGTGAAGGACATGTATCGCGAGCAGATCGATGGGCTGCTCGACGGCGGCGTCGATTTCATCCTGGTCGAGACGGTGTTCGACACGCTGAACGCCAAGGCCGCGCTGGTCGCGGCCGACGAGGCGGGCGAGGCGCGCAGCGAGATCCTTCCCGTGATGGTCTCGATGACGCTCACTGACCTGGCCGGCCGCAACCTCTCGGGCCAGACGGTCGAGGCGTTCTGGCACTCGGTGCGGCATGCCAAGCCGATCACCATGGGCCTCAACTGCAGCTTTGGTGCTACCGAGCTTCATCCCTACGTGCAGGCGCTGAACCCGCAGGTCGACAGCATGCTCTGCGTCTATCCCAATGCCGGTCTTCCCAACGAGCTCGGCGCCTACGACGAGCCGCCGGAGATGACGGCCAAGCTGGTCAAGGGCTGGGCGCAGAACGGCTGGCTGAACGTGGTCGGCGGCTGCTGCGGCACCACGCCCGGCCACATCAAGGCGATCGCCGAGGCGGTCAAGGGCATCACCCCGCGCACCTGGCACGTCCTGCCACCGGCGTTGCGTCTCAGTGGCATGGAACCGGCGAGTTTCTTTTAATGACCCAGGATGTCGACACCGACGACAAGCCCGCGCCGCGCGCGATGTTCATCAACATCGGCGAGCGCACCAACGTCACGGGCTCGGCCCGCTTCAAGAAGCTGATCCTCGAGGGCGACTACACCGCCGCCGTCGAAGTCGCGCGCCAGCAGGTCGACAGCGGCGCGCAGATCATCGATATCAACATGGACGAGGGCCTGCTCGACGCCGAGCTGGCGATGGACACGTTCCTGAAGCTGATCGCCGCCGAGCCCGACATCGCCCGCGTGCCGATCATGATCGACAGCTCCAAGTGGAGCGTGATCGAGGCCGGCCTCAAGTGCGTCGCCGGCAAGCCGATCGTGAACTCGATCTCCATGAAGGAAGGCGTCGAGCCCTTCATCGCGCATGCCCGCAAGGTCCGCCGCTACGGCGCCGCGGTCGTCGTGATGGCGTTCGACGAGAAGGGCCAGGCCGACACCAAGGAGCGCAAGGTCGAGATCTGCGCCCGTGCCTACGACATCCTGGTGAACCAGGTCGGCTTCCCGGCCGAGGACATCATCTTCGATCCCAACGTCTTTGCGGTCGCCACCGGCATCGAGGAGCACAACAATTACGGCGTCGATTTCATCGAGGCGACGCGCGAAATCAAGCAGCGCTGCCCCGCCGCCAAGATCTCCGGCGGCATCTCCAACCTGTCCTTCGCCTTCCGCGGCAACGAGCCGGTGCGCAAGGCGATGCACTCGGTGTTCCTCTACTATGCCATCCAGGCGGGCATGGACATGGGCATCGTCAATGCGGGCCAGCTCGAGGTCTACGACCAGATCCCGCAGGAGCTTCGCGACGCCTGCGAGGACGTGATCCTGAACCGCCGGCCCGATTCGACCGACCGGCTGCTCGAACTCGCGCCCAAGTACAAGGGCACCGGCGAAGTCGCCGAGACGCAGGACGCCGAGTGGCGGAGCTGGCCGGTCGAGAAGCGGCTGGAGCATGCGCTGGTCAAGGGCATGGATCAGTTTGTCGTCGCCGACACCGAGGAGGCGCGGCTGCAGATCGCGCGGCCGATCGAGGTGATCGAGGGCCCGCTGATGGCCGGCATGAACGTGGTTGGCGATCTGTTCGGCGCCGGCAAGATGTTCCTGCCGCAGGTCGTGAAGAGCGCGCGCGTGATGAAGAAGGCGGTGGCCCACCTGCTGCCCTACATCGAGGCGCAGAAGACCGCGGGCTCGCGGCCCAAGGGCAAGATCGTCATGGCGACGGTCAAGGGCGACGTCCACGACATCGGCAAGAACATCGTGGGCGTGGTCCTGCAGTGCAACAACTTCGAGGTCATCGACCTCGGAGTCATGGTGCCGTTCCAGGACATCCTGAAGAGCGCCAACGACAACAAGGCCGATATCATCGGCCTGTCGGGCCTGATCACGCCGTCGCTCGACGAGATGGTGACGGTGGCCGAGGAGATGACGCGGCAGGGCATGAACTTGCCGCTGCTGATCGGCGGCGCCACGACCTCGAAGGTGCACACCGCGCTCCGTATCGCGCCGCGCTACAAGGGCACGACCGTGCATGTGCTCGACGCCTCGCGCGCCGTCGGCGTGTGCTCGGCCCTCGTTTCGGAGTCGGGCTCGCAGGCCGCGGACTTCGCGATCAAGGTCGCCGCCGAATACGAAGCGATCCGCGTCGAGCGTGCCGGCGGGACCAAGGAAAAGGTCGTCGCGCTCGAAGCCGCCCGCATCAACGACTTCAAGATCGACTGGTCGACCTACACGCCACCGAAGCCCGCGATTACCGGCACGCGCGTCTTCGCCGAATATCCGCTGCACGAGCTGGTTGAGCGCATCGACTGGACGCCGTTCTTCCGCGCCTGGGAACTGGCCGGCAACTACCCGGCGATCCTGGAGGATCCCGTGGTCGGCGACAGTGCGAGGAAGCTCTATGCCGATGCGCGCAAGATGCTGGACCTGATCGTGCGCGAGAAGTGGCTGACGGCGAAGGGTGTCGTCACTTTCTGGCCGTGCCGTCGCGACGGCGACGATGTCGTGCTCTACAGCGACGACACGCGGACCAAGGAGGTCTCACGCCTCTATTTCCTGCGCCAGCAGATCGAGAAGCGGGCGCCGCGCGCCAACATGTGCCTGGCCGACTTCATCTCGCCCGAGGCCGACTGGATCGGCGGCTTCGCCGTCACCGCCGGCCACGGCATCGAGGAGCATCTCGCGCGCTTCAAGGCCGACCATGACGATTATTCGGACATCCTGCTGAAGGCCCTGGCCGATCGTTTCGCGGAGGCCTTCGCCGAGCGCCTGCACGAGCGCGTACGCAAGACACTGTGGGGCTACGCCCCCGACGAGGTGCTCACCAACGACGAGCTGACGCGCGAGAAATACCGCGGCATCCGCCCGGCGCCGGGCTATCCCGCCTGCCCCGACCACAGCCAGAAGCCCGAACTGTTCCGGCTGCTGAATGCGGGCCAGAATGCCGGCATCACACTCACCGAAAGCTTCGCGATGATGCCGACGTCTGCGGTGTCGGGCTACTACTTCGCCCATCCCGAAGCGCAGTACTTCGGTGTCGCCCGCATCGGCCGCGACCAGCTCGAAGACTACGCCAAGCGCCGCGGCGTCTCCCTCGAGCAGGCCGAGAAGTGGCTGCGCCCCAACCTTGGCTACTGAGTCGTCCGGACCGCGGACCTCCTCAGGGCGGGGAGTTACCCTGCCCGCGTCCGCTCATGATCTGAAGCGGGCCTGGAGGCCCGCGGTCCAATGATGATCTACGCCCTCGTTCTCGTCGTCGGCTTCGCGGCCGGCACGGTGAGCGGCATCGTCGGCACTGGCGCCACCATCATCCTGCTGCCGATCCTGGTCCTGGCGTTCGGCCCGCGCGAAGCCATCCCGATCATGGCCGTCGTCGCCCTGATGTCGAACTTCGCCAAGATCACCTCGTGGTGGAAGGAGATCGACTGGCGGGCCTGCGCCGCCTATGCGCTGGGCGGCATTCCGGCCGCGGCGCTGGGCGCGCGAACCCTGCTGATCCTGCCGGAGAAGGCCGTCGACATCGCGCTCGGCCTCTTCTTCCTGGCGATGATCCCCGGCCGCCGCTGGCTGGTCGCGCGCAACCTCAAGTTCGGCTTCTGGCACCTGGCCATCGCCGGCGCCGTCATCGGATTCCTGACCGGTATCGTGGTCTCGACCGGCCCCCTCAGCGTGCCGGCCTTTGCCGCCTACGGCCTGGTCAAGGGGGCCTTCATCGCCACCGAAGCGGCCGGGTCGCTGGCCCTCTACATCAGCAAGGCCGTGACCTTCCGCCAGTTCGGCGCGCTGCCTGTCGACATCGTGATCAAGGGCCTGATCTCGGGCTCGTCGGTGATGGCCGGCACCTACACCGCGCGCTTGATCGTGGACAGGTTGAGCGTTGCCACTTTTCAGCGCCTGCTCGACGGCGTGATGGCGATCTCCGGCCTGGCGCTGCTCTGGGCCGCCATGCGGTAGCAGGCCGCCGACAGGCGCCGCGGATCGCGCTACACTTCCGGCTGCTTTCGGCACGACGGAGGATCGCATGCTGGCCAACACCACCCGGACCCTGACCGAGGCGCAGCGCGAACAATGGGCGGTCGACGGCTACCTTCAGCTCGAAGGTGCGTTGAGCCCGGCGGAAGTCGACTTCTTCTCCGACCAACTCGACCGGGTGCGCACGCAACCGGGCTACGAGCCCGCGGCGACCGAGCTGCAGCGCGGTCACTATGCCTGGAAGTTGCCCGACCAGAACAAGGACGCGTTCATGGACCGGCGCGACTTGCTGCCGTACCACCAGGCCTTCATCGACCTGATCGACCGCCCGGCCATCTTCGACCTGATCCTCGATCTGATGGGCCCGTACATCCAATTCTCGATGAGCCAGGCGATCATCCGCGCCTCGACGGACATGTTCCCCGGCTACATCCACACCGATGGCGGCGAGGCACAGAAAGCCATCCGCGTCACCGAGACCAGCCGACCGCTCGCCGTGAAGGTGATGTACCTGCTGACCGACGTCACTGCGCCGGACAGCGGCAACTTCACGATTTTCCCCGGCAGCCACCTGCGGCCGTTTCCCGAACGCGCCGAGCGCATTCCCGGCCCGAAGTCGCCGGGCACGGTGCCGCTGCTCGGCAAGGCCGGCGACGCCTACGTCTTCCCGCACTCGATCTGGCATGGCCCGTCGCCCAACCACTCCGGCAAGGCGCGCAAGACCATCCTGTACAATTACTGCCAGATGTTCATGAAGCCTTATGATTTCGGCGGGCCGGTGAAGGCGCTGTTCGACCGCTGCACGCCGCGCCAGCGCCGCCTGCTCGGCGATCTCGGCCACGACTTCCGGCCGGGCGATTTCTTCTATGCGCCGCTCGACCAGGAAGCGCTGATGACGGGCGCAGGCGCCTAGAGCCGGATGACTTGGGCTTCGGACTCCATTTTCATGCTCTTCTGGACCGCGGGCCTCCTCAGGGCGGGGGTTACCCCGCCCGAGCCCGCTCTTGATCATGAGCGGGCCTGGAGGCCCGCGGTCCAGAAGACGATGACTGGAGTCTCCTGGAAGTCTCCCAACCGATTCAACCCGACATCATCACGTTCCGGAAGATCCGAGAGCGCACTTTTCAGCGGCTGCCCGACGTCGTAATGGCTTTGCCGGACTGGCGCTCCTTTTGAGCGGCTGGTCGCTTAAGGAGTGTTTGATCTTGATGAAGAAAACCGCAATGGCGGCCGCGACGGCTGCCCTCGCCCTCTCGACCGGCGCCTGCATGCAGCAGTCGACCCCGCAGCAACTCAATACCACCAACGCCAATTCACGGATCTATATCGGCGCGCTCACCTGCAACATCGCCGGCGGCACGGGCTACATCCTGGGCTCGAGCAAGAGCATGGAGTGCGTCTTCCTCAGCAAGGACGGCGTGCAGAGCGCCCAGTACACCGGCTCGATCGACAAGGTCGGCGTCGACATCGGCTACACCAAGGCGATCCACACGATCTGGCGCGTCTATTCGCTGGGCTCGGATCGTGCGGCAACGACGCTCAGTGGCACCTACGTCGGCGAGCAGACCACCGCAGCAGCCGGCAGCCAGGCCGGCGGCAACTGGCTCTATGGCGGCCCCAACGCCGAGATCGGCATGATCGCCTCAGGCATCGTGCAGGACGCGGGCTACAACCTCGCCATGGGCATCGGCGCGATGACGCTGAAGCTCAGGTAGCAGCCCTCAAGTCGTAACCAAAAGGGCCTCTACGCCGCTCCCGTGGCCGGCTGCAGCGCGCAGCCGGCCACGGTGATGCGGTGCATCAGGCGACGCTCGCCGTGATAGTCGTTGGCGGCGTAGTGCCAGGTGGCGCGGTTGTCCCAGAAGGCGATCGAGCCTTCGCGCCAGTGGAAGCGGCAGGTGAATTCCGGCCGTGACGCGTGCTGGTAGAGATGGTCGAGCAGCGGCTTGCTGTCCTCGACGGTCCAGTCCTCGAAGCGCAGGGTGAAGGCCCGGTTGACGTAGAGCGATTTGCGGCCGCTCAGCGGATGCCTGATCACGACCGGATGCACGACGTCGGCACCGACCTTGTCGTGGTTCTCGTAACGGCTGGCGCCCTCGGGATTCATGTCATTGACGCCGCCCTTGCCGAAGATGTGTGCCGAGCCATGGACGGCGCGCATGCCTTCCAGCGTACGCTGCAGGCCGGGCGAGAGCGTTTCGAAGGCGCGGTACATGTTGGCGAACAGCGTGTCGCCGCCCTCCTCCGGCACTTCGCGCGCCAGCAGGATGGAACCCATCGCCGGCTCCTGGTCGTAGCTGTGGTCGGTGTGCCAGCCGCCGCCGATATTGGTCTTCTGCTCGGGCTCCTTGCGCACCTCGGCGATCTCCGGGTGGCCAGGCACGGCCTTGAAGAAGCGGTTGACGTCGATCGGCGCCCAGCGCCGGGCGAACTCGAGATGCTGGTCGGGCGTCAGCTCCTGGTCGCGGAAGAAGATCACGCCATGCTCGGTGAAAGCGCGCTGCACCTCGTCCCACTGACGATTGCTCATCGTCTTGAGATCGAGGCCGAGAATTTCGGCGCCGCAGCCGCCGGTGAGCTTGTGCACCTGAACCGTTCCGTAAGTCATCGCCTCACCTCCTATCGAAGCCTAGCGGGCCGAAGTCTAGCGCGCCTGGACGCCCAAAAGCAGCAACGCAATCGACAACGAGACCACGCTCGCCGCCGTCGAGATTACGACGGCATTGGTCGCCCGGGCGACCCCGGTACCGTACATCTGGGCAACCAGATAGACATTGGCGCCGGCCGGCAGGGCAGCGTTCAGCGTCGCCACGGTAAGCCACAGCGGATCGAGACGGAAGACATAGCGCCCCAGCAGCCACACCAGCAGCGGCAGCGCCAGGAGCTTGAAGGCCGAGGCCACCGCAGCGGACTGCCAGTTGCCCCGGAGCCCGACATGGGCCAGCGACGCGCCGACCATGATCAGGCCGCAGGGCGGCGCCGCCGCGGCCAGCGCCTGCAGGATGCGGTCGATCACGACAGGCGTGCCAAGGCCGGGGACGTGTCTCGTCAGTTCGCCCCACAGCAGGCCGGCGAAGATCGCGGGAATGACCGGGTGCTTCAGCATGTTGAGCGCCGCGCCGCCCAGCCGGCCGAGCAGCCGGCGGCGCACGCCGCCCCGGGCATCCATTTCCATCAGGAAGGACGAGAAGGTGAGCAGGATCAGCGAGTGCACGCTGATGATCATCAAAAGCGGCACCAGCCCCTTCTCGCCGAAGGCGTAGGTGATGAAGGGGATGCCGATGCCGACGCCGTTGGAGAAGACCCCGCTCAGCGCCAGCATGGTGCGGTCGCCCATGCCCATGCCGGCGGCGCGACCGAGCAGCATCAGCACGGCGTAGAGCAGGAAGACGGCGCCGAAGAAGGCCAGCAGGATGCCGGGCTCGAGGGTCTCGATCCGCACCTTGGCCATCGAGCGGAAGAGCAGCGCCGGAAACAACGCGTAGAAGGTGACGCCGGTCAGGCCGCGCAGCCCCTCGGCGCTCAGCAGCGGCGTGCGGCCGATCACCCAGCCGACCAGCACCATGCCGAACACCGGCACGATGATGTCGACGATCGCGCTCATGGTCTTGCGGACCGCGGGCCTCTGGCCCGCTCATGATCATGAGCGCGCGGGACGCGCGCGGTCCGGAAGAGCATGACGCCGCAGCTACGCCGCCATCGCGAGGTTGCTGTAGCGCGTCAGGTGATGCTGCTGGTTGCCGAACATCAGGTCGATCATGGTCAGCCGCTTGAAGTAGTGGCTGACCGAGAGCTCGTCGGTGACGCCCATGCCGCCGTGCATCTGCACCGCGCTCTGGCCGCAGAACTTGCCCGAC
>CAMDOT010000107.1 GCA_945903635.1 Rhizobium sp. Q54 | reverse complement strand
CTACAGCGAAGTCATCCGCGTCGCCAACGTCAAGCTCGAGTAGCCTCTTCCTCCTCCCCCGTCATCAGGGGAGGTGTCGTCGCCTTACGACGACGGAGGGGTCATGAGTTCACGGCCTCGCGCTTCCGACCCCTCCGCCCGCTACGCGGGCACCTCCCCTTCGCGGAGTCCGCGAAGGGGAGGAGAAGAGGTCACTTGACCGAATCGAGCGTCGGCAGCTTGTAGCGGTCCTCGGGGTCGTTCCAGCCCTTGAAGTTGGGCTTGCGCTTCTCGGCGAAGGCCGCGCGCGACTCCATCAAATCGCTCTTGGCGCCGTGATCGTGCAGGGCATCGGCCAGGCGCTGCATCTCGGGGCCCGGTGCCGGGCGCATCTGGCGCATCATGTGCACCGTGTTGACCCGCGACGCCGGCGGCAGGGTGAGCAGATGCTCGGCCATGCCGAGCGCGGTCGGCATCAGCTGGTCGGCCTCGACCAGGCGGTTGATGAAGCCCACCTCATAGAAGCGCTGGGCGGTGAAGCGGAAGCCCAGCGCCATTTCCATGGCGATGGGATAGGGCACGTTGGCGATATGGCCGTGGTTATAGCCACCCAGCAGCCAGCGCTTGGCCTCGGAGACCTCGAACACCGCCTCGCGCACGGCAACGCGCAGGTCGGTGCGTTCGACCAGCATGAAGCCGCCGCCCATGGCGAAGCCGTTGATCGCGCCGATCACCGGCTTTTCGAGCTTGCCCGACATGAACGGGTCCTCGATCTCCGGCCGCTGGCCGCCGGCCACGCCCTTCTGCAGCGACTCCTTCATGTCCTCGCCGGCGCAGAAGCCGCGGCCGGTGCCGGTGAAGATGGCGACCTCGAACTCCTTGCTGTGGCGGAAGTCGTTCCACGCCTTGGAAAGTTCGGTCCTCATCTCGTGACTGAGGGCGTTCAGCCGCTCGGGCCGGTTCATGCGGACCACGAGCACCTGCCCGTGACGTTCGGTCTCTACAACGGCCATGATTCTTCTCCTCGAAACTCAATTCGATAGGCTGACGCGCCAGGCGGCGAAAGACAATGCCCGGCCCGGTCTATTGACGGCCGCGGCTTCGCCCCTCAAAACCGCCGCTCCTTTCGAACTGCGAGACCAGAGAGAACGGGAACGAGAACGACAATGGCGCCGCGTCAGGCCGTCCTGGGCATGGAGAATGCCAGTTTCTACTACGGGGCAGGGCGCGTCTTCGAGGGCGTGTCGTTCCTGCTCGACGACGCGCGCACGGCGCTGGTCGGCGAGAACGGCGCGGGCAAGTCCACCCTGCTGAAATGCCTGACTGGCCAGCTCGACCTCAATACAGGCCAGGTGGTGCGCTCGCGCGGCCTGCGCGTCGGCAGCCTGCCGCAAGACATTCCCGAGGGGCTGGCCGGGCAGACGGTGCGCGAGGTGCTGGGCGCCTCCCTCGAGCGCGCCGGCCTCGGCGGCGAGGACTGGCGTATCGACGTGCTGCTCGACGAGATCGGCGTCGCCCCGGAAATCGCCGAGCAGGTCTTCGGCACCCTGTCGGGCGGCTGGCAGCGGCTGATGCTGATCGCGGCGGCGGCGCGGCTGGAAGAGCCCGATCTCCTCATCCTCGACGAGCCGACCAACCATCTCGACCTCGCCAACATCAACACGCTGGAGCGTTGGCTCACGGTCGAGTTCAAGGTCCCGATGCTGATCGTGAGCCACGATCGCGAGTGCCTCGACCGCGTGACCGAGCGCACGCTGTTCCTGCGCAGCGATGGCGTCCATGCCTTCAAGACGCGGTTTTCGCTCGCCCGCGAGGAACTGCTGCGCCGCGACGCCACGGCGGCGGCGCAGAGTCGGCTCGAAGCCAAGGAGATCGAGCGGCTGGAGCGCGCGGCGGCGCGCTACAAGGTCTGGGCGGTCAAGAATCCTGATCTCAACAAGCGCAAGAACGCCGTCGAATCGCGGATCGCGCGCATCGAGGCCGACCGCACGCAGACGTATGTCGCGCGTGAACGCCGCCTCGAGCTGAACGAGGGCGAGATCGACGCCAAGGTGGCGCTCAGGCTCTCGAATCTCGATGTCTCGGTGCCGGGCGGCGGCCGCAAGCTGCTGGCGATCGACCGGCTGACCGTCGCCGCCGGCGATCGCGTCGCGGTGCTGGGCGTAAACGGCGCCGGCAAGTCGACGCTGCTGTCGGCGCTCGCCGCCGCCTACGATCCGGCCCGGGAGCACTACGACAGCCAGGCCGCGATCCGCTTCAACCCGTCGTGCCGTCTGGTCTACTTCGACCAGTCGATGCGCGACCTGCCGCTCGCCACGACGATCCTCGACTATGTCGCGGGCGCGGCCGGCGCCACCGAGAAGGAGGCGATCCCGCTGCTCGCCCAGGCAGGCTTCGCGTTCGCGCGCATCCGCCAGCCGATCCGCCTGCTGAGCCACGGCGAGCGTGCGCGGCTGGTGTTCCTGCGCCTGAAACTGCTGCGGCCCAACATCTACCTGCTGGACGAGCCGACCAACCATCTCGACATCGAGGGCCAGGAGGCGCTGGAGGCCGAGCTGGAGCAGGGCGAGGTGTCCTGCCTCTTCGTCTCCCACGATCGCTACTTCACCCGAACGGCGGCGACGCGGTTCCTGGAGATCCGCAAGGGCAGGCTGGTCGAGGTCGAGAGCGCCGACGCCTTCTTCGAGGCGCAGGGCTAGGATCAAAACCTAGTAAGCTATTTTGAAGAACCCGCGATGGAGGTTTTGCAGCATGGCGAAGCTCGTCTTCGGAATGAACCTGTCGCTGGACGGCTACGTCGACCACGAGAAATTTGCGCCTGGCCCCAAGCTCTTTCGTCATTGGATCGAGCACGTGCGAGACTTGGCCGGCAGTGTGTACGGTCGCCGCATGTACGAGATCATGCGCTATTTTGATGAAGACGATCCCGGGTGGGACGCCGAGCGACGCGACTTCGCGGCGGCATGGCGGCGCCAACCGAAGTGGGTGGTGTCGCGCTCGCTGAAGTCGGTCGGCCCCAACACCACACTTGTTTCAGGTGACATCGAGGCGGCGATACGGGGCCTGAAGGCTCGGCTCGCCGGCGAGATTGCGGTTTCCGGACCGGACCTTGCACGAAGCCTGACCGACCTTGGTCTCATCGACGAGTATCGACTCTACTTTCACCCCGTCGTGCTGGGTCGCGGCACGCCGTTCTTTGCCGGCTCGCGGCCGCGGCTTCGCCTTGTGGCCAGCGATCTGATTGACGAGGACACGATCCGATTGACGTACATTCCTGCCTGATCGACCAGCTCGCCCGACGGCTGGCGCCACCGAGAAGAAGGCGATCCCGCTGCTCGCCCAGGCAGGCTTCGCCTTCGCGCGCATCCGCCAGCCGATCCGCCTGCTGAGCCAAGGCGAGCGCGTACGGCTGGTCTTCCTGCGCCTGAAACTGCTGCGGCCCAACAGCTACCTGCTCGATGAGCCGACCAACCATCTCGACATCGAGGGCCAGGAGGCGCTGGAGGCCGAGCTGGAGCAGGGCGAGGTGTCCTGCCTCTTCGTCTCCCACGACCGCTATTTTACCCGAACCGCGGCGACGCGGTTCCTGGAGATCCGCAAGGGCCGGCTGGTCGAGGTCGAGAGCGCCGAAGCCTTCTTCGAGGCGCAGGGCTAGTCGAAGCGGCCGCCCTCAGGCGTCGCAATGCGCGCCGAAAGCACACTCGTTATGCTCAGCTCGAGGTCTTCGGCTTCTGACCCACTTGGCCCTTGCGCGCGATTATGTTTTGTATCATCGGATTTGCACTCTTCACCGCTCGCCAACCCGCCTGAGGCGCATGAATTTCATTCTTGTGGCAGGACCTCTGGTCCGCGCGTCGAGTTGGGAGCCTACGGCCAGACATCTGCGAGAAGCGGGATATCGTGCCCAAGTGCCGGATGTGCTGGCCTACCACCAGCCACCACCTTCCTGGAGCGCCTGGAACTCCCATCTTCTGACACTCATCAACTCCTGCAGTGAATCGGTTTTGGTCGGTCACAGTTCGGCTAGCGTGTTAGTCGCCGATTTGGCAGGCAAGCTGCCATGCCAGTGCCTGATCGTTGTGGATGGAGAGGTACCGCCATCGCAAGGTGCGGCTTCGCCGGTGAGACCAGCGTTGCGCGATTTCATCAAGAGCCTGGCAGGGCCCGACGGAACTCTTCCGATTTGGTCGAGGTGGTTGGGGGATGCACGTCGCGCCTCCCTCGTTGGCCTTGATATCCTGGCGAGCGATCCTATCGCGTTTGCCGAGTTCGAAAGCGGACTGCCGAGGCTCTCTGTCGATTGGTTCGACGACACGATCGAGCTTGCCAACTGGGATCGTATCCCCGCGGGCTTCATTCAGACTTCCGCAATCTATGATCATTCAGCTGTGGAGGCACAACGGCGAGGGTGGCCAGTTACACGACTGCAGGGCACGCATCTTCATCCCACCCTCAGTCCAGCCGAGACTGCAGGCGCCATCATCGCCATGTCCCGCCAACTCGCTTCACGCGTCGGCTGATAACCCGCTCCTGACCCATAGCGTCCGTTCTGGAATGTCCGCTTTTGCGCTGCCGCCGGGCGGCGACCGGTTCTTCTGCGGCGGTGGAGCCAGTGGCAAGGTGCGCGCCATCCGCCGCCCCAAGCGCCCATAAACCAAGGAGACCTAGACCCGCGTTCCGCCTGCAGGCGAAACGTGTCTGATCCGTCGGCCGGGGAGCGGGGCTCCACTTGCAATGTAGACACCGCCCGAAATCAGAAGCATTGCGATCCAGTCACTCGTCGCCGGCCATTCGCCGAGAAGCGGAATGGCCAAGATCGCGGTTATCGCGGGGGCCAGGGCCGCGAAAGCTGAGCCGTTCGACGCGCCAAGAATGCTGACGGCGCGGCCGATACACACGAACGAAATCACGGCCACCAGAATTCCATGCACAAATGCTTGCAACGCAAGGTCATGCCACGGTGCGCTGAACAGGCCGGTCCCGAACATGATGGCGTACACTGGCACGAATGCGATCAATGAACCGACCGCGGCAATCGCGGCAGCGTGAAGCCCTGCCAGTCTTGCTTTGCGCAGTGCCACAACGTAGCCGGCCCACATCATGCCCGCACCGATGAACATGGCGTGGCCGATGTTCTGGCGCGATCCGATCGTGCCACCCGCGAGCCAGACGATGCCGAGGACGCCAGTCACGATCAAGACGAGCCCGACCCGCTTGGAAACGGTGAAGGCCTCGCCAAGCACGACAGCGGCCAAGATCGCAACATAGAGCGGTATGAGGGCGGTATACAGAGATGCTGCGTGCGCTGCCGGTGCGAAGAGCAGACCACCGTAGGAAACCAACACCATCGGCGCCCCGCCGCCCACCATAATCGCTGCCAGTCCCGCCCATCCCAGGCGATCGACGGCGAAACCCTTCTTCAGCAGATACGGCAGCAGGATCAATCCGGCGACACCGAAACGAATTGCCGCGATGTCCCAGGGTTTGAGGCTTGTCCTGATCCCAAGCCGCACCGCCACAATCCATGACGCCCAGATGCCCACGGCCGCCAGGCCGTAAAGCGAGCCCCGTATGTATTCGGAGGTTGTTGGTTTCGACAAGGGGGCTACGGTTCGAAGAGCATGGGACTTCTTGCTTCGATACATCCTAGTCGGCATGGGCGCCGGCGAGCAAGCGTTATTTCCAATTGGATATAACGTCGGGTGGCCGGACGTGATGATCCGAAGAAGGCAAGAAGCGGCCACGTCGGATTTGCGCCAGCCTAGACTAGCTTGCCAATCCCGTTTCCGAGTTCCCGGTGCTGGACGTGACGGGCGAGCTCCAAGACGAAAGGTCACAGCTCGGCATCGAATACGATCCAGCGCCGCCCTTCGATTCTGGCAATCCCGATCGGGCACCGGCTGCCATCAAATCCGCGGTCCGCGCCAAAGGGGTACGATGCATCCCTGTCGGCGTACCGCGCAGGCATCGACAGGGCTACCCGGCCACCTTGACGACGACCTTGCCTTTCGCACGTCCTGTTTCGACGTAAGCCAAGGCCGCGTTGGTCGATTCAAACGGAAAGACCCGATCCACGACCGGGCGGACGCTTCCGGCATCGATGAGAGAGCTGATCTTGTGCAGTTGTTCGCCGTTGGCTTTCATGAACAAAAATGAATAGTTCACGGAGTGGCGCTTTGCTTTTCTCCTGATCCGATAGCTCAGCAAGCGCGTAACTTGCCTTACCAGCCAGCTCGTTCCGAGGTCTCTTGCAAAAGCGGGATCAGGTGGCCCGGAGATCGAGATGAGCCTGCCGCCCGGTTTCAGCACCTTCAGGGACTTTTCCAGGGTCTCCTTGCCCAGACTGTTCAAGACGACGTCATAGTCCCGCAGGACTTGCGCGAAATCGTCCTTCTTGTAGTCGATCACGACATCTGCCCCGAGGCGCTTCATCAGATCGACGTTGGCCGTGCTCGTCGTCGTCGCAACGAAAGCACCAAGCTGCTTTGCCAATTGAATGGCGAAGGTTCCGACGCCGCCGGAACCGGCATGGATCAGAACTTTCTGTCCGGCCTTCAGCTGTCCCCTTTCAATCAGCGCCTGCCAGGCGGTCAAGCCGACCAAAGGAATGGAAGCCGCTTCTTCCATGGTGAGCTGCCGTGGCTTGAGGGCCACATCGTTTTCATTCATCACGATGAATTCCGCGAACGTGCCTATGCGGTCGTGATGTGGCCGCGCATAGACTTCGTCGCCGAGTTTGAACCGCTGCACTCGAGATCCGACCTGGACCACGACCCCAGCCACGTCATTTCCGAGGATGAGCGGCAGGCGATAAGGCAGGATGAGCTTGAACTCTCCATCCCTGATCTTCGAATCCAGTGGGTTTACGCCAGCGGCGTGTACCCGAACCAGGACGTCGTCTTCGCGCGGCTCGGGGTTCGGCATCTCGCCGAACCGCAGGTTCTGCTTGCGCCCGTAACGATCGACGACAAATGCCTTCATGGTGTTTCTCTTATCCTTCCCCTCACCATCTCTCGGTCCACGGCCGCAGCGCCACTTCGAATGCCCAGGTCGAGCGATGCTGGCGATGCAGCTGGAGATAGGTCTCCGCGATGCAGTCGGGGTCGGCCATGTTGTCGTCGACGGTCGTTCCGGCCCGTCGGTGCGCGCGGGTGCCGTCTTCCTGCGTCCAGCCGATCGCGGCGTCGATCGGCACATTGGCGATGTGGATGCCCTGCGGCATCAATTCCCTCGCCATGCTCTGGGCGAGACCGGACTTGGCGTGGCATGCCATGGCAAAGGCGCCGCTCTTGGGGAAGCCTTTTAGGGCAGCACTTGCGTTCGTGAAGATGATCGTTCCCTTCGCGCCGCGGGCGTTCGGCTTGTTGTCGCGCATCAGTCGAGCGGCCTGCTGCCCCACCAGGAACGCGCTGAACGCTGAGTTGCGAAGGGTTTCGAACGCCATGCCCGGCTCGGCGTCGGTTATTGCCTTGCCGAAGATACCGGGAACCCGGCCGTCGATGTTGTGCACGACCAGCGTAGGTGGCCCGAGGTCCCGCACGATGTTCTGGAACAACAGTTCCACGGCCGCCGGGTCGCTGGCATCGCACGCGTAGCGACGCACGCCGTGCGACGCCTCAAGGGCCTGCAGGGCCGGTTTGTCCGCGGTCCTGGCCGCGACGGCGACACGCATGCCGCTATCGGCGAACAGCCTGGCGCAACTCGAACTTATGCCGGGACCGCCGCCGACGATCAGGGCCACCTCTTGGAGGGCCACGTCTTGTACGGAAGGCTGGATGTCGCTTTTGTCGGGTTGGGTCATGTTTGTCCTTTGTCCTGGCGTGGTTGGACCAGCGCGCGCGCCGCATCTGCTCCGGCCGCGAGGATGCGGTCCGACAGGGCGGTCCCCTGTGTGGCGCGGGCGAGCTGAAGGGTGCCGATGAGCGTCGCGTAGATGGCCAGCGCGACACCCTCAGGATCCCGGGCTGAATCCCGGGTCTGCGGCGGCAGGGACGACGCCATCTGGTGCGCCACGGTGAGAAGGTGCGAGGCATAGAGGTTGCGCGTCTCGGGAGGCTGACGCGCGAGTTCCGGCAACAGCGCGGCGGATACGCAGCCGCCTCCCGGATTGTCGCGGTGCTCCGCCGACAGATAGGCCGTGAGAACCGCCTCCAGGCCACCGGCGGCGAAGGCGTCCTGCAGCCGATGCGACTGATCCTCCAAAGCTGACGTCACGCTTTCGCGGACGAGTTCGGCCTTGGATTGAAAGTGCGGATAGAAGGCCCCGTTCGTCAGCCCAGCCTCGCTCATGATTCCGGCGAGCCCGGAGGCAGCGATGCCGTCGGAGCGAAAGCGTTCGGCCGCCACCTCCATGATCCGGCGGCGCGAGGCATCTTTCCGGCCCTTTTCGTAACGCATGGCTTTCCTTGTTCTTGGGGCTTGTCGGATTACATTATGATCATTATCTAATATTATGATCATAATTCAATAGGCATCTTGGGCCGCAGTCCATGCATTTTGGAGCATCAGATGAGCGCATATTCGGGAAAGACCGCGATCGTGACCGGCGCCTCCACCGGCATCGGCCGAGCCAGCGCCGAGGCCCTGGCGCGGGCGGGATTCACCGTCTTCGGGACAAGTCGCCGGGCGATCGGCAACGGCCCGAGCGGGGTAACCATGCTGACGTGCGACGTGACCGACGATGAGGTGGTCAAAGGCCTCGCGTCGACCGTGCTCTCGCGGACCGGCCGGATCGATGTTCTGGTCAACAATGCCGGAATAGGTCTGCTGGGCGGCGCCGAGGAGTCCTCGATCAGCCAGGTCCGGGCCCTGTTCGACGTCAATCTGTTCGGCGTCATGCGCGCGACCAACGCCGTGTTGCCGTCGATGCGGCGGCAGGGACAAGGACGTATCGTCAATATCAGCTCGGTGCTTGGCTTTTTGCCTGCGCCTTACTCCGCTCACTATTCGGCGACCAAGCACGCGCTCGAAGGATACTCGGAATCACTCGATCACGAGATTCGCGCCTTCAATATCCGCGTCTCGCTCATTGAGCCGGCCTACACGCGCAGCGTCTTCGAACAGAACGCGCTCGAGCCGGATCAGCCGTTGAAGGAATACGATCAGGCTCGGGCGGGCGCCCGCGCGCTCGTGCGGGATGTCATGACCACGGCCGATCCGCCGGAGGTGGTGGCTGACGCGGTGCTGCAGGCAGCAACCGCCGCGCGCCCGCGGCGACGCTACACCGCCGGCAAGATTGCGCGACAGGTGAGCGTCCTGCGTCGGTTCGCGCCCGCAGAGATATTCGACAAAAGCCTCCGCAGGCAGATGCGCTTGCCGGCCTGACGCCGCTGAACACTCGACCCAAGCCTCCGGGGACGAGCTGGGAGTCGCGCCACGGCTTGACCAGAGGATAGGAATATAATATTTATCCGGTCATCGATCCGATCCACTTGAGGGAAGGAGATGGCCATGGATGTTCTGGAAGCTTCAGGAGTGCGTACCGGCCCGGGGGAAGCGGCAGTGCCGGCCGGAGGCCCCTCGGAGTCGCTGGCGCGGGCGCTGCGCGGCCCGGTGAAGCGGCGCACGCCGCCGCGCCTGCGGGTGTTCTTTCTCCGTCAGTTGCGCCACTGCGGCGAGGTCAGCCTCGCTGCCAAGCGCACGGGGGTGCCGCTGTCGACCGTCTATCGCTGGCGCAAGCGCGACAAGGCTTTCCGGGAGCGCTGGGACGAGATTCTCCTGCAGCGTCGCCATATCGTGGAAGACCGGTTGATGGCGATCATTCGCGAAGGCGAACTGCGCTCCGTCTACCACAAGGGGCTCGAGGTCGGCTGGCGGCGGACTTTCACCCATCTCGCCGCCATCCGGGCACTCGACTATCTCGACCGCCGGAGAGGCGATGAAATGTCCCACGATGTTTCTCGTTCCGGGGCGGCGGAATCGGAGAAAAAGACAGAGGAGTCAGCAACTTGAGCGGACGGAGGGGCGCGCAGGATAGGAAGGGTTCAGTCCGGCGTTACTCCAAACCGGCGCTGCCAGAATTCGCGGCTGCGGCGCTCGCCCACGTCGCAGCCCAGCTCGTACTCGGGCCGCACGAAGCGGGTGTAGTCCTCGGGCGTACCGCCGACGCGTCGCGGGGAGCTCTGGGATGTGGATTGGGCGAGCTGTATGCCGTCGCGGCCCGCCGGCGAAAGGCCAAGTTCGCCGATATCGAAGTCGCGCCCAACCTCAGGACCGAACTCGAGCCGGGGCCCGATGTCGGCCACCTCCTGCAGCAGCTTCTTGCGCACGGCGCGGGGGAAATCCTCGAAGCTGACGGCGACCTCGACGAAGGAGCGCGGTCCGCCGATGACGCAATGGAGGTAGTACTTGTCGAGGTCGGTTTCGCTCGGGAAGCCGAACGGGTTGGGCCGGTCGTTCATGATCGGCAGGCCGTTGATCACGATGCGCTCCTTCAGCGCGTCGTGGCGCAGGTCGGTGACCAGGCCGCCGTCGTTGTTCGAGCCGTCGCCCGAGATGTCGAGCACCTTGCGCTCGGCCTCATACGGACTGCGGCCGAACAGCGGGATGGCGTAGCGGATGGCGCCGCTGATCGAGGTGCGGCGCGCGATCGAGATGGGGGCTGCGGCGAGGCGGGCGGCGAAATCCCTGATCGCGGCCTCGGAGTCGAGCAGGGTCCAGTCGATCAGCAGCTTCTGCACCCAGGCGTCGGACCATTCGAAGTAGGCGACGGCGATGCGGCCGTGGTTGCCGCCCAGGATGGCCTTGATGATGACGGGGTCGGTGAAGGCCTCGACGTAGCCCTGGCGCTGCAGGCGGGCCTCGTCGGGGTCGATGCTGCCCGAGATGTCGATGGCCATCACCAGGGACATGTCGACTTCCTTGCGGTCCTGGGCCGCGGCGGGCTGGGCCAGGAACAGGAGTGCGAGCAGGGAGAGCAACATACGCATGGCCGACCTCCAACCAACGCTGTCATACAAGCACAAAGCATACCGCCCGCCGGAAGCCCCTGTCAGCCGCGCTCTGGACGGCAGCCGGCAGCGACCGTTAGCCTCTGTGGACAGACCAGCCGGAGAACGCCCGTGGATCTAGCACTCAGCCCCCAGGACGAGGCCTTTCGCGGCGAGGTCCGCCGTTTCCTCGATGAGAACCTGACCGAGGATTTGCGCGAAGCAGGGCGCAAGACCGGCGGCGTCTTCGCCGACGTTGCAGCCGGCGTGCGCTGGCACAAGGTGCTGGCCTGCAAGGGCTGGTCGGCGCCGAGTTGGCCCAAGGAACATGGCGGCACCGGCTGGAGCGCCATCCAGCGCTACATCTTCTCGCGCGAGTGCACCGCCGTCGACGCGCCGCGCATCTTCGCCATGGGGCTGCGCATGGTGGGACCCGTGATCATGAAGTACGGCACGCCGGAGCAGAAGGCCAAGTACCTGCCGCGCATCGTGTCGGGCGACATCATCTTCTGTCAGGGCTACTCCGAGCCGGGCTCGGGCTCCGATCTCGCCAGCCTCAAGACCCGGGCGGTGCGGGATGGCGACGACTACGTCATCAACGGTACCAAGATCTGGACGACGGGTGCCCACGTCGCTGACCACATGTTCTGCCTGGTGCGCACCGGAACGGAAGGCAAGCCGCAGGACGGCATCTCGTTCGTCCTGATCGATTCGATGGAAACGCCGGGCCTTACCGTGAAGCCGATCGTGACGTTGGCGGGCGATCACGAGGTCAACCAGGTGTTCTTCGACAATGTGCGGACACCGGTCGCCAATCGCATCGGGCCGGAGAACGCCGGCTGGACGGTCGCCAAGTACCTGCTCGAGTTCGAGCGTGGCGGCGAGGCCTATACGCCCAACCTCTATGCAAGGCTCGACGACCTGCGCCGCATCGTGCGCGAGGAGGCGGCCGACGGTTCGGGCAAGCTCGCGACCGAGCGCAGCTTCGCCGAGCGGCTGGCCGAGGCGGAGATGGACATCCAGGCGCTGGAGATGATCGAGCTGCAGGTGCTGTCCGATCTCAGCAAGGGCAAGAACCCGGGCGCGGCTTCGTCGGTGATGAAGATCAGGGGCAGCGAGACCTCGCAGAAGATCGACCATCTCGGCGTCGAGGCGCTGGCCTGGTATGCCGCGCCCTTCGAGCCCGAGGCGCGGCTGCTCGGCCACAACGCGCCGACCGTGACGCCGGAGTGGGGCATCACGGCGATGCCGCTCTATCTCAACAACCGTGCCGCCTCGATCTATGCCGGCTCCAACGAGGTCCAGCGCAACATCATCGCCAAAGCGGTCTTGGGTCTGTGAGTGGGTCTGTGAGTGGGTCTGTGACGCAGGCTGCGAGCGGCGTCTACGCGCTGCACGGTTTCAACCCGTCGCCCTATTCGGTGAAGATGCGGGCGCTGATGCGCTATCGCCGCCTGCCGTTCGTGTGGCATGCGACCGGCAATCCGCGCGACGTCGCCGTGGCGGCCGGCCTGCCGCCGGTCATCCCGGTGCTGCGCTTTCCCGACGGTCGGGTGATGAACGACTCGACGCCGCTTGCTTATGCGCTGGAGCGCGAGCATCCCGGCGAGCGCTCGGTGATCCCCGACGATCCCGTCCTCGCCTATCTCAGCGATCTTCTGGAAGATTTCGGCGACGAATGGATCACCAAGATGATGTTCCATTACCGCTGGACCTACGCCGCAGATCGCGACTTTGCACAGGTATGGATCGTGAGTTCGCGCGATCCGGTGATGGAGGCGGGCGCGCGCCGGCAGACGATGCAGGCCTTCAACGACCGCCAGGTCGGCCGCATGGCCATGGTCGGCTGCACCGAGCAGAACCGGCCGGTCATCGAGGAGAGCTACCGCTTCGTGCTCGACACGCTCGATCGCCACCTGCGCCGCCTGCCGTTCCTGCTGGGCGCGCGGCCGTCGCTGGCTGACTTCGGCTTCTATGGCCAACTACAGATCCTGTCGGTCGATCCGACGCCGGCGGCCGAGATGCGCGCCCGCGCGCCCGACGTGTTCTGCTGGCTGATGCGGCTGGACGATGCCTCTGGTGTGGACGGCGCCTGGATTGACGCCGCCGCGCCCTTACCCGAGGGCATCATCGCGCTCCTGAAGCATGCAGGTGCCACCTATCTGCCGTTCCTCGCTGCCAACGCCCGCGCCCTGCAGGACGGCGCCGAAGCCTTCGAGGTCGAGCTGCTCGGCCGGCCCTATGCCCAGGCACCGTTCCGCTACCAGGCCAAATGCTTCGATGCGCTGCGCAAGCGCCTTGCCGCTCTTCCCGCGGCGGCGCGGCAGCGGCTCGATCCGATCCTCGAAGAAGCCGGGTGTCTGCGCCATCTAATTTGATCCCGAACATGGACCGTATGCTGCCGAGAACGATCATGGGCTACGTCCTGCAGCAGAGCGGGATGCACCAGGGGGGACTGGCGCTGCTGTCGATCGCCGTGTTCGCGCTGAGCGCTGTGCCGCTCGAACTGCAGCGCCGCATCGTCAACGACGCCATCGGCAGCGGCGCCGTGCGCACCATCTTCCTGCTGGCGCTGGCCTATGCCAGCGTGGCGCTGCTCGAGCAGGCGTTCAAGCTCGTCCTCAACGTCTACCGCGCCTGGGTGAGCGAGACCGCGGTGCGCGCTCTCAGGCGGATGCTCCATGTCCAGCGCATGGACGTTGCGGCCGGCTCGACGGAGACCACGGGCGTGGAAATCGCGATGATCGTCCAGGAAGCGGAGCCGATCGGTGGCTTCGTTGGTGTCAGCATCTCCGAGCCGCTGCTGCAGGGCGGCATCCTGGCCAGCGTCATCGGCTACATGATCTATCTCGAGCCGTGGATGGCGGTGCTCTGCCCGTTGTTCTTCCTGCCCCAGCTCGTCTTCGTGCCGCTGATGCAATGGGCGATCAATCGCCGTGCCGAGGCCCGTATCCGAACCATACGCGATGTGAGCAGCGGGATCGCGAGCGCGGTCGTGGACGAGCTCGACGTGCCGGCCGAGAGCCGGCGCATCGACCAGGTCTTCGCGCTCAACATGGGCATCTACAAGTTCAAGTACTCGATGAACCTGGCGATGAACCTCATGTACTACTTCTCGGTCGCGGCAGCGCTGGGCGTCGGCGGCTGGTTCGCCGTCGAAGGCCGCATCGAGGTCGGCACGGTGGTGGCCATCGTCTCGGGCCTGGGCAAGCTCAACGACCCGTGGGGTGACTTCGTCAACTGGGCGCGCGAACTCTCGGTCGTCGGTGTCAAATATCGCTTGTTCGCCGATGTCGTGACCGGAATGGATGGTCGCCCATGACGAACGACTCCGGACTCCTGGCGACCGCACCGCGGCGCCGACCGACGCTCGGCGGCGGGCTCGTGCTCGCTCTCGTCACCGTGGTCGTGGTCCTGCTGGCGGCCGAAGCCATCGACCGGCTCCGCGATCCATCGGCCTCGCTCTGGAGCTATCCCAACTACATCGACGTCTGGCAGAAGGCGTGGGCCTTCGACCCGGAAGAGCGCGGGGTCCTGCGCTACGACAGCGAACTGGGCTACCAGCCGGTGCCCGGTGCTTCCGGGACAGTGAATGGCCAGCCCATATCGTACTCGGCGGACGGCTTTCGCACTCAGAACCCGGGAGCTTCGCCAGCGGCAGGGCCTTTGGTCCTCGTGCTGGGCGACTCCTATACCGAGGGCTGGTCCGTGTCGGGTGACGAGAGCTGGCCCGCCCACCTCGAACGCCTGACCGGCCGGCGCACGCTGAACGCCGGCGTGCGCGGCTACGGCATCGACCAGATGGTGCTGCGGGCCGAACGATTGGTGCCGCGGCTCAAGCCGCGGACGATCGTGTTGGCCTTCATCGGCTCCGATATCGAGCGCACGGCGCTGTCGTTTCGCGACTTCAAGCACAAGCCCTATTTCGTTCCGGCCGGCGACGGGCTCGAGCTTCGCAATGTGCCGGTGCCGACGACTCCGCTCTCCGGTCCGCTCGTCGCGGTCCGCGCTGTCCTCGGCTATTCGCACCTGCTGGACACGCTGATGCGCCGCCTCGGCGCCTACGACCTCTGGTTCGGCAACAACGCCAGCACCGGCGCCGATGGCGTCCTCGTCTCCTGCCGGCTGATGGACCGGTTCGCAGCACTCGCCCGAAAGTACGATGCCCATGCACTCGTCGTTGCGTTCCAGCAAAGCGACCGCTGGAACTATCCCCTGGAACGCACAGCCGTCGCGGCGCGGGTGGCCGCGGTGCTTGCGTGCGCAAAGCGGGCGGGATTGGCGACGCTCGATACCTCCGCGGCTTTCGCGGCTGCACAAGCGGCCGGGCATTCCGCCGAATACTTCGTCGCCGACCACTACTCCGATCGTGGCAATGCCCTCGCGGCGAGCCTGATCGCAGCCGCGCTCGCGGCCAAGAACTAGCCGGACCGGGCCTGCGGCCAATGCGCCTCGGTGAGAAACTCGATCGTCCACTTCTCTGCCCGGTCGCGTCCGGGGTCCTTCATCTGGCTGTGGTCCATCCCCGGTACGATGCGCATCGTGGCGCCGGTGTAGGCATGGAGGTCGGCGCCCATCCGGCCGAACTCACGCGCGAAGACGGCGATGTCGCCTTCGTCGGGGGAGAACAGGAACTGTGTCCGAACACCGCGCCTGGACAATGTCGCCAATGCCTGCTGCGCGAAGCTTCTTTTCCGGCTGAGTCCCAGCCGCTCGGCAAACCTTCGTGCCTTGCTCGCGCATTTCGTGCGGACGTTGGCCAGTTGGGCAAGGACGACGTTGCGGAGGTTCGACTGGCCGCTCAGCAACCTCTCCCAGCTCTGACGCATGACCAGTTTCTGGAAGAGGGGCGTGAGGTCGCGCTGCTCGATATGGGCCCGCACGTCACCCTCGGGCAGCGTGTACAGCGGTATGTTGACGAGCAGGAGCTCCGAGATTCGCGGCTCAAAGAGAGCGCCGTGAAAGGCGTGATAGGCACCGGAGCAGACGCCCTGCAGTGCGAAGCGGCGAAAGCCCAATCTTTCCAGCGCGTCGACGGCGGCACGAACATCAGGGCCGCGGTCGACGTTGAAGACATGGCTGCGGACGGTTTCCCGGCCCGTTGGACCGAGACTGTCGCCCAGTCCGGCATAGTCGATCCGGAGCGAAGCGATGCCGACCGAGGCGAGCCGCCGGGCGAACGCCACAGAGTGCCGCGCCGTGCCGTAGTGCGGTTCACGCCCGATGTTGCCGATGATGAGCACGTCGCCCGGCGCACCGTGAGTGGGCTGGCAGAGCATGCCGAACAGCCGTCGATCGTCGCCGAAGGTCAGCGGTGTCTCGATGCAGCCCGGCGGGTGAAGCGCGGCAGGCTCGGCGTGAGGCAGGCGCGTTGCGCCCTGCTGAAGTCCGCCAGCGGGAACCGCCTGCTCCAGCCAGCGCAAGACACCGCTGAAGTCGGCGAGCGCGTCTTCCTCGATGAGGTTCTGGTGCACGAGCGGGGCCAGACCCTCCCAGCCCAGGCTGGCCACTGCCGTGCCGCCATCGGTCCAGGCTCGGACGCACGCCTCGAGCCGTCTGGCGTCCGAGCGCGCGAAGATCGCCACCTTCGATGCGGCCGGCAATCGGACTTGGCGCAGATCGACTGCTGCGATCTGTTCGAGGGTCCTGGCGCTGAACCGGAACTCCCGGATGGCGAGGCCTTCCTCCTTTGCCGGACGTTGGCCAGTCAGCATCTCGGCATCGAGGCGAAGCTGGCGCACGTAAGTGTTGCCGCTCGGCACCGGTTCGAACAGGACGAGGCCCGCGATGTCGTCGCGACGTGCGGCGGCGAGCGCTGCCAATGTCGCGCCGATGCGCAACCCGCAGACGACCAGCCGCTGTGCGCCGGTGGTGGTTCGCAGCCAGCTCGCGGCGGCATCGACGCTTTGCTGCCAGGCGGTCCAATGCCCGCCGTTGCCCTCGATGTCGCCGTCGCAGGAGTCGCCGGTGCCGGGATAGTCGAAACGCAGCGCCCAGTAGCCCGCGGCCGCCAGCCTGTCGGCAAGCAACCGCAACGAGGCATGGGCGACGACTGCATCCTCCATGAGGCTCGGGCAGATCAGGACGGCGACGTCGCCCGCCACGCCTTCGCGCGGGCCATGAAGCCAGCCAAAACAGCCGTCGAATGTGACTGGCGTCATAATCCGTCCCACTCTTCGGCTCGTATTTGCAGTTGCAGCATTGTCAGGAAACGATTGCGACATGCCTTGGGTGGCGCGCGCAAGAGCCTACAGGCCAGCCTAGGCATGTTGATATCATTTTGCAATATAACTGCAGTTATAGAGCCGGACATCGTGGTGAAATATCGTAAGTGATTGAATATATTTAACTATTCGAATCTGAGCCTAGCCGCCGCGAGGTGCAAGTTACTTCAGTCTTGTTGAAATTATTGATAGTGACTAATCAATCTAGATGTTCAAAATTCACTCCGAGATATTCAATTTTGGGGCAAGCATGGCTCAGCCTGTTCAGGCGCGTGTTCGCGCTGTCTTGAAGGAAAGCGCGTTGCTGCAGGCGGATGTCGAATCCTTGGCGGACGACGCCGACCTCTACGCGGCTGGCCTGACGTCGCATGCGACGGTGAACCTGATGCTGGCCCTGGAAGAGGCCTTCGACATCGAGTTTCCTGATCGCCTGCTGCGCCGGCGGACATTCTCCAGCGTCAACGCCATCGCCCAGTCGCTGGACGAGATCGGCGTATACAAAGAAGCCGCATGACCTCTCGGCTCGCCGCGGCACGCGCGGTGGGCGTCGAAATTGCCGCCCGGCACGCCGACGACGTCGATGCCGGGGCTCGCTTCCCCAGGGAAGCCCTTGCCGCCCTGAAGGACCGCCAGCTTCTCGGCATCATGGTGCCCGAGAGCGAAGGCGGCGCGGGCGCCGGTATCGCCGAAGTGGCCTCGATCTGCGATGCGCTCGGCCGGTCCTGCGCCTCGACGGCAATGATCTATGCCATGCACCAGATCCAGGTCGCGTGTATCGTGCACCATGCGGGCAAGAACGCTTGGCTTCGTACGTTCATGAAGCAACTTGCCAAGGACCAGCTCCTGCTTGGTTCAGCGACATCGGAAGTCGGCGTCGGCGGCGATGTACGTTCGAGCATCTGCGCGATCGAGGAAAAGGACGGCCGCTTCTCGCTCACCAAGCAGGCGCCGGTCATCTCCTATGGTGCGGATTGCGATGGCATTCTCGTCACCGCGCGCCGCACGCCGCAGTCGCCGGCATCCGACCAGGTCATCGTCGTGGTACCCCGCGACGGATACCAGCTCGAGCAAAAGAGCGGCTGGGACGCGCTGGGCATGCGCGGCACCTGCTCAAACGGCTATCACCTCGAGGCCAAAGGCGGGATGGAGCAGGTGATCCCGGCGCCTTTTGCCGATGTCTCGGCCCAGACGATGTTGCCGGTCTCGCATCTGCTGTGGAGCGCACTCTGGCTCGGCATCGCTACCGATGCAGTCACGCGCGCCAGGGCCTATGTGCGCTCCGAAGCGAAGAAGACGCCCGGCGGTGTGCCGGACGGCGGCTGGCGTCTTGCCGAGGCCGCGAGCCTCCTGCAGCTCATGAAGTCCAACGTCGTGGTTTCGCTGCGCCAATATGAGGCCGTCGTTGGCTCGGAAGACAAGCTCACGGCGCTGCCCTTCGCGGTTGCCATGAACAATCTCAAGACCGGCTCCTCGCAACTTGCCGTCCAGGTCATCCATCAGGCGATGCTGGTCTGCGGCCTGGCCGGCTATCGCAACGATACGGCCTTCAGCCTCGGCCGCCATCTTCGTGACGCACATTCGGCGGCGTTGATGGTCAATAACGACCGTGTTCTTGCCAGGACCGCCCAGCTTTTGGTGGCGCTGCGCGAGGATCCGGGATTACTGGAATGATGCCTGCCGCGACTGTCCTTGCCGACCTGCATCGCGCGTTCCGCGACGAGTTGCTGCGCCATGGCCTGCTCATTTCCCTGGGCGTCGACGGCCTCTACGGCCGAGGCGGGGCATTCGAGAATGTGATCGAGCGAATCAATGCGGCGATCAGCACGATCGGCGATCCCGACCGGCCGGAGGTCATGCGGTTTCCGCCCGGCATCGGCAGGTGGCAGCTCGAGAAGAGCGGCTACACGAGGAAGTTTCCTCAACTTGCCGGCACGGTCTACAGCTTCTTCGGCTCCGACCGCGAGCATCGTGCGCTCATTGAAACGCTCGACAAGGGCGGCGACATCACAGTGGGACAGCAGATGACGCAAGTCGCCCTGACGCCCGCCGCCTGCTACGGCGTCTATCCCACCGTCGCCGCGCGTGGCCGCTTGTCGGAAGATGGTGCGTTGGTCGACGTCTACGCCTATTGCTTCCGAAATGAGCCCTCGATCGATCCGGCGCGCATGCAGATGTTCCGCATGCGCGAGCATGTTCGTGTCGGCACCCATGAGCAGACGGTCGCGTTCCGCGAGCTTTGGATGAGACGCGGGCGCGCGCTCGTCGAATCGTTCAACCTGACATTAGAAGTCGTGGTCGCCAACGATCCGTTCTTCGGGCGGGTCGGGAGATTGTTGGCGGCGAACCAGCGCGAGGAGAATCTCAAGTTCGAACTCCTGATACCGATCACCTCGAAGGAAGAGCCGACCGCCTGCGTCAGCTTCAACGATCATCGTGACCTGTTCGGTCGTGCCTGGAGTATCGAGACCGCGGCGGGCGAGCCCGCGCACTCGGCCTGTGTCGGCTTCGGCGTCGAACGCATCGCGCTGGCGCTGTTCAAGCATCATGGCTTTGCCCCCGAAGACTGGCCGCGAGACGTTCGCGATGTCCTCGGTCTCTAGCGCCGTCGACCTGTTCGGCCTCGATCCGGCAACGTGGACGCGGCCGGCGCTGCATGCGGGCGACCGCGTCTGGACGGAAACAAATTGCTATGTCGACCTGTGGGTGGAACTTCTTCCGGCGTTGGGACATCCGGCGGAGGCGGCGCTGCCCTTCACCGTGCTCCTGGATTTCGAGGGTGATCATTTCACCTTCTTCAAGTTTCCGTTGGATGATCTACGGGTGCTGTTCGGCCTCGCCGTTCAGGAACTTGCGATCTACGACAGTGTCGAGGTGCATACGCTGGAGCAGCTTCGCCGCGGCCGACCGGTGTTGATCGAAGCCGATGCGCATTGGCTTCCGGATGTGGATCTTGCCTATCGTCGGCAACATGTGAAGACGACCATGGCGGTCGTCGCTCTCGACTCCGCGGCGCGCCGGCTCGGCTATTTCCACAACGTCGGGTATCATGTGCTCGAGGGCGAGGATTACGATGGTCTGTTCCGGTCGCCCATGACGTCCGGCGCGCTGTTTCCCTATGTCGAGTTCGTGAAGCGCGACGGCAAGGCGCTGGCTGGGGAGGCGCTGGTCGCGGCCTCGGTCGACCTCTTGCGGCTGCACCTGAAGCATCGTCCCGCCGCCAATCCCCTGACTGGCTGGCGGCTTGCGTTGCCGCTGCACTTCGAGCGGCTCGCGGCGCGCGATTCGGACTTTTTCCATCTGTACGCCTTCAATCTGCCGCGCCAGCTCGGCGCGAATTTCGAGCTGCTGGGCACCTACCTGGATTGGCTCGGCATGCACGGCGAGGAGGGGCTGGACGAAGCGGCGCTTGCCAGCCGGCGCATCGCCGAGGCGGCCAAGACCCTGCAGTTCCAGCTGGCACGCATGGCCCATCGCCGGAAATTCGATGCCGCTACCCTGAAGTTCGGCCCGATTGAAGCCGACTACGCGTTCATCATGTCGACGCTCGCGGCCCGGTTCCCTTGATGTCGGCGCTGCGGTCCGTCACCGGGCGTCGCGTCGTTCGTCTCGACGGGGGCTGGCGGCTTGCGCTCACCGTGCCGGGCGCGGCGAAGGAGCCCGGCGACCTGTCGCCGGCGCTCGACTGGATCGCAGCCGTTGTTCCCGGCACGGCGGCGCAGGCCCTGCGCGACGCCGGTCGGTGGAGC
>CAMDOT010000106.1 GCA_945903635.1 Rhizobium sp. Q54 | reverse complement strand
CGCTCAGCCCTATGAGCGGGCCTGGAGGCCCGCGGTCCATTGACTACGACGCCGTGATGTTCCTCGGCACATCCTTGAAGGGCTTGGTGGTGTCGACGCTGGGCTCCTTGGGCATCTTCAAGACGCGCTCGGAGATGATGTTGCGCTGGATCTCGTCGGTGCCGCCGGCGATCGAGGTCGCTGGCACCGAGACCAGGATCTCGGCAATCACGCCATTCAGCGGGCTGTCCTCGCCGCTCAGGAGAGCATCGGAGCCGGTGAGGTAGGTGTGGACCCGCGCCGCCTGGCGCGCGACGTGGCTCGATACCAGCTTGCCGAGCGAGCCCTCAGGGCCCTGCGGCCGTCCCTGTTCCTGCGCGGCGCGTGCGCGCCGGGCGGTCCATTCGGCCGCCTTGGACATGATCAGGAGCCTCGCGATCTCCTGGCGTAGCACCGGGTCGGCGAACTTGCCCGTGGCCTTGGCTCGTTCCATCACCAGGTCGACTCGGCCGGCACGCTGTGGATACCACTTGTAGGGTTCCATCGTGGTGGCGATCTCGGCCCGCTCTTCTTCATAGATGCGGCCCTTGGCCTGCGAGGCCGTGGCCCAGCTGCGCAGGCCATCGGCGCCGCGCCGTTCGTGCATCAGGGTCGTGGTCGCCACGGTCCAGCCGTCGCCCACTTCGGATACCAGGAACTCCGGCTCGACGATGGCGTCGGTGAAGAACACCTGGTTGAACGAGGCGTGGCCGTTCATCTGTTTCAGCGGATGGACCTGAACGCCCGGCTGTTTCATGTCGAGGACGAAGTAGGCGAGGCCCTTGTGCTTGGGCACGTCCCAGTTGGCGCGCGCCAGCAGCAGGCCCCAATGCGCCTTGTGCGCGCTGGTGGTCCACACCTTCTGGCCGTTGACGACCCACTTGTTGCCCTGGCGGTCGGCGCGCGTGACGGCGCCGGCCATGTCCGAGCCGCTGCCCGGCTCGCTGAAGAGCTGGCACCAGGTGTCCTCGCCGGTGAGGATGCGCAGCAGGAACTTTTCCTTATGCAGGTCGGTGCCGTGCGCCAGGATGGTGGCGGCGGCCAGTGTGCGGATGCCGGCCTTGGCGACGCCGACGGCGCCGATCTTGTGAAACTCCTCGTCGACGATGGCGTTGAACTTCACCGGCAGGTCGCGGCCGTACCATTGCTTTGGCCAATGCGGCGCGCCCCAGCCCGAGGCCGCGAGCTTCTTGCGCCACTCGACCAGGCTGAGGTCGGGGTTCCAGTTGTCCTTGAGCCAGGCGCTCACTTCGGCGCGGACGGAGGCTTCGGTCGGCTCGCTCATGGCTTCTGTGCTCATGACGGCTCTCCCCAATGCTGCATCATCGTCTCGCGATGCTGGTTGGCATCGCCGAACAGGATCTCCGAACTCTTGGCCCGCTTGAACCAGAGGTGGGTGTCGTTGTCCCAGGTGAAGCCGATGCCGCCGTGCATCTGAACCGCATGGATGGCCGTCTGCAGATAGGCTTCGGACGCGCAGGCCTTGGCGAGCGAGGCAATCGCCCGAATATCGCCGTCACCCTCGTCGAGGGCCGCGGCGGCATAATAGGCTGCCGACTTCGCCAGCTCGACGTCGACCAGCATGTCGGCGGCCTTGTGCTTCATGGTCTGGAAGGAGGCGAGTGCGCGGCCAAACTGCATGCGCATCTTGACGTAGCTGAGCGCGTCCTCGCGCAGTCGCTCGGCGCCGCCCACCATTTCATTGGCGAGGCAGACGAGGGCCTGCTGCATCGTCTTGGCGAAGGGCCCGGCCGCGCCGCCCGCTTCGCCGAGCAGCCGCGCCTCGACACCGTTGAACTGCAGGCGCGCGAGCTTGCGGGTTTCGTCCATCGTCTTGAGCAGCCGCCGCTCCAGGCCGGAGGCGTCGCCGGCAACGGTGAAGAACGACAGGCCGCCCTCACCCTTCGAGCCGGGCTGGCGCGCCAGCACGACGATGGGATCCGCGGTGTGGCCGTCGAGGACGAAGCTCTTGGTGCCGTCCAGGCGATAGACAGCGCCGGACGGTGCCGCCGTCATGGCCACGCTGGCGCCGTCGTTGCGCCCGTCGTCCTCGGAGAAGGCGAGCGTCGCGGTGGTGTCGCCCGAGGCGATCGACGGCAGCAGGGCACGCTTCTGTTCTTCCGTGCCGGCGTTCAGGATGGCGGTCGTGGCCAGCGCCGCGGTCGAGAAGAAGGGCGCGCACAAGAGGCCGCGGCCCATCTCTTCCAGCACGATGCCCAACTCGCCATAGCCGAACCCGCTGCCGCCATAGACCTCGGGAATATGCACGGCGGTCAGGCCCAGTTCGCGATTGAGCTTCTGCCAGCCCTCGCGCTCCCAGCCGGCATCGGTCGCCATCAGGCGGCGGACTTCCTTGGTGGGCGACCTCGCCTCGAGGGCCCGCCGCAGGCCGGCACGGAACTCCTCCTGTTCTGGCGTAAAGCTGAACCGCATGATCTACTCCTCCCAACCCCTACTTGCCGCTATCTTGTCCGATATGAGCGGAACGACAAGAGCCTCCCCCATGGAACGCGCGCTGGCCCAGGCGCGCGCCGCCGCAGTGCGGGGCGAGGTGCCGGTCGGCGCGGTGATCATCGGCCCCGACGGCGCGGTGCTGGCCGAGGCCGGCAACCAGACCGAGGCCGCCCGCGATCCCACAGCCCATGCCGAGATGCTGGCGATCCGCAGTGCGGCTGCAAAGCTCGGCACGTCCCGGCTGATCGACTGCGATCTCCATGTCACGCTGGAGCCCTGTCCGATGTGCGCGCAGGCAATTTCCTTTGCGCGCCTGCGCCGCGTCTACTGGGGCGCTTCAGATCCCAAGGGCGGCGGCGTCGAGCACGGGCCGCGCATCTTCGATCAGCCGACCTGCCATCACCGGCCCGAACTCTATCCGGGAATCGCCGAGAGCGAGGCAGCAGCGCTGTTGCGCGATTTCTTCAAGGCGCGGCGTTAGCCCGTCAGGGCTTGACGAACTTCAGAACGAATTCGTCCTTGGGCTGCGGCGGGTCCGGCGTGTTCTTATCACGAGGATCGTTGGGATTGCGCAGGAAGTTGCCCTCGGCCACCAGCTTGAAGCCCGCGGCCTCGACTTCCTTGCGCAGAAACGCTTCCTCGATGCGATGGAGCGTGCCCGACTCGGAGATGCCGGTGCCGGGTCGGCCCGAATGGTCGGCGATGACGTAGAACCCGCCCGGCTTCAGTGCGCGGAAGGCTGCCTGGTTCATCTTGTCTCGATCGACGTTCAGGAATCCCAGGTCGTGATAGTTGAACATCAGGGTCACGAGATCGAAGCGCCCGTCCGCGAGTTCGGGCGGGACGGGATCCTCGAACGGCCGCGAGAGGGCGGTGATCGGTGCGGCCGCGACGCCCGCGCCCTTGAGCTTGGCGTCGCGGTCGGCCAGCGCCACGGGCGACGGGCGCGGTGCGGCCGGCGGCGCAGCGGGAGCTGCGGCTGCGGGGGCCGGAGCGGGCGTGGCCGACGGATTGCTGTTGCCCTCGGGTGCGGCGGGACGCGGCGCGGGCTGGTCGGGATTGCGCGGCCGGCTCTGGCCATAGACGGCGCCGACTGGCCCGATCGTCCGCGCCAGCAGCTCGGTCGTGTAGCCGCCGCCGGCGCTGAGATCGAGGGCGGTGATGCCGGGGCGAACGCCGATGAAAACCAGAATCTCTGCGGGCTTGCGGCGCTTGTCGTTGGTGCGATCGGCATTGCTGCGATCCGGACTGGCCACGATCTTGGCGGCCTGTTCTGGCGTGATCGGCTGCGCCGTGGCGGCACCGATGCCGAGGAGCAGAGCGGCGCCCAGCGCACCGGCTGTCAGGAAATGCTTGGGTCCGATCATCATGGGCTTGCTCTCCATTCGGTCTGAACGTCCAGATCTGCGTCGGTCGTCCGCAGGCGTTGCCGCTCGAACGCTTCAGGCGCGAGTTGCGAGAATGCCCACACTGCGGCGCCACGCACCAGAGGCGAGGGATCCTCGAGCAGGCGCTCGACGGCGGGCAGGGCCGTTTGCGGCGCGGCGCTGTTGCCCAGCGCGTAGGCGACATTGCGCACAAAGCGGTCGCGGCCGATGCGCTTGATGGCGGTGCCGGCGAAGCGCTGGCGGAAGGCCGTATCGTCGAGGCCGGCCAGTTCGACGAGCGTGGGCGCCGTGAGTTCCGGTCGCGGCAGGAAGGCTGCTTCCTGCGCCGCCTTGGCGAACTTGTTCCACGGACAGGCGGCCAGGCAATCGTCGCAGCCATAGATGCGATTGCCGAGGGCCGCGCGGAACTCACGGTCGATGGCGCCTTCATGCTCGATGGTGAGGTAGGAGATGCAGCGCCGCGCGTCGAGCTTGTAGGGCGCGGGGAAGGCTGCTGTGGGGCAGGCATCGAGGCAGGCACGGCATTGGCCGCAATGGTCGCTCTCTGCCGTATCCGTCGGCAGCTCGGCCGAGAGCAGCAGTTCGCCCAGGAACAGCCACGAGCCGAAGCGGCGCGACACGAGATTGGTGTGCTTGCCCTGCCAGCCATGGCCGGCGGCCTGGGCCGAAGGCTTTTCCATCAGCGGGGCCGTGTCGACGAAGACTTTTATCGAATGGCGGTAGTTGTCCCAGATGAAGCGGCCGAGCGCCTTCAGCTTGGTCTTCATCACCTCGTGATAGTCGCGGCCTTGGGCATAGACCGAGATCGCACCGTGCTCGCGCTGGTCCTGCGCCGCGCGCGGATCGATGGTCGGCCCGTAGTTGAGCGCCAGCGACACGACGGTGCGGGCCTTGGGCCACAGCGTCGCCGGGTCGACGCGCTCAGGCGTGCGCTCACCCAGCCAGCCCATATCGCCCTGGAAGCCGAGTTCGACGAATTGCGTGAGCTGTGCCAACCGTTCAGCCCGCGCTTCGGGTGTCAGGGTCGCGGCGGCGAAGCCCACGGCATCGAAGCCCAGCCGCAGCGCCTCGTCGCGGATGGCGTCGCGCAACTCGCGCGGCGTCGCCGGCTTCGGCGGGCGCTTGGGAGTCGGTGGAAGTCGGGCCACGACCGCGAGCCGGCTAGCCTCGGCCGCGATAGGGCGCGACACCCGGATCGGGCAACCACAGTCCCTTGGGCGGCGTGCCGGTCTGCCAGAAGACGTCGATTGGCATGCCGCCGCGCGGATACCAATAGCCGCCGATCCGGAGCCAGCGCGGCGCCAGCACCTTGGCCAGCCGCTGGCCGATGGCCAGCGTGCAGGCTTCGTGGAAGTCGGCGTGATTGCGGAAGCTGCCGAGATAGAGTTTCAGCGACTTGCTCTCGATCAGCTTCGCCTTCGGCGCGTAGTCGATCACCAGATGGGCGAAATCGGGCTGGCCGGTCATCGGGCAGAGCGTGGTGAATTCGGGCGCCGTGAAGCGCACGAGATAGAGATCGCGCGGGTTGGCGTTCGGCACGGTTTCCAGCACCGCCTTGTCGGGCGACTCCGGCAGCGCCGCCGGGCGGCCCAGTTGCGTCAGATGTCCGTATTTTTTCGCCATCAGCCTCACCTTCAACTCGACCGCCATCATATGCTAAGCGGGCCGTCATGACTCACAGGGTTGCCATCGTGGGTGCCGGCCCGTCCGGCTTCTATGCCGCCGACGGGCTTTTACGCGCCAATCCCGAGCTCCGCATCGACCTGATCGACCGCCTGCCGACGCCGCACGGGCTGGTGCGGGCCGGCGTGGCGCCTGACCACCAGGGCACCAAGGCGGTCGCCCGCCAATTCGACCGGCTGCTGGCCCAGCCCGACGTCCGGTTTGCCGGCAATATCGAAATCGGCCGCGATCTGTCCTGGGACGAGCTCCAGGCGGCCTATGACGCGGTGATCGTGGCCACGGGCATGGTGATCGACCGCAAGCTCGGTGTGCCGGGCGAGGAACTGCCCCAGGTCTGGGGTTCGTGGCGGTTCGTGGCCTGGCTGAACGGCCATCCGGATTTCCGCCAGGGACCCGATCTTTCCCAGGTGCGGCGCGTGGCCGTGATCGGCAACGGCAACGTGGCGCTCGACGTCGCCCGGCTGCTGGCCAAGAGTGCCGAGGAAATGGCCAAGAGCGACATCGTGCCGGCGGCGACCGAAGCGATCGCGGCGGCGCCGCTCACCGACATTTACGTGATCGGCCGGCGCGGGCCCGAGCATGCCTCCTTCACCGGCAACGAACTGGGTGAAATGGGCCGTCTTGCCCGTGCCGTTTCCGTGATCGATGCCAAGGCTCTCGAAGGCCATCCGCCGGCCTCCGATCCGACGCCCGAGCGGCTGCGCAAGAACAAGAATCTCGAGATCCTGAAGGGCTTTGCTGGCAACAAGCCCGGCGCCAAGCCGGTCACCGTTCATTTCCTGTTCAATTCGGCGCCCATGGCCTTCCGGGTGGGAGAGCTGGAACTCACGACCGGCAAGCTGCCGGTCGACCTCGTCGTCACCTGCATCGGCTACACCGGTGAGGACTATCCCAAGGCCGACGGCGTGTTCGCGGTCGGTTGGGCCCGGCGCGGACCCAGTGGCACGATCCCGACCAACCGTGCCGACAGTCACGCGGTCGCCAAGGAGGTCGCGGCCTGGCTGAAAGAGCGCGATCCCAAGAGCGGGCCCGATCCGTTGCCGGTCTGTGTCGACGCCGACGGTTGGCATCGCATCGACAAGGCCGAAGTCGCGGCGGGTGCGGCGCTGGGCCGGCCTCGCGTCAAGTTTACCGAGTGGCAGGCGCTTCTGGAGGTCGCGCAGGGCGGCTGACAGCTCTATTGTTGCCCTCCGGGGAAGCCAGGAGAGGTTGTCATGTTGAAGATCGGTCGTCGTGTCGTCTGTACGCTTGTCGCCGTCGCTGCGTTCGCGGCGCCTGCCGCGGCGCAATCCACATTGAAGGTGGCGCTGCACTCCGATCTCAAGATCATCGATCCGACCTGGACCACGGCACTGATCTCCACGCACCACGGCAACATGGTCTACGACGTGCTGTTTGCGCTCGACGCCAAGCTCGAGGTCAAGCCGCAGATGGTCGACACCTGGACCGTCTCGCCCGACAAGCTCACCTGGACCTTCGTCCTGCGCGACGGGCTGGAGTGGCACGACGGCAAGCCGGTGACCGCCGAGGACTGCGTCGCCTCGATCAGGCGCTGGGGCGCCAAGGATTCGATGGGCCAGAAGCTGATGAGTGTCGTGGCCGACCTCTCATCGCCCGACGCCAAGACCATCAAGATGGTGCTGAAGGAGCCCTACGGCCTGGTGCTCGAGTCGCTCGGCAAGTCGAGCTCGAACGTGCCCTTCATGATGCCCAAGGCGGTGGCCGCCACAGACCCCAACACGCAGATCACCGACGCCACGGGTTCCGGGCCGTTCATCTTCAAGAAGGACGAGTGGCGGGCCGGCGAGAAGGCGGTCTACGTCAAGAACGCCAAGTACAAGCCGCGCAACGAGCCGGCCTCGGGCCTCGCCGGCGGCAAGGTCGCCAAGGTCGACCGGGTCGAATGGCTGACGCTGCCCGACACCTCGACCCAGGTGAATGCCCTGATCAACGGCGAGGTCGACCTGGTCGAGATCGTGCCGCCCGACCTGCTGCCGCTCCTCGCCAAGGACAAGAATGTCAAGATCACGGTGGTCAACACGGCGGGCCGGCAATACGCCATGCGCTTCAACGTGCTGTTCAAGCCGTTCGACAACGCCAAGGTGCGCCAGGCCGTGCTCTACGCGCTGTCGCAGAAGCCGTTCCTCGAGGCCAATGTCGGCAACCCTGCCTACTACAAGGAATGCAAGTCGCTGTTCCCCTGCGGCTCGCCGCTGGAATCGACCAAGGGCTGGGACGACAAGATCTCGGGCAACATCGCCAAGGCCAAGGCGCTGCTGGCTGAAGCGGGCTACGACGGCACCCCGGTGGTGTTCCTGCACCAGACCGACACGTCGGGCCACAACAACCTCGCTACCGTCGCCAAGGCCGAGCTCGAGAAGACCGGCCTGAAGGTCGACCTGCAGCCGATGGACTGGCAGACGCTGGTGACGCGCCGCGCCAAGAAGGATGCGCCGGACAAGGGCGGCTGGGGTGCCTACTTCACCTCGTGGGGCGCCACCGACGTGCTGAACCCGGTGTCGGCGGCCTTCCTCAACGCCTCGTGCGACAAGGCGACGTTCGGCTGGAGCTGCGACGTCGAGCTGGAAAAGCTGCGCGACGCCTATTCGAAGGAAACCGATCCGGCCAAGCAGAAGCAGATCGCCGAGGCCGTGCAGCTGCGCGTGCTGGAGTATCCCACGCATGTGCCGCTCGGCCAGTTCACGACGCCGACGGCAACCCGCGCCAACCTCAATGGCCTGCTGCAGACGCCGTCGCTGGCGCTGTGGAACGTGGAGAAGAAGTGACCGCGATAGCGGTCACCCTGAGCGAAGCGCGCAGCGCGTAGTCGAAGGGTCTTGTCTGCATCAGACAAGGTCTCTCTGCTACGCCGCTCGGCTTCGGTCGAGACGACGAGAGTTCAGTCCAGCCGCACGCTCACGCCCTCCAGGCCCTTCTTCGAGGCGGGGTAGCGCGTCATGACCTCGGCATCATGGCCGGGGATCACCATCTCGATGCGGCCGTCGGCCAGCTTCTTGAGCTTGTCATAGCCCGCCAGCATGTCGGCCACCGAGTAGACGATGGCGAACAGCTTGTCGTTGTTGACGCCCCAGAAATAATGGCTGGCGTCGGAGGCCAGCACGAGCCAGCCGTTCCGGGTCATGATGCGTACCGACTGGATGCCCGCGGTGTGGCCGCCGATCAGGTGCACCGAGATGCCGGGCTGGATCTCCTCGTCGCCGTCGTGGAACACGACGCGCTTGCCGTAGACGGCGCGGATCATGCCGACGATGTCCTCGACCTCGTAGGCGTGTCGGAACGGGTCCTTGCACATGTGGCGGCCGGTGGCGAAGTTCATCTCCTTGTCCTGGAGATGGAAGCGCGCCTTGGGGAAGCGGTCCCAGTTGCCGATGTGGTCGTAATGCAGGTGGGTGACGATGACGTCCTCGACCGTCTTGGCATCGACGTCGAGGTGGGCCAGCAGGTCGGCGGGATTCTTCTTCACCTCGCGGCCGCGGCCCTTGCCGACCTCGGCGTTGAAGCCGGTGTCGATCACGATCGGCTTGCCGCCGATCGCACGATGGCCTTCCTCGTCGAGCGGGATCGCCACCCAGACGAAATAGTCCATCGGGAAGTCGGCATCGTGCGGGTCTGGCGAGATCTGCACTTCCCATGCCTTGCGCGGCAGGTGGGCATATTTGACAGCATGGACCTCGTAGATGGGCGTCGAACGCATTTTTCTTTCCTTCCCGGCGGGTGATTGCCGTGACCCTAGCCCGCCGCCCGGCTCCGGCGCTATAGTGGCGACATGGCCCGCATGGACCTCCTCGTGACGCGAATTAGCACCTCGGTTTGCTCTGCAAACCGCTGCGTCGCCATTCGTCCGTCATTCCGGGAGTCGTTCCATGTCCACCACGTCTCTGGGCGTCCTCGCGCTCAAGCGTAGCAATTCCACCGTCCGTTACTGTTTCGAAGCCGACGTCGAGCCGGGCGTGCTGCCGCGCGCGCTCGAACTCCTGGCCAAGCGCGGTCTCGTGCCGGCGCGCGTCTTCGCCCAGACCACCGATGACCAGCTCTCGGTCGAGATCGAAGTTGAGGGCCTGGCGCCCGAGACCGCCGAGCATGTCGGCCTCTGCCTCAGCCAGATCGTGGGCGTGAGGCAGACGTTCTAGCTGGCCAGGCACTCGACGATGGCGTCGATGTGCAGGCGGGCGACATCGATGGCGGGAAACCCGGCATTCTCCTCGTCGAAGATCACGGCGAGATCGGTGCCAGCCAGCAGGATCGCCTCGACACCGTCGCGCCGCTGTAGGTCGGCAGCGATGCGGCGCAGTCCTGCTGTGTCGGCATCATTGCCCTTCTGCGTATCGAGGATGCGCTGATAGGCCTTGCCGATGAAGGCGATCTCGTCGGGCTGCGGCTTCACGATCTCGACGTCAGGTGAATGAGACTGGAGCTGGCCCCACAAGCCGCCCTCGACGGTGAAGACGGTGCCGAACAGCGCCACGCGCCGGAGCTTGCGGGCGCTGAGTTCGGTGCCGATCGGGTCGACGATGTTGATGAGGGGCAGCCGCGTGCGCTTCAGCAGCTGGGCAATGCAGATGTGCGGGGTGACGGCGGGCATCACCGCCGCCTCGGCGCCGGCGCGGCCCATCCGTTCTATGAAGCCCGCAAGGTAGTCGGCCAGCTCGTCGAGCTTGCCCGCGCGCACGAGGCCTTGCCCGTGGTCGACATCGGCATGGGCGATCAACAGATCGGGCACGACGCCGCGGGCTTTGCAGGCCGCGGTGATCTTCTCGTAGTAGTGGACGGTGGCGCCGACGCCCAGGCCGCCGACGATGCCGATGCAGGCCACTCGCCCGCGCCTACTCGGTGAAGGTGATGTTGTTGTCGCGGATGACCTTGCCCCAGGTCTCGACCTCGCCCTTGGCGAAGCTGTCCATCTGGCCCGGCGTCCAGTCCTTCAGCACGGTGCCGAGCTGGTTGGCGCGGGCGACGACGGCTTCCATCTTGCCGATCTTGCGCATCGCGGCGTTCAGCCTGTCGACGATGGGCTGCGGCGTGCCGGCCGGCGCAAACAGCGCGAACCAGCCGTCGAGGATGAAGCCCGGAAGGCCGGCCTCGGCCGTGGTCGGGATCTCGGGGAAAGCCGGGTGGCGCTGGTCGCTGGCCAGCGCCATTGCCTTCACGTTGCCGTTGCGGATGTGGCCCGACACCGACGGCGGCGTCACGACCGTCAACTCGACCTGGCCTGCCACGAGATCGGCCGTCGCGGGTCCCGCACCCTTGTAGGGGATGTGCACGAGATCGATGCCGGCCGCCTTGTTGAGCAGCACGCCGCCCAGGTGCGGCACCGAACCCGCACCCACCGAAGCGTAGTTCAGCTTGCCCTTGTTGGCCTTGGCATAGGCAATGAAACTCTTGAGGTCTTCCGCCGGCACCTTCTTGGCGATCACGATGACATGCGGTGCCACGGCGCCCATGGCGACGCCGACGAAATCGTCGGGCTTCCAGTTCAGTTCCTTGATCAGCGCCGGGTTGGCCGAATGGTAGGCGGAGTACTGCATCAGCAGCGTGTAGCCGTCGGGCTTGGCGCGCGCGACGAAGGCGGTGCCGACGTTGCCGTTGCCGCCGCCCTTGTTGTCGACCAGCACCTGCTGGCCGAGTTCCTGGCTCAGGAGATCGGAATAGAGACGCGCGACTAAATCGGTGCCGCCGCCCGGCGGCGCCGGCACGACCATGGTGATCGGCTTGTCAGGATAGGTGCCTTGGGCGCGGGCAGGTCCGGCGAGCGCGGTTGCGGCGGAGGCGAGCGCAACGAAGCTGCGGCGCCTCATGGGTAGTTCCTCTTCCATACTTCCTTGAGCTCGGGCACGCCATCGGCCTTGCGCGCAATGGCGAACAGCTTCGGCGTCTCGCCCTCGAACCAGCCGCGCTTGGGCCGCCAGCGGGTCATCACGTTGATGTAGATGTCGAGGGCGGAGAAGCGCTCGCCCAGGAACCACGGGCTGCCGGTCTCGCTCTCCACCTGGTGCCACAGCCGTTGCGCGTAAGCGTCAGTTGCGGCGCGAAAAGGATCGCGCGCGGCATTGACCGACACGAAGCGCGCCGGATCGTCGGCATAGGTGAAGGTCGGGTAGATGTTGGCCACGATATAGATCAGCCAGCGCAGGAACTTCGCACGCTCCGGCGAACCGGCCTTGGGCACCAGCGAGTCCTTGCCCGTGACCTCGGCCAGCAACAGCGTGATGGCGGCGCTCTCGGTCATGATGCTGCCGTCGGGCAGGACGAGCGTCGGCACCTGGGCCAGCGGATTGACCTTCTCGAGCCTGGCCTTGGCGCCGGGCGTGCGGAACAGGTCCTCGACCGCCTCGTAGGTGAAGGGGAGCCCATACCACTCGAGCTGGGCCTCGACGAGCGTCGAGCCCCAGCCGGGACGGCCCCAGAGGGTGTAGCCGCTCATGGGCCTTACGGCTTCTGCAGCGGCTGGATCAGGCTCGACGTGTCCCAGCGATTGCCGCCGCGCGCCTGCACGCGCTCGTAGAACTGGTCGACCAGCGCGACCAGCGGCATGCCGGCCTTCTGGCGCTTGCCCTCGGCCATGGCGATGCCGAGGTCCTTGCGCATCCAGTCGACGGCGAAGCCGTAGTCGAACTTGCCGTTGACCATGTTCTGCCAGCGATTCTCCATCTGCCAGCTCTGCGCCGCGCCCTTGGAGATGGCGCCCAGTGCCTTCTCCATGTCGAGACCGGCGCGCTGGCCGAGATTCAGCGCTTCGGCCAGGCCCTGGACGATGCCCGCGATGCACATCTGGTTCATCATCTTGGTGATCTGGCCCGAGCCCGGCGGGCCGATCAGCGTGACCGCCTTGGAGAAGGCATCGGCCACGGGCTTGGCCTTGTCGAAAGGCGCCTGCTCGCCGCCGCACATCACCGTGAGCTGGCCGTTCTCGGCGCCGGCCTGGCCGCCCGAAACAGGCGCATCGACGAACTCGATGCCGAGCTTCTTGCCCGCGGCATGGAGTTCGCGCGCGATGTCGGCCGAGGCCGTGGTGTTGTCGAAGAAGATCGCGCCCTTGGCCATGCCGGCGAAGGCGCCGTCCGGGCCCAGCACGACCGAGCGCAGGTCGTCGTCGTTGCCCACGCAGCAGAACACGATCTCCTGGCCGGCCGCCGCCTCCTTCGGAGTCTTGGCGGCCTTGCCCTTGTGCTTCTGGGTCCAGGCCTCGGCCTTGGCGAAGGTGCGGTTATAGACGGTCACGTCGTGGCCCTTGGCGGCCAGATGCCCCGCCATCGGAAAGCCCATCACACCCAGACCCAGAAATGCCACCTTGGCCATCGTTCTCTCCCACAAATCCTGTGTTGCGGGCGCGATCATACGGCCAAATCAGGCCGATGCCAGCAGCGCGGTCGCTCTGCGCTACGCCACGAAACTACGCCCCGAAGCTACGTCACGAAGCGAAGACCGGGCACCGTGTCGGCGAACCAGTCCCGCACGCCGGAAATACGGGCAAAATAGGAGGGCGCGCCGTAGGTCTCGCCGCTGCCGTTGGAGTTGATGCCGCAGATCGCCCAGCCGTCGCTGGTGCGCAGCCACGTCGAACCGCCGCTGTCGCCGGATCCCAGGATGCCATCGAGGCGGCTGGCGCCCTGGCTTTCCCGACGCAAGGTGACCCTGAGCCAGTTGCCGGCGTCTTCGTCCGCGCCGCGCGGTATCGGATGCACCGCGGTCATGATTTTGTCGACGGTGTTTGTGGCGGCGGCCTTGTCCGAGCCCTCATAGTAGATCGGCCGCTGGCCGACCGAGCCGATGCCGCGGCTGCCATAGCCCACCATCACGACCTCTGTGCCCATTTCCTTCGTGCCGGCATAGAGCGCGGGCACCGTGCCGGCGTCGGTGATCGGCCGATTGAGCTCGACGACGGCGAAGTCGTAGCCGGTCCGCTCGCTGTTCTTCCAGTTGTAGAGAGGATGGAAGACGACGCGCCGGCCGTGGCGCACCATGCCGCCCGGCGTGCGATAGACGTAGTAGTCGGCGGGGCCGCCGCGGTTGAAGACATGCGCCGCCGTGAGAATCCGCGCGTGGCCGTCGACATTGCCGATCCAGGTGCCGGATGCGTTACCCCAGATCTCGCCCTCGTCGTCCGACATTGCGATGACGCCGGCGAACTGCGGCTGGTGCGCGAGCGCAATATGCGCTCGGAAGCCCGCGCTCTCGCGGCCCGGGCGACCACCCTCGGCACGCCAGGTGCTGTCGAGAACGATGACAGCGCCGGCCGGCCGCGCGAGGGCGGCAGAGGAGGCGCCGAGAAGACCAGCGGCGAGGAGACGACGGCGGGCGATGATCATGAAGCGGCAAGAAGAATAAGCACGGCGGCGAGGCCGGTCAAAAGCGGCGGCAGGGCGAGCGGCCAGGCACGCCGGTAGAGCACCGCGTCAGAGGTCGAGAGCGCCAGGATCGCCGCGCCCATCGAGACGCGGATCGGCGACAGCATGGTGAGGTTGGTGCAGACGCTGTTCTGGATGGCGGCGATCCAGGCCGGATCGACGGCAATGGCGCGGGCCAGCGCCGTCACCATCGGCATCAGCATGGCGTTGGCGGCCGACCCGCCGCCCGTCAGGAAGCCGCCGACCGCGGCGAACAGCGGCACGCTGGCGGCGGCACCACGGCCCGCCACGGCGCGCAGGGCTTCGGCGATCGTCTGGGCCATGCCGGAGCCGACATAGAATTCGGCCATCACGACGAACAGGAGCGTGACCGCGCAGGATCGCCAGGCGCCCCTGCCGGTCTCGGCCAGAACCTTGCCGAGCGGCGCGCGCGCCAGCCACACGACGATCACGCCGATCGACACCAGCCAGAAACCCGGCGCGTAGAGCGGCGCGAAGGCCGGCTGGTTCTCGAATGGCCGCATCGACCACAGCGGCTTCAGGAAGTCGCGCAGCGGCGGCACCAGCCGCGTGGCGCAGAGCGCCAGGGTGAGCGCCACATAGGGCGCGTTGGCGTGCAGCGTCGACTTGAGCCGCGCCATGTCGGGCCGCTCGTCGCGCCAGAAGCGGACAGCGAGCAGGAACGCTGTGGGGGCCGCGCCCGCGATCTCGACGTCGGTATAGCGGTTGGCGAGCCAGACGAGCCCCAGGAGCAGCGCCGTCCACAGCGCGTCGTCGAGCTTCTGCGCCATCGTCGTGGCGAAACCCGCCTCCTGCGCAAAGCGCCAGTAGAGGCCGAGGTACATCGCGTGGATCGGGATCTGCAGCAGGGCCGACGACAGGCCGAGCTCGTTGGGCGCGAGGCCGGCCAGGGTGGCGCCCACCGTCGTGCCGGTGGCGAGCGCCCCCCACGGCACCAGCGACTGGCTGTAGAGGCCGAGCAGCAACGCCGACATGCCGCCCAGCCCCAGCCGGCGCAACGCGGCGAGCGCGATGATGTAGCCCACGCCAAAACCCGTCACCGATTCGGCGAAGGGCGCCAGCAGGAAGCAGACCGCCCACAGCCGCCGCGGGTTGGCCTCGAGCGTGGCGCCGTTGGCGCCCGCGCCGCGTGCCTGCTGGCAGCGGTAGAAGAACATGCCGGCGGCGATGATGGCGATGACGTGCCAGGAGAGCCAAAGCCCGGCCGAGGTCTCGCGCAGGAAGAGACCGGCCAGCGCCGCGCCGCCCTGCTGCTGGGTGACGATGACGGCCGAGGCGGCGAGCGTCGCGGCCAGGCCCGCGAGGCCCGCGATGAGGGCACTGGCGCGGCCCGAGGCCAGCAGGCCGAGCACGAGCAGGAGGGGCAGGAGGGCGAGGGTGGTCGTCATGGCGGGCTTCTATAGCCTGCTGCCGGCGTTCATGCTTCGGCCGCGGCCGAAGGGCGTGCCAAATAGGGCCCGAAACGCCATCTTGCGCCGCCGCCGGCTTTCCCCTAAACCCGCCGCCGTGCCCCGATAGCTCAGCTGGTAGAGCACGTCATTCGTAATGATGGGGTCGGCGGTTCGATTCCGTCTCGGGGCACCATCACTCTTCATCTGCTCAGGCCTCGCAAGTGGGCGTGCCGCCAGTGTTATGATTCGCGTGGCCCAGATTGCCCGTGTACATGCCCGTGTGGAGGTTGACAGGTAGATGAATGACAAGAAGCCGATGCCGGAGGCCGCTGCAAACGGAGAGCCCCGGGATTTCATTCGCGACATGGTCCAGACAGACCTCGCCCGCGGCTTGGTGCAGGGCATCGTCACGCGCTTTCCACCGGAGCCGAACGGCTATCTGCATCTCGGCCACGCAAAGTCGATCTGCCTGAATTTCGGACTTGCCGTCGAATACGGCGGCCGCTGCCACCTTCGCTTCGACGATACCAATCCCGTGAAGGAGGAGCAGGAATACATCGACGCCATCAAGCGGGACGTCCACTGGCTCGGCTTCGACTGGGGCGAGCATCTGTACCATGCGTCGGACAATTTCCAGACGTTGTACGACTGGGCGGAGCACCTCATTCGCGCCGGCCTCGCCTATGTCGACGACACGTCCCCCGACGAGATGCGGGCGATGCGCGGCACGCTGACCGAACCGGGCCGTGCTTCGGCCGATCGCGACCGTTCGGTGGAAACGAACCTCGGCCTGTTTCGCGACATGCGCGCCGGCAAGTTTCCCAATGGTGCCTGCGTGCTGCGGGCGAAGATCGACCTCGCGTCCGGCAACATCAACCTGCGGGACCCCGTCCTCTATCGCATCCTGCACGCAGCTCACCCGCGCACCGGCACTGAGTGGTGCATCTACCCGACCTACGATTTCGCCCATGGCCAGTCCGATGCCATAGAGCATGTCACGCACTCGCTCTGTACCCTGGAGTTCGAGGACCATCGTCCTCTCTACGACTGGTTCCTCGACCACTTGCCGGTCCCGTCGCGGCCCCGCCAGACCGAATTTGCCCGCCTCGTTCTCGGATACACCGTCCTGTCCAAGCGCTACCTGACGGATCTGGTCCGGCGCGGCATCGTGAGTGGCTGGGACGATCCGCGCATGCCGAGCCTGGCCGGCCTGCGCCGCCGCGGCGTGCCGCCGGAGGCGATCCGCGACTTCGTTCGGCGCATCGGCATGTCCAAGGCCAACAGCATCGTCGATATCGCCATGTTCGACCACGCGATCCGCGACCGTCTCAACCAGGTGGCCCAGCGGCGCATGGCGGTGCTGCGGCCGCTCAAGCTCGTGATCGAGAATTTTCCCGAGGACCACGTCGAAGAGCTGGAGGCCGTCAACCACCCGGGCGACCCGGGCGCCGGCACGCGCACCCTTCGCTTCAGCCGGGAGATCTTCATCGAACGCGACGACTTCATGGAGAACCCGCCGAACAAGTTCTTCCGAATGGCGGTGGGGCGAGAGGTACGGTTGCGCTATGCCTTTCTCGTCACCTGCCGCGCGGTCGTGAAGGACACGGATGGCAACGTGGTGGAACTGCGTTGCACCTATGACCCCGCCAGCCGCGGCGGCAACTCACCGGACGGTCGAAAGGTGAAGGCCACCCTGCACTGGGCGGGCGGGGACGCACGCCCCGCCGAGGTCCGTTTGTACAGCACGCTCTTCAACCGCCCCAACCCGGGAGCCGATGGCGATCTGGACGCCGACTTGAATCCCGGCTCGCTCGAGGTCCTGTCGGGCGCGCTGCTGGAGCCCTCGTTGGCGGAGATGCCCGTGGGCGAAGCCGTGCAGTTCGAGCGGTTGGGCTATTTCTGCGCGGACCCGGCGAGCGGCTCGGACGCGCTGGTGTTCAACCGCACGATCGAGCTGCGCGACACCTGGGCAAAATCGCAGGTTTGACGGAGGACATCGTGGCAAAAAGAATCGTTGAGAGCCCGCAGGCAATGAAGGCGCTGGTCGGTCAGGAGCTGGGGGTCAGCGACTGGCTGGAAATCACCCAGGACCGCATCGACACATTCGCCAAGGCAAGCGGCGACCATCAGTGGATCCATGTCGATGTCGAGCGCTGCAAGACGGACATGCCGGATGGGAAGACAATCGCGCACGGTAATCTTACCTTTTCCGTGATCTCTACCTTCGGGAAGGATGTCCTCAAGATCGAGAATGTGCGGAACGGCATAAACTACGGCTCGAACAAGGTGCGTTACACCAGCCCCGTGCAGGTCGGTGCGCGCATCCGCGGCCGCCAGAAGCTGCTCGCCGCCGACGACATGAAAGACGGCGGCATTCGCATGACCTACCAATGGACCGTCGAGATCGAGGGCAAGGAGCGTCCGGCCTGTGTTGCCGAGACCATGAGCATCGCCTACGCCAAGACTTAGGCGAAAAGACATAGGCTGATCGCGCGGCGTCGCGATCGATCTGCTTCAGCTACATGCTTTAGCCACACGCTTTATCGGCGCGCGATCCCCAGGATCTTGATCGCTGCCGCTGCGGCACCGAAGCCGTTGTCGATGTTCATTGCCATGACACCTGGGGCACAGCTTGACAGCGCGGCAGCCAGAGCCACCCCGCCGCCGGAGGCGACCCCATAGCCCACGGAGGTCGGCAGCGCGATCACCGGGGCGGCAACCAGGCCTGCAACGACGCTGAACAGCGCGCCTTCCATGCCTGCGGCGACGATGAGGACGCGGGCCTCGCGCAGCCGGCCGATCTGCGCGTTGAGCCGCCACAGCCCGGCGACCCCGACATCCGCGATCACCGGCGCGGCGTGCCCGTGGAAAGCCAGCGTGCGCGCCGCCTCATGCGCCGGGCCAAGGTCCGCCGTGCCGGCAGCGACGATCAGGGTGCCCTCGACCGGCGTGCCGGGAGGCGGTCCACCGAGGATCGCCGTGCGGGAAAGCGCGTCGTAATCGAGCAGCTTGCGCAGCGCTTCCGGCAGGTCATCGTGCTGCGACGGCGAGAGTCGCGTGAGCAGCAAGCGCGCGCCATTCGACGCCGCGGTTTCCAGGATGGCCGCAATCTGTGCCGGCGTCTTCGGCTCGCAGAGCACGGCCTCGGCAACCCCGGTGCGCGCCTTGCGCTCCCAGTCGAAGACGAAGTCGCTCACGCCGGTCCGTGCAGGAAGGCGGCGCCGCGGCGATAGGGGCGGAAGCCGAGGAAAAGGCGGCTTTCGCCGGCGCACAACTCATCGGCGACGCGTTGCATCGCCTCGTCGGGCTCCGGCGCCTCGACGACGATCCCGCCATGGGTGACGCGGCAGCGGAGATCCGTCCCTTGCGGCACATGGGGCGCCAGTGCGCGCTCCATGCGCGCGACGAAGGCGAGGTCGCGGGCGCTGATCGCAATGCCCGTTTCGACGCGGCTCGACAGGCAGGGCTGCGCCGGCAGCTCGGAAATGTCGGCAAGATCGAAATGGCGGGCAAGGGTGCGCACGGCAGCCTTGTCCATGCCGGCCTCCACGAACGGGTGGCGGACACGGTGCTCGGCCGCTGCGATCAGGCCGGGCCGGTAGTCGCCAAGATCGTCCAGATTGGCGCCCGAGGCGATCGGCCCCTCGGTCACGTGCGCGATGCGGTCGTAGAGATTGGTCTTGCAGAAATAGCAGCGATTGACCGGGTTGGCGCGGTACGCGGGATCGCCGAATTCTCCCGCGTCCACTTCCGTGAGACGCCAGCCGAACCGGCTCGCATGATCCCGTACGCGGTCCGTCGCCTCCATCGGCACGGCAGGGGATAGCGCATGCACGACCAGCAGGCCCGGCAAGCCGGCGCGGTGCGCGGCATGGGCGAGCGTCATGCTGTCCACCCCGCCGCTGACCGCGATTGTGAGGTCCGGCAGGTTCGCCAGAACGGCTTCCAGCTTCGTCATGACTCCTCTGCCTTCCGTTTGGCGGCGCGGCGGGCGTGGAGTCCCGCGAGGGCGGCAAGGTCGTCGCTCTCCGCCTTGCGGCTGCGACCCGCAGGCCGTGTCACCGTCTTCACGCGCACCGCGCCGGCCTCCGCACTCGCCCGAGGGAGCACCGCGCGGCGGGCTGCCTGCCAGCGCAGGCCGATGGTCGATGTCTCGGTGAAGCAGGCGTCGGCGACTGAGCGGCGCGCGGTCGGCTCGACGAGCAGGCGAAACGTGTGGACCGGTCGCCCCTTCTTGCCGATGGCGGGGATGAGCACGAGGTCCCGGACACCACCGGAGGCGCGCAGCCGATCGGCCGCGACGGCGATCTCCTCGGCGGACATGTCGTCGATCTCGAAGCTGAGCACGAGGATGTCCTCTTCGCTCGGCCCTTCTTCATTCAGCTCGTCGGCCGCAGCCTCGAACAGGGTCGCGCGCAGGATGTTGGGTTGGCCCGGATATTCGCGCGTGCCGGCACCGGTGCCGGTGCCCTGCAGCCGACCGACGACACCGCGCGACGACGCAGCTTCGACAAGGTGACGGAGAATGGCCGCGCCGGTCGGCGTGACGCGCTCTCCCCCGATGCCATCGTCGCGCCAGGTGAATCCCTCCAGCAGCCGCGCCGTGGCGGGCGCCGGCACCGGCAGCAGGCCGTGGCGCGTGCGCACGAGGCCGTCGCCGCGCGGCAGCGCGGAGACGCTCCAGCGCGCGCCCTCGAGCGCCGCGGCGACGCTGCCGGCCGCCGTCACGTCCATCAGCGAATCCCAGTCGCCGATCTCGTGGAAATGCACCTCGTCCACCGGCACGTGGTGGATCGCGGCTTCGGCCTCCGCCAGATGGCGCAGGATGGCGATCGCGTGCGTGGCGGTGCCGGGACTGAGCGGCGCGGCCTCGATGCGCGCCACCATGTCGCGAAAGCCGGCGTGAGCGTGGTGGTCGTGGTCGTGATGGTGATGGTGATGGTCGTGGTGATGATCGCCGGCAGGAGCCGAGAGCCCGAAGCGCAGGCAGTGCAGGCCGGCGCTGGTGCCGGGCGTGAAGACCGGGGTGCCGGTTCCGGGCGGCAGCACGGCCACGGCATCCGCCAGCACACGGGCCCGCAAATCCGGCAAGGCGTCGACCATGGCGGCGGCAAACATGTCGCCCGCAATGCCGCCCACCGCGTCGAGGCGGATGGCGAGAGTCATCAGCCGGCGAAAACGGGGACGACGTAGGGACCTTCGGGAATGAAGGCGACGTTGGGATCGTTGTGGCGGGCGATCGCCTCCCGTACCGCAAGATCGACGTTCGGCGTGAGGGTGACGCCCGTGATGCGGCGTTCCTCGCTGTCCAGGCCGGTGGTGTAGAGTTCGACCCTTCCCAGGCGCATCGCCTTCATCTGCATCTCGGTCTGCCACTCGTCGATCTCCGCCAGCGACTTCGCCGTCAGCGTGGCGAGGAAGCGCTCCGGCCCCATCGCGACCAGACGGGTCTGCGCCTCCCGGAATTCGGGCGATCCGAAACCTTCGGAGCAGGAGGAGGCGATGATCAGCGTGCCGCCGGGCTCCAGGATGTCGAGCGGCGTCACCATGCCCTTCACCGTCTGGTAGTAGGTCTTGTCCAGCGGGTAGCCGGCGGAGGAGGTGACGATCGTCTTGTAGCG
>CAMDOT010000105.1 GCA_945903635.1 Rhizobium sp. Q54 | reverse complement strand
CCCGCGGTCCACATGAAGGCCGTGCATTCATCGTCATTGGTGCGTGTCCATGCCCATGCCGAGCAGATGCTGCTGCAGGCCGGCGTCGGCGGCGAAGGCCGCCATGCCGCCCTGGTGCGCCACCTTGCCGTCGTCCATCACCGCGACCGCGTCGCCCAGCTGGCGGGCGAAGGCGAAATTCTGCTCGACCACCAGAAGCGTCGCCTGGCCGTCCTTCAGTTCGCGGAAGGCATCGATCATGTTGGCGATGATGGCCGGCGCCAGCCCCTTGGTCGGCTCGTCGATCAGCAGCAGCCGGCGCGGTTCTATGATGGCGCGCGCCACCGCCAGCATCTGCTTCTGGCCGCCCGACAGCAGCCCGGCCGGCAAGGTCCAGAACCGCTTCAGCGCCTCGAAGCGCCCGAAAATCCATTCCAGGCGCTTCGGGTCCGGCGGCCCGGCGCGCGCGGCGAGCACGAGATTCTCCTGCACCGTGAGGTCGGCGAAGATCGCCATGCTCTCCGGCACATAGGCGATGCCGAGTCGCGCGATGTCAGGCGTCGCCATCCTGGTGATGTCGCGGCCGGCGAAGCGGATCTCGCCCGCCTCGGCCCGCCACAGCCCCATGATGGTGCGCAAGGTCGTGGTCTTCCCCGCGCCGTTCCGGCCCAGCAGCATGGTGAGCCCGCCGTCGGCCACGTCGAAATCGACGCCGTGCAAAATATGATAGCGCCCGATGCGCGTCTGCACGCCGCGCAGGGAGAGCAGCGCGGTCATACCTCTCCTCCCCATTCAAATGGGGAGGTGTCGGCGTCACACGCCGACGGAGGGGTCAGATGCGCCGCGCCGAAGGGGATGACCCCTCCGGCCCTGCGGGCCACCTCCCCATTTGAATGGGGAGGAGAAGCTGTAGCGCGCTCACGCATCGGCAGCTCCGCCCAAGTAGGCTTCGCGCACGATGTCGGAGTTGATGACCTCGGCGGGCTTGCCGTCGGCCACGAGCTTGCCCTGGTGCAGCACGACGATGCGGTCGGAGAGCGAGCGCACCACGTCCATCTTGTGCTCGACCAGCAGGATGGTCTTGTCGCCGCGCTTCTTGATGGCGGCGATGATGGCCAGCACCGTCGGCACCTCGTCGATGCTCATGCCCGCCGTCGGCTCGTCGAACATGAAGACCTCGGGTTCGAGCGCCAGCAGGATCGCGACCTCGAGCTTGCGCTGGTCGCCGTGCGGCAGGGTCGCCGCCACGGCGCCGGCTCGGTCGGCCAGCGACACGGCGGCCAGGTGCTCCATCGCGCGGTCGATCAGCTCGCGGTGACCGAGCGCGCGGCTGAACAGGTCGAGGCCCTTGCCGCTCTTCACCTGCACGGCCAGCCGCACGTTCTCGAGCGCGCTCAAATTGGGAAAGAGATTGGTGAGCTGGAAGGCGCGGCCGAGGCCGAGGTGCGTCCGGCGCGGTGCGGCGTATCCCGTGATGTCCTCGCCATTCAGCGTCACCCGACCCGAGGTGGCGGGAAGCTGGCCCGAGATCAGGTTGAAGTAGGTCGTCTTGCCGGCACCGTTGGGCCCGACGATCGAGGTGAGCGTGCCCTTCTCGAAGGCGCACGACACCCCGTCGACGGCCGCATGGCCGCCGAAGCGGATGGTGAGGTTCTCGGTGGCGAGCATCTCGGGTGTTGCCTGCCCCCTCCGGCCTTCGGCCACCTCCCCCGAGTCGGCGCTGTTTACAGCGCCTTAGGGGGAGGAGAATGAAGTCGGACCCCTCCCCCGTCCCGGGGGAGGTGCCCCCGTCTTACGGGGGCGGAGGGGGCGAGCCTCAGTCGAAGCTTAACGCTTGTTCTTGATCGGCAGCGTCATCTCGGCCGCCGGGATCACGCGGACCAGCTCGAGCAGGTCGACGTTGTCCGGCGGATTCTTCTTCATGCGCCAGTGGTACATCTCCTGCAGCGCCTGATGGTCTTCCTTGCGGAAGGTCATGGTGCCCTTGGGCGTCTCGAAGGCCATACCCTCCATCGCCGCGATCAGCTTCTCGGAATCAGTCGACTTGGCTTTCTTCACCGCCTCGACGACGGCGATGGCCGCACTCATGCCGCCCGCCACGAAGAAGTCCGGCGGCACGCCGTTGTTCTTCTTCTTGTATTCAGCCACCAGCCAGTCGTTCACCGCGTTCTTGGGGAAGCCCCAGTAGTAGTAGATCGCGCCTTCGAGGCCGGGGAACTGCTTCCAGCCGGCCATCACCGGCAGCAGGTTGCCGCCCGGCGCCATCTCGATGCCGAAGCGCTCGGGCTTGAGGTCCATCAGCTTGGGCAGCGGGTGGGCGCCGGCCCACACCACGATCACGACCTTGCGGCCGGGCTTGTCCTTCAGCGCGTCGAAGATGCGCTGCGCGGGGGCGGTAAAGTCGGTCGTGGCCTGCGGGGCATACTCCTCATGCACGATCTTGGCCTTGGAGCCGACGGCGGCGAGCGCCGCCTTGACCGCGGCGACGCCGTCCTTGCCGAAGGCATAGTCCTGGGCGAGCGTGGCGATGCTGATGTTCTCGTCCTTCAAGGTCGCGGCCGAGGCCAGCGCGTCCTGCGTCGAATTGCGGCCGGTGCGGAAGATGTAGCGGTTCCACTTCTCGCCGGTGATCTGGTCGGCCACGGCCGGCTCGACGACCAGCAGCTTCTTGAATTCCTCGGCGACCGGCAGCATGGCCAGCGCGCCCGCCGATCCGGTGGTGCCGACGGCGATGTCGACCTTGTCGTCGCCATAGGCCTGCTCGAGGGCGGCCTTGGCGAGGTCGGGCTTGAACTGGTCGTCCTTCAGGATGACCTGGATCTTGCGGCCATCGACTTCCATCGTGCCCTTGGTCGCGTATTCGAGACCCAGCATGAAGCCGGCCTCGGTCTGGCGGGCGTAGGCCTCGAGCGGCCCGGTCTTGCTGTAGATCAGAGCAATTTTCAGCGGCGGCTGCTGGGCCAGGGCCGGTCCGGCCACAAGCAGGCCGGCGACGGCCAGGAATGAACGACGAATCATGTAAGGACCTCCTCTTATGGAGGCCCTTCTAGTCGATGATCGCGGCCTGCACCATGGTCCGGAACTGATTGCGCAGGAACCGCGTATCGTCCGCGCTCGCCTGCACCATGTAGATGCCAACGAGCTGCTCTTTAGGATCAACCCAGAACGTCGTGCCGGCCGCGCCCGACCAGCCGTATTCGCCGACCGATCCCATCAGCGCCGAATCGCCCACTCGCGTATGGACCTCGAAGCCTAGACCGAAGCCGAAGCCGTCGGGACGGCCCGGACGGGTGCCGGTGTGGTCCGCCGCCATGAACTCCAGCGTCTTCTTGCCGATCAGGCGCTTGCCTTGGAACGCCCCGCCGTTGGCCAGCATCATGGTGAAGCGGAGGTAATCGTCGGTGGTGCTGAGCAGCCCGCCGCCGCCCGATTCGTACTTGGCCCCGTCGTCGACCTTGAAGCGCGGCGTCATCGGCGGCCCGTTGGGCTTCTGCCCGGGCTGGGCCGCGCGCGCCAGCTTGGCGGCCGGCACCTGGAACGAGGTGTCGGCCATGCCGAGCGGCAGGAAGATGCGCTCAGCCAGCACCTCGCCCAGCTTCTTGCCCGTCAGCACCTCGATCAACCGGCCCTGGACGTCGACGGCGACGCTGTATTCCCAGCGCGCGCCCGGCTGGAACAGTAGCGGCGTGGTGGAGAGTCGTTGCACCATCTCCTCGTTGGTGGCGGTGCGATCGCCGACCTTGGCGTCGACATAGGCCTTGTGAACCAGCGACGTGCCGCGATTGCCGTAGGTCAGGCCCGAGGTGTGGCGCAGCAGGTCCTGCACCGTCATCTGGCGCTCGGGATCGCTGAGGCGCAGCACGGGCTTGCCGTCGACGATGACCTCGGTGCCGACCTTCATCTTGCCGATCTCGGGCAGGTACTTCGCCACGGGATCGTTGACCTGCAGCTTGCCCTCCTCGACCAGCTGCATCACCACCAGGCTGACGATCGGCTTGGTCATGGAATAGATGCGGAAGATCGAATCGAACTTCATCGCATCGTCCGAATCAGGCGCACGCTTGCCCTGGACCGACACCCACGCGACCTTGCCGCGCCGTGCCACCAGCATGACCGCGCCCGGCATCAGGCCGTCGTCGATATTCTGCTTGGTCGCCGCTTCGAGGCGTTTCAGCTGCGCCGAGGAGAGGCCGACTTCCTCCGGCTTGGCCGCGAGCGGCGCCGGCGTTTCGGCATAGGCGGCACTTGCCGCGACCAGAAGTGCTGCGATCGACAGCACACTCGTGAGGCTCTTCATGTGCGTTCCTCCTGATTTTTCTTCTGCGTCAGTCGATGATGGCGGCCTGCACCATGGTCCGGAACTGGTTGCGCAGCGCAATCCGGTCGGGGTCGCTCACCTGCACCATATAGATGGCGATGAGCTGCTCCTTGGGATCGATCCAGAACAGCGTCCCGGCATTGCCGGCCCAGCCGTATTCGCCGACCGTACCGGGCAGCGCCGCATCGCCCACGCGGGTGCGGACCTCGAACCCGAGACCAAAGCCCAGGCCCTGCGGCCGTCCGGGCCGCGTGCCCGTGTGATCCGCGGTCATGAACTCCAGCGTCTTCTTGCCGATGATGCGCTTGCCCTGGAGCGCGCCGCCATTGGCGAGCGCGGCGGTGAAGCGCAGGTAGTCGGCCATCGTGCTGGTCATGCCGCCACCGCCCGATTCGTACTTGGCGCCGTCGTTCACCGCGAAGCGCGGCGTCATCGCCAGCCCGCCCGGTCGCGGGCCGGGCTGGGCCGCGCGCGCCATCTTGTCGGCCGGCACCTGGAAGCCTGTATCGGCCATGCCGAGCGGCTGCAGCACCCGCGCCTGAAGCGCCTCGCCCAGCTTCTTGCCGTCGATCACCTCGATCAGGCGTCCCTGCACGTCGACCGCCACGCTGTATTCCCAGCGGTCGCCCGGATTGAATTTCAGCGCCAGCTTCGACAGCCGCGACACCATCTCTTCGTTGGTCGCACCGCGGTCGCCGATCTTGGCGTCGGTGTAGGAGGCGTTGATCAGCGACGTGCCACGGCTGCCGTAGGTCAGGCCCGCGGTGTGACGCAGCAGGTCCTGCACCGTCATCGGCCGTGTCGGGTCGCTGAGATGCAGCACCGGCCGGCCGTCGGCGCCCGTCACCTCGGTGCCGACCTTCATCTTGCCGATCTCGGGCAGGTACTTGGCCACGGGATCGTTCACCTGCAGCTTGCCCTCTTCGACCATCTGCATGAGCGCCAGGCTCACGATCGGCTTGGTCATGGAATAGATGCGGAAGATCGAATCGCCCTTCATCGCATCGCCGCCCGCCGGGTCGCGCTTGCCCTGCACCGAGAGCCACGCGACCTTGCCGCGCCGCGCCACCAGCATCACCGCGCCGGGCACCAGCCCGTCGTCGATATGCTTCTTGGTTACCGCCTCGAGCCGCTTGAGCTGTGCCGAAGAGAGGCCAACCTCCTCCGGCGTCGCCGCCATCGGCAGTGCCAACGGCGTCTCCGCCCGCGCGCCCGTCGCGACAGCGGCCACGACGGCAAGTGCCAGAATGATCTTTTTCATCGAGCTTCCTCCCGGGAAGATTTGCCCGACTATAGCGCATGAGCGGGCCTGGAGGCCCGCGGTCCTTTCATGATTCTTCGGACCGCGGACCTCCAGGTCCGCTCTTTATCTTAGCCCCAGCCTATGAGCGGCCTTCGAGGAGTGGTCGCTCCCGCTGGAAGAGGTCAATGACGGCGTCCATGACGGCGCGGACGCGGGGGAGCGCGCGGAGGTCGCGGTGCACCAGCAGCCACTGGTCGGCGAAGACGTCTGAGATGATGCCGCCGATCCGGCGCAGCATCGGGTCGGGATCGCCGAGATGGCAGGGCAGCACGGCGAGGCCGGCGCCGGTGCGCGTCGCCTCGTGCAGGACCAGCCAGTTGTTGCCGCGGATCTCCGGCCGGCGTCCGCCGCGATACTCCAGCAACCAGCTCTGCCCCGACATTCTGATGTGATCGTCGTCGAAGCCGACCCACGGCAGCGCGGCCAGCGCCGCCGGGGTGGATCGCTTCACCGGAAAATCGCGCGCGGCATAGATCGCAAACGCAACGCGGCCCAGCTTGCGCGCCACGATGCCGCCCATCTCCGGCACCTGTTCGCGGATCAGCAGATCGGCCTCGCGCCGCGACAGGTTGGCCAGCGTATGGCTCGAGATCACCTCGAATTCGATCTGGGGCAGCTTGCTTCTAAGATGGGCGGAATAGCGGGCGATCAGCGCGGCGGTCGCCTCCTCCGCCGACAGGCGGACCGTGCCGCTCACCGTATCGCTGAGGCCGGCGCTGCGGCGGTGGATCGAATGCGCCGCCTTCTCCATCGCCTCGGTGTCGGCCAGCAGGCCTTCGCCCGCCTGTGTCGGCACGAAGCGGTCGGGCAGGCGCTCGAACAGGCGGGCGCCGATCTGCTTCTCCAGCGCCTGCACGCGGCGCGCGACCGTGGGATGGCTGACGCCCAGCGCCTTGGCCGCCGTGGTCAGCGTGCCCTCTCGCGCCAGCGTCAGGAACACGCGGAGATCGTCCCAGTTGGCATTCGTATCCATGTTCATAAATGTACACGGGTTTTTCCAATTTGTGGACTGACGAATATTGACGTTCGGCCTAGCATGCCCCCATGCATATCGAACCCCGACTCCTCGTCTTCACAAAAGGTGTGCGCCTGCGCATCGCCGGCGCCGTCGCCATTGGCCTTTTAGCAACCGGTCTCGGCATTGCCCGCCTCGGCCTGCTGGGCTGGCTGATCGGCCAGGTCTTCACCGGCCGCGACATCTGGAGCCTGGAGGGACCGGTGCTCGCGATCGCCGCCGTCATGGTGCTGCGCGGCTGGGCCGAGCACTGGCGCGCCGTGGTGGCGCACGAGACCGCCGCGCGGGTGCAGAAGATGCTCCGCCGCACGATCTACGACCGCATCGCAGCGCTGGGACCGGGCACGGTCGGCCGCCAACGCTCGGGGGCGCTTACGCTGTCGATGATCGACGGCGTCGAACAGCTCGAAACATACTTTGGCCAGTTCCTGCCGCAGTTCCTGATCGCGATGCTCTCGCCGCTGCTGATCTTCGCGGTCGTGGCCTTCATCGACCTGCCGGTGGCCACGGTCATGCTGGGCTTCGCGCTGATCGCCCTGTTCGCGCCGGCGCTGTGGCACAAGTTCGACGTCAAGAACTCGCAGCGCCGGCAGAAGGCCTATGCCTCCTTCGCGGCGGAGTTCCTCGATTCGATCCAGGGCCTCGCGACCCTAAAAGCCTTCGGCCAGGGAAAGACGCGCGCCGACAAGCTCGAGGTCGAGGCGCATGACCTTTTCCGCCGCACCATGTGGGTGCTGGGCACCAACGCGCTGGCGCGTGGCATCACCGACACCGCCATCGCCTGCGGCGCCGCCACCGCGCTGATCTATGGCGCCACGCGCGTCGAAGCCGGCACCATGTCGCTGCAGGCGCTGCTGATCATCCTGATGCTGGGCATCGAGATCTTCCGGCCGATGCGCGAACTGAGGTCCGTACTGCACCAGGGCATGGTCGGCCTCTCCGCCGCCCAGGGCATCTACGCTATCCTCGACGACAAGCCGGGCGTGGCCGATTCGGCCCCTGCCCCGCTCGACAAGGCGCTGGCGCCGACCATCGCCTTCGAGGACGTGCGCTTCTCCTATCCCGGCACGCGCCGCACCGTGCACGATGGCCTCTCGTTCCGCGCCGAGGCCGGCGAGCGGCTGGGGCTGGTCGGTCCCTCGGGCGGCGGCAAGTCGTCGATCGTGCGGCTGTTGCTGCGCTTCTACGATCCTGATCGCGGTCGCATCACCTTGGGCGGCCACGACCTGCGCACGCTTTCCTTCGCGCAAATCCGCTCGCTGATCTCCGTCGTCAACCAGGACACGTTCCTGTTCCACGGCACGGTCGAGGAGAACATCCGGCTCGGCAAGCCCGACGCCTCGCTGCAGGAACTCGAGGATGCGGCGCGCGCCGCCAACATCCACGAGTTCATTCGTTCCCTGCCGCAGGGCTATGCGACGGTGATCGGCGAGAAAGGCATCAAGCTGTCCGGTGGCCAGCGCCAGCGGCTCGCCATCGCCCGCGCACTGTTGCGCGACACGCCGATCCTGGTGCTCGACGAGGCGCTGTCGGCCGTCGATGCCGAGAACGAGGCGGTGATCCAGGAGGCGCTCGACCGGCTGATGCAGGGCCGCACGACCTTGATCCTTGCCCATCGTCTTTCCAGCATCATCGATTGCGACCGCATCCTGGTCCTCGATGGCGGCAAAGTCGCCGAGCAGGGCAAGCACGACTCCCTGATGCGCCAGGGCGGTGTCTATGCTGGGCTGATGGCCGAGCAGGCGCGCGAGCAGCACGGCTCCGCCGCTTTCGATTCGATCCTCCCGCCGGCCCGCACCGAAACAGTGGCCGACACGCCGGGTGGCGCGGTGAAGCCCGTGACCGAAGGCATCATCAAGGCCGAGGGCCTCACCTGGTATCAGGTCGTGGGCACCCTGATGAAGGTGATCCTGCCGTGGAAGGGCAAGCTCACGCTTACCTTCGGGCTGGGTGTGCTGCGTGTCCTGTCCTTCATCGGCGTCGGCGTGCTGTCGGCGCTGATCGTGCTGGCGCTGAAGAACCACCAGCCGATCACCAACCTTGCCATCGCGCTCGCCGTCATCGCGCCTGTGTCGGGCATTCTCCACTGGCTCGAATCCTGGATGGCGCACGACATGGCCTTCCGCCTGTTGGCCGAGATGCGCATCGACGCCTTCCGCAAGCTTGACGCCCTGGCGCCCGCCTATCTCGTGCGTCGCCGCACCGGCGACTTGATGGCGCTGGCCACCCACGACATCGAGCTGGTCGAATATTTCTTCGCCCACACCGTGGCGCCGGCCTTTGTGGCCATGCTCGTGCCGGCGATCGTGCTGGCAGCACTCGCCTGGGCCAACGTCTGGCTGGCAGTGGCCCTGCTGCCGTTCCTGCTCGCGGTTGGCTTGAGCCCGTTCCTGATGCGCAAGAAAGTGGACAGGCTCGGCAGCCAGGCGCGCGAAGCCGCGGGCGAGCTCGGCGCCTTCGCCGTGGATTCGGTCCAGGGCCTGGGGGAGATCGTGGCCTTCCAGCAGGAAACGTCGCGCGGCACCAAGCTCGACGCGCTCTCGCAACGCCACATCTCGTTGCGCCTGCCGTTCTTCAGCGAACTCACGATGCAGCATGCCGTCCTCGAAATCCTGACGGGACTGGGCGGCCTGGCCGTCGTCGTGTCGGGGGCCGTGCTGTCGTCGCAGGGCGCGATCGATCCCGGCCTGCTGCCGCTCCTCACCATCCTCGCGATGGCGGCCTTCCTGCCGGTCTCGGAGATCGCCCAGATCGGCCGCCAACTCGCGGATACGCTCGGCGCCACGCGAAGAGTCTATGCGCTGGCCAACGAGCCGATCCCGGTCCGCGACGGACCGGGCGTGCCGGCGCGCAAGGGTGCCGCGGCACTCGCCCTCGAAGGCGTGAACTTCACCTATCCCGGCCAGTCGCGCCGCGCGCTGTCGGCCGTGAGCTTCGCCATCCCCGCCGGCAAGACGGTGGCGCTGGTCGGCACCTCGGGCGCCGGCAAGACCACGACGGCGCAACTGCTGATGCGCTTCTGGGATCCTGATTCGGGCCGCATCACCCTGAACGGCGCCGATCTTCGCGACTACAAGCTCGACGAGCTGCGCCGGCTGATCGCGCTGGTGGCGCAGGACACCTACCTTTTCAACGATACGCTCCGCGCCAACATCCTGATCGCCCGGCCCGAGGCCTCGGAAGCCGAGCTGCTGGCGGCCGTCCAGCACGCCTCGCTCTCCGATCTTGTCGCAGCTCTCCCGGAAGGTCTCGACTCGCCGGTCGGCGAGCGCGGCACCAGCCTTAGCGGCGGCCAGCGCCAGCGCGTCGCGATTGCGCGCGCGTTCCTGAAGGACGCGCCGATCCTGGTGCTCGACGAGGCGACTTCGCATCTCGACGCGGTGAACGAGCAGGCCGTCCGCCGTGCGCTCGATCTCCTGCAGGCCGACCGCACGACGATCGTCATCGCCCATCGCCTCTCGACGGTGCGCGACGCCGACCTGATCGTGGTGCTGGACGAGGGCCGCGTCGCCGAGACCGGCACACACGCTTCTCTCCTGGCGAAAGGTGGCCTCTACGCCCGCCTGGTGTCGCGCCAGCTTGCGGCAGTGTACGCCCCGGCCGCACAATGAGGGCATGAAGCGTCCGCGCCAGCTCCACCTCAATCTCTTCATCCAGAGTCGCGGCCACCACGAGGCGTCGTGGCGGCATCCGGCCTCCTCGCCGCTGGCGCTGAGCGACATCGCCTACTATCGCGACGTGGCGCAGCGCGCCGAAGCAGGGTTGTTCGACTCCATCTTCCTGGCCGATCAGCTGGCGCTCGCCGACACGGCGGCGCAGGCCGGGACCACCTGGCTGGAACCGATCACCGCGCTGGGCGCGCTCGCCGCCTCGACCAGCCGCATCGGCCTGATCGCCACGGCCTCCACCACCTACAGCGAGCCGTTCAACCTCGCCCGCCAGTTCGGCTCGCTCGATCACATCAGCGGCGGACGCGTCGGCTGGAACATCGTGACCTCGTGGCTGGCGGCGGCAGCGCGCAACTACGGCAGCGCGGGCCAGGTGAGTCACGCCGACCGCTATGCCCGCGGCGAGGAGTTCGTGGCCGTGGTGAAGGCGCTGTGGGATAGCTGGGCCGACGATGCCGTGCTCGACGACCGCACCGGCGGCCGCTACGCCCGCGCCGACCGCATCCGGCCGATCGACCATGCCGGCGAGCATTATGCCGTGGCGGGCCCGCTCAACATGCCGCGCGGACCGCAGGGCCGGCCGGTGTTCGTGCAGGCGGGCTCGTCCGAAACAGGCCGCCGCTTCGCCGCGCGCCACGCCGAGGCGGTGTTCACGGCGCAGATGGAAAAGGCCACGGCGCAGGAATTCTACGCCGACCTGAAGAGACTCGTGGTGGCCGAGGGCCGGTCGCCCGACCAGGCGCTGATCCTGCCCGGCCTCAGCCCGGTGATCGGCGCCACCGAGGCCGAGGCGCAACGCACGGCGCGCGAACTGAACGATCTCACCGACCCCGAGATCGGCCGCAAGCGGTTGAGCGGCCGCTTCGGCGGCCACGATTTCTCGCACCTGCCGCTCGACCGGCCGCTGGCGCCGGAGGATTTCCCCGACCCCGGCACGGTCGAGGCGGCGCGCAGCCGCACCGAGGTGATCGTGGGCCTGGTGCGGCGCGAGAAGTTCACGCTGCGGCAGTTGCTGGCCTATCTCGCCGGCGCGCGCGGCCACTACACCACGGCGGGCACGCCGGAGCAGATCGCCGACCTGATCGAGGACTGGTTCAATACAGGTGCTGCCGACGGTTTCAACGTCATGCCGCCGGTGCTGCCGTCGATGCTCGACCTGTTCGTGGCCGAGGTGATTCCGCTGCTGCAGAAGCGCGGCCTGTTCCGCACGGCCTACGAGGGCAGTACGCTGCGTGAGCATTTTGGACTGACGCGACCCGAAAACCGCTTTTGACATCACGACGCAAGAGGAGGCTCCCATGTTCAGCCACGTCACCATCGGCAGCAACGACCTCGGCGTGGCCAAACCCTTTTACGACGCGCTACTGGCGCCGCTCGGCCTCGTCCGCCGCATGGATTTTCCCAATGGCGTGGGCTACGGCCAGGCAGGCGGACGGCCGCAGCTCTGGGTCGTGAGCCCGATCGACAGGAAGTCGGCCACGGCGGGCAACGGCATCACCATCGGTCTCGACGCCGCCGATCGTCCCGCCGTCGATGCGGCCCACAAGGCGGCGATGGCGGCCGGCGCCAGGGACGAGGGCGCGCCCGGCATCCGCGCCCATTATCACCCGAACTACTACGGCGCCTATCTGCGCGATCCCGACGGCAACAAGATCTGCATCGTCTGCCACAAACCGGGCTAAGGTCGGCCGACGGCACCTTTCGCCCTCTGCGTCGTTATCTCCAGGTACAATGAAGATGAGCAACAGCCTTACCCGCCGGTGGCTGCTCGCAACAGGCGCCACCCTCGCAGCACCGGCGCTTGCACGCGCCCAGTCCGGCTTGCCCCACAAGCCGCTCCGCATCCTGGTCGGCTATCCCTCGAGCGGCGGCTCGGACTCTATGGTGCACATCGTCGCCGGTGCCCTGCAGAGCCAGCTCTCGCGGAGCGTCACCGTCGACTACAAGCCCGGCCCTTCAGGCGTGGCGGCTGGCGAGATCCTCAAGAAGTCGACGCCGGATGGCTCCGTCATCGCCTTCATGCCGAGCGCCACCATGGTCGGAAAACTCGTCAAGTCAGGCTTCCCGTTCGATCCGCTGGTCGACCTGCTGCCGCTGACGCTCGCCGGGACCTATCCGACGGCCTTCGCCGTCTCGCTCAAGATCGAGGTCGCGACCCTCGCCGAGTATGTCGCCTGGCTGAAGGCCGGCGATGCGACGCGCGCCCGCTTCGGCACCACGACGCCGGATTCCTTCACGCAATATTTCGGCACCATGTTGGGGCGCGAGATCGGCGTGCCGCTCGAAGCCGTTGCCTATGGCGGCGCGCGGCCGCTGATCGCCGACCTCGAGCAGGGCCGCATCCCCGCCGGCACCGGCGGCATCACGTCCTTCCTCGTGCCGCAGCGCGGCGGCCGGCTGAAAGTGCTGATGATCTCCGCCGCCAAGCGCCTCGCGATGGCCCCTCAGGTGCCGACGGTGACCGAGCTGGGCTTTCCCAAGCTGGTTCAGACCAACTGGTATGCCTTCTTCGCCCCGCCCGGCATGCAGGCGCCGATGGCCGCGGCCTGGACAGCGGAGCTGCGGGCCGTGCTTCAGTCGCGCGAAGTCTCCGAGCAGCTCCAGCAGCTCGGCCTCAAGGTCGAGACCTCGACGCCGGCCGAGATGGCGGCGCGGCTCGCCTCGGATTTCAAGGACTGGAAGGCCACTCTTGACATGCTCGGCGTCAAGCCCGCCAATTGACCGCAGCGTAGGGAGCATCGCATGCCGCCGTTCAAGGTGTTCTGGCAGCCTGGTTGAACCAGCTGCCTGAGACTCAAAGAGTTTCTATCGGTCCGTGGGATCGACTTCGTTTCCGTCAACGTTCTTGAAGATCCGGCCGGCCTGGCCGAGCTGCAGAAGCTCGGCGCCCGCTCGGTGCCGGTGCTGTCGCGCGGCGACAAATTCACCTTCGGCCAGAGCACCAAGCAGATCGTCGAATTCCTCGGCCTCAACGAGAAGTCCGGCCCCGAACTCTCGCCGTCCGAACTATACGCCCGGCTCGACAAGTTCATGACCGCCGCCCTCGAGCTCCTGCCGCTGATGCCCTACGACCGGCTCGACACCCATGTGCCGGGCCGGCCACGCAGCTACCGCACGCTGGGCTTCCATCTCTTCCGCGTGGTCGACGCCTTCCTCGACGCCAACCAGGGCGTCACGCTGGTCCAGGCGATGTTCCGCGAGGAGCCGGCGCCCGACGCCGACACCGCAGCCCTCGTGGCCTATGGCACCAAGGTGCGCCAGCGCTTCCGCGACTGGTGGGCCAAGGAAAAATTGGGCGGCGACACCGCCGGGACGCGCGCGCTCGACACCTATTACGGCCCGCAAAGCCTGCACGAATTGCTCGAGCGCACGACCTGGCACTCCGGCCAGCATGTCCGGCAATACATGATGCTGCTCGAACGCGAAGGCCAGAGCCACAGCCGGCCCCTGGTCGAGGCTGACTTCGCGCGGCTGCCGATGCCCCAGAACGTGTGGGACGGCTAACGTCTGGGACGGCTGAAGCAACCTCTCGCCGATGCGGGCGTTCTGTGGGGAGGAATTCACCCCCCAAGTTCACCCCCAAGCGGAGAACGACCATGCGCGCCAACGGCACGGCCACGGCCAACAGCACCAAGGATCTGGTCAAGGAGATCTCGATCCTGAAAGCCCAGCTCAAGAAGCTGTCGACGTCGATCGAGAAGGACGCCAGCAACGGCCTCAACGGCGCGCTGAGCGACCTCCAGGCCAAGAGCAAGGAAACCATCGACGAGGTCATCGAGACCGCGCAGGCCTTCATCGACGACTATTCCGACAGCGCCAAGGAAACCACCAAGGCCCTGATGCAGAAGTCGGCCAAGCTGCGCGACGACGCGACCGATACGCTGATCGAGACCGTGAAGGAGCGTCCGCTCGCCACACTGGCCACCGTCGTCGGCATCGGCTTCCTCGCGGGGTACCTTTGTCGTCGGGGCTAGGCGGGGAGCCAGGCGGCCGGCGCAGACCAAGAAAAGCACCAGCGGCGTGACTGCCTTGATCGCTCCCCTGCTCCGCCTCGCGGTCGCCTCGGCGGCCGCGCGCACGATGCGCAATGCCGCGGCCGACATGGCGCTTCGCCTTGCCTTGATCCTGTGTGCCGTCCTGGCCGGCGCGGTCGGCGTGCTGTGCTTCAGCTACGCCGGGCTCACCATCCTGCAGCGCCACCTCGATCCCGCCGAGGCCTGGGGCATCGTGGGCGGCCTCTATGCCGTGGCCGGCCTTGGCCTCTATTTGGCTGCCACCCGCCGCCGGACCTGAGTGCTCCGGGCCTGAGCGGCCCGGACCTGAGCAGCAGGACGCTTTACCGATGCCAGCGGCGGCTTGACCGCAAGCCGTTCGCTCACCGGCCGGTCGTCCGCCAGCATCACTTCCAGCCAGCGCAGCGACGGCAGATGGGCCGCGACGGTGCTGAGCAGGATCAGCAGCGGCACCGCCACGATGGCGCCCATGATGCCCCACATCCAGCCCAGCAACGCAATGCTGACGAATACCGCCACGGTGTTGAGTGCGCAGCGTCGGCTCACGAAGGCCGGCGTGATGAATTGCGATTCGACGAAGTGGATGACGGCGAGTGCCACCGGCACGGCCACGATGCGCTGCCAGTCGTTGAAACTGAGCAAGGCCACGAGGGTCACCAGGGCGATGACGGCCGGCGCGCCGACGAACGGGACGAAGGACGCGAGTCCCAGCGCGATGCCCCACATGATGGCGTTGGGGATGCCGAGCAGCGCCAGCGCGATGGCGGCGGCCACCGCCACGCCGGCATAGATCACGGCCAGCGCAAACAGGTAGTGGCCGACGCGGTCGTTGATGTCGCGCATCATACGCGCCAGCCGCACGCGCGTCGCCCAGGTCGCGGGAATGCGCAGGAGCTGTCGGCGATGGGTGTTGCGATGGGCGAGCAGCATGAAGGCGAGCACCCCGGCATAGCCGATCTGCAGCACGACGGCGGGCGTCGTGCTGGCAAGTTCCTTCAGCAGCGACTTCTCCTGCACGATCACCTTTTCCGTGGTCTTGGTGTCCGTGTTGGGGGTGGGCGTGGCCGTGGCGGCTTGCTCGACGCGGTCGGAGACTTCCTTGACGAAGGCCAGCGATTTGCGCACGCCCTCGAGCTTGCGTTCCAGCGTGTAGGTCAGGAGCGGCGCCTGGTCGGCCCAGCTCGAGATCGAGGGAATGGCCACCGTCAGCAACCCGGCCACGGCCAGCGCCAGCAGCGACACCGAAGCCGCGGCCGCGGGTGTATTGGGCAGGTGCGCGCGTTCGAATGCACTGGCGACCGGCGTCAGCATCAACGCCAGGACAATCGCGCCGGCCGTGGGGATGAGAAAGTCTCGGGCGAGATAGCCCACGACGCCGACCGCGCAGACCGCCAGGACGATCAGGGGCCGGCGGATCGCGGAGCCGCCCCGAAGATGAACGGTGGGCACTCGAACGGTCGATTTTTCGGCCACTACCCACACCTCGCTGGTCGGCAATAACGCCTGATTGGGCGATTGGTTGCCGCGGATTACCTGAAAACAGCTGAAACCTTGGCGGCGCCCCGGCGTTATTCCGGCATGAACCCCAAAGGAGGTGTTCCCATGATCCTCAACATCCATACGCGTGCCGCCCTCACCGCCGGACTGATTGCCGGCTGCGCCATTCTGCTGGTGCCCGGCCTGACAAAGGCCAATGCCCAGAACCTGGCTGCCGCAGCACCTGCCGCAGCACCCGCCACGGCCACGCCCGCGCAGCCGCGCCCGGGCTATGTCGTGTTCTTCGAGCCGAACAGTCACCAGCTCTCGCCCACCGCCGCCATCACGATCCGTTTGGCCGCCGATGCGGCGCGCGCGAACAAGGCTCACATCATCCGCATTGTCGGCCGCGCCGACTATGCCCAGGCGGTGAAGGACCAGCTGGTGCTCCAGGGCATCGCCCCGACGTCGATCGCGCTGGTCGGCCGCGACGACAGCGGCCCGATCGTGCGCGCTTCGACCGGCATCGCCGAGCCGATCAACCGGCGCGTCCTGATCGCCTTCTAGCGCGTCGAAACCCGATTCCTCTCTGCGGGACCGGAGGTTTGCCGCGGCGTCCACGGGAGTTCTAGGCTTCAGTTCCTGGTTCCCATGGACGCCACCGAGGACAAACCATGCCGATGCTGAAGCGACCCGACGCGGAGATCCACTACGAGGTTCACGGCAAAGGCTTCCCCATCCTGTTCTTCGCACCGGGCGGCCTGAAGTCGAACATCGAGTTCTGGGGTCCGGGAGCCGACGGCGTGCCGCGCAGCTGGATGGATCCGCGCACGGCGCTCGCCGACAAATTCACCGTGATCACCATGGACCAGCGCAACGCCGGCAAGTCGGTGGCCGACGTAAAACCCGACCATGGCTGGCATACTTTCGCCGCCGATCACCTGGCGCTGATCGATCACCCCGGCTTCAAGAAATTCCACGTCATGGGCGGCTGCATCGGCGGCAGCTACTGCTTCGAGGCGATCGAGCAGGCGCCGGACCGCGTCGCATCGGCGGTGCTGCAGAACCCGATCGGCTTGCACGAGAACCGCGACACCTGGGATGCCGCGGTAAAAGGCTATGGCGAGACCGTGCTGGCGCGCGATCCAAAGGTCCCGCAGTCGGCCATCGACAGCTTCGGCCACAACATGTTCGGCAACGATTTCGTCTTCTCCGTCTCCCGCGACTTCGTGAAAGCCTGCACGACGCCGCTGTTCCTCCAGCCCGGCAACGACAAGCCGCACCCCGGTCCGACCAGCGACGATATCGCAGCCCTCGCGCCCAACATCGAGATCCAGAAGGACTGGCGCGGCCCCGAGTTCCTGGCCCAGTCGATCAAGCGTGTCGGAGCCTTCCTGGAGAAGCACACGCCGGCGTGAACGGTCCTCAGGTCGGCAGTTTGAGCGCGGCGATGCTCGCCAACGGTCCGACGAGTACTGGCGACAGCATGGCAACGATCCGGAACAGACTTTGGAATACCGGATTCGCGCGCTCCGGCACCGGCTTGTCCGACACCGGTTCGAAGGTGCCGCGCTGATGCTGCAACGCGAGCGCAGCGGGCAGATAAATGGCAACCAGCACGCCGACATAGCACACGCTCTGAAGCGCAAGATGAGCCGTCGTCAGCGCAGAATACGCGTCGGTGTTCGCCTTGTCGGAGATGAACGACAACGGGGCCGACTGCCATTCCTTGACATGAATCACCCCGATCGCCAGGACGACGGCAGCCAGCAGCAGGATCAGATCGAGCTGCCGGCCAAGGCGGTCGAGCTTCGGCAGGTCGTCCTTTTCGCGGAGCCGCTGAGCCGCGATGGCGACCGATGCGGCGGCGAGCGCAAGCGAGGTGGCGGCAAAGACGACAGCCCCGTTCGCCCAGTCCAGTTGACGATTGAGTTGCCTTAGCGGCGCGCCTCCATCGATTGCGCCCAGAGTGCTGGCGAACAGGCCTTTGCCCAGCAAGGTATAGACACGTTGATCTCCCGTTGGACCAAGCGCCAGCCAACCGACGGCGACGACGAGAACAAACCAGACATGGGAAAGAACGATGTGATCCATCTTCTTCCCTGCCGTCGTCCAGGCGCGCAAAATTCCGAAGGCACCGACTACGAACGCGACAAATACCAGCAGCATCGTGACGGACATCAGCTGCACGCGATGCGCGGCTTCCCGCACCAATGCCGCACCGGCTGGTTTGACGGTCGCGACGTCGACGATCGCAAATAGTCCGCTGACCTGTCCTCTCGGCGGGTCGTCTCCCGTAATCAAGAGCCATGGCAGGATGCAGGCCACGGGGAAAAGGATCGCCAACACGAACACACGGCCATCGCCCAGCAAGCCGTTCGGCGCGAAGAATCCGCCGCGGAATTTTCCCGTCATGGCGCCCCCGATGAGATCGATGGCAGTTTATACCACGATACTACCTGAAGGAGAGTGCCAATTCCGCATTGCCGCCTGCAGCCATCCTGCAATCCGCCGGGTCGGCCACCGGATGCTAGAGCAGCTTCGGCATGTTCTCGCGCACCCACTTGCGGGCCTCGCGCAGGCTGGTGAAGACCTTCACCGGCCGCTCCTCGCTCGTGAGTTCGGCGAACTTCTGGGCCTGCTCGCCGCGCTTGGGATCGACGACGAAGGCCAGCGGACCGCGCGACTGGGCCTTGGGGTCCGCGCGCATGAAGGCGGCAATGGCCGCCATCTTGTTTTCGTCGATCGGCGAACTCCCCGCCGATGTATCGATGATCTTGCCGTAGGCCTGCCGGCCCGTCTTCACGAACTCGCGTGCCACCTCCATGATATCGTCCGCCGTGGCCTCGCCCAGGAGGACGGCAACCACGAGTCGGTCGAGATCGGAGATGTCGAGATGGATCGGCATGGACGACTCCCGCTCCAACCGTCAGCGTCGCGGCTGGATCGCCGAAATTTCGTCGAGCCATCTCCGGGCGATGTGGAGGCTGTGGAAGATCTTCACCGGGCGCTCGTCCGTCGTGAGTTCGGCGAATTTCTCGGCGGCCCGGCTCCCCGCGGCATCGACGACGAAGGCCAGCGGCCCACGGGCGGGCGCACCGGGATCGGCCCGCAGGAGCGCGGCGACGGACGCCAGTTCGGCGTCGTCCATCGCCAGGACTCCCGCCGTGATATTGATGATCTTGCGATAGTGAATCATGTCGGCTTCCGTGAACTGGCGCGCCAGATCCAGAAAGTCGTTGCCCGTGGCTTCACCGATGACGACAACCATTACAAGTCTGTCGAGACGGGAGATGTCGAGATGGATCGGCATGGGCTCCACGGAACACTGGCCGGCAACACAGCGCCGGTTGGCGCGGAGCTATCGCACATTCACGGCCGTTTGTACCTTGCGACTCGACCGCAACAGGCGCGGCCGGCCCTGCTTCAGCCCAGGCTCGGGAACACCACGTCGGTCAGGACCGCAATATTGACGCGGTTCTGCTCCCGGCCCGGCTTTCGATAGTTGCCGCAATTCATCGCCACGACGAGGTCGAGGCCGGGGAAGACATAGAGCTTCTGGCCGCCCCAGCCGATACCGCCGAACCAGTACTGCCGCTGGCCGTCGACCGTATTGTCGAAGATGTACCAGTGATAGCCGTAACTGCGCGGCCCCTCTATCGGGATGACGGGCGTGGTGATGCGTTTCACCCAATCGGCCGGCACGACCTGCTTGCCCTGCCAGACGCCACCGGCGAGCGCCAGCTCGCCCAGCTTCAGCATGTCGCGCGGCAGCAGGCGGCAGCCCGACGCGGCGCGCGGCTCGCCATCGGCGCTGATCGCCCATTCGCTGGGGCCGAAACCCATCGGATCGAACAGCACGCGGCGGGCATAGGCCGGCAGCTTCTCGCCCGTGCCGTTGGCGATCAGCCGTCCGAGGATCGCGGTCGCAGCGCCGCAATAGGTCCACTTCACGCCCGGCTCGCCCACGATCGGCAGGCCGAGGATGAAGCGGAAGCGGTCGGGTGCGGCCTCCATCGCGATCTCGCTGTTGCGCAGATCGCTGCCATAGGGGACCGTGAGCTCGTCCCACTCCAGGCCCATCGTCATGCTGAGCACGTGGCCGATCGTGATCTTGTCGCGGCCGGGCTGCCGGGCGAGGTCGGCATAGTCGGGGAACTGCTCGTAGAGCTTCGCCTCGGGCGGCGGCACCTTGCCCTGGGCGAGCGCGATGCCATAGGCGAGACCGACCACGCTCTTGGACACGGAACGAAGGTCGTGCAGCACCTCGGGCCCGAAGGTGACGGTGTCTCCGGTGTTGCGCGATATATCCTCGTTCACGCCCTTGCCGTAGTGCTCGAACAGCAGCTTGCCGCGCTGGCTGACCAGCAGCGCATCGAGGCCGCTCACCTTGCCGCTCTGCTCGGCCGCCGCCAGTCGCTGCTGGAAACCGCCGGCGGCGAAGGCACGACGTGCGGGGACGGTCAGGAAAGGGGCGGTCACGAGTCCGGCTCCGAGGACGGTCAACAGATGGCGGCGGTCGAGAAGGCTCATCACTCTAATTCTCCCGTGGGATGATGCACGCACGCACCTGTCACCTCTGGAATGAACCCAAGCAGTTTCACCGTCGTTTCGCCGAAGTAAAGTTGTGTAAACGCAGCCGCAAGGCGGCTGCTATCTGGAGATCGTCAACGTACCTGCGGCTGCATCCAGGACCGCCATGGTCCCCCAATGTGCCGAACAGAGTCGCCTAACCAGCGCGTCTGGTTGTATGATCACATGAAAAGACGCGCACTCTTGCTAGGCAGGGCCCAGTGACCGCATTCGATTTCAAGAACGCAAAGCAGAAAATCGCTGAGATAAATGGCATCGTAGAAACCTGCCCGGAACCCTTGCGGCAGAGATGCTTTGAGCTTCTTTTTGAGGAAGTGTTCAGGGCGCCTGCAGGCAAATCGCATCCTAAGGAGGAGAGCGCGGGAGCTGAACAGACTAAGCATGACACGCAGGAGAAGCCTGCTGAAAAAGCGACCGATGGGCAAACGCGGAAACTCCCCCCGAACGTTCTAGCGTTTACTCGTCGTCAGAATGTTACGCCGGCAGAATTGGAGAAGCTGTTCGTCCTTGATCACGAGCCGCTTTTGCCTGTTTACAAAATCAACACGTCAAAAACGGCGCATGCCCAACTCCATAAAGTGATGATGATCCTTTTGGAGAATGGGTTGCTCAATAATCAACTGGGTCTTCCGGGAATCGAGTGGGTGATTGGGGAGATCATAGCGCGCGAAAAGCTTGTGGATAGCGGTCTTTCTGCGCTTTGAGGCTCGCAGTAATTTGGCACAGTGAGGGATGGGCAAAACAGTGAAGCGGCAGCGTCGTCTGTCGGA
>CAMDOT010000104.1 GCA_945903635.1 Rhizobium sp. Q54 | reverse complement strand
GATCGGCGAGACGATCGCCGGCCGGTCGGGGCCTCAGCCGGGCCACTGAGGAGACGACCTTGGGCGGCGGCACGAACGCGGAGGGCGCCACGTCGAACAGGCGCTGCACGGTGCAGACATGCTGGGCCAGTACCGAGAGCCGGCCATAGTCCTTGGTGCGAGGCACCGCCACCAGCCGGTCAACGACCTCCTTCTGGAACATCAGGACCATGTCGGCCACATCGTCGGCCGCGTGCAGCCAGCGCACCAGCAGGGCCGTCGAGACATTGTAGGGCAGATTGGCCACGATCCGCCGCGGCGGCGGCCCCAGGCTGGCGAGAGGCATGCCCAGCGCATCGCCCTCGATGACCTGCAGGCGGCCGCCGGCTGCCGTCTGGAGCTCCTGGAGGGCGGTGATGGCGCGCGTGTCGACTTCGATGGCGACGACGCTGGTCGCACCCTCGAGCAGCAGCGCTCGGGTGAGGCCTCCGGGCCCTGGCCCGACCTCGATGACGGTGCCGGGCGACAGGGGCACGGCGGCGCGGGCGATGCGTCGTGTCAGGTTGAGGTCGAGCAGGAAATGCTGACCCAGGCGCTTGCGGGCGTCGAGGCCATGGGCGGCGATGGTCTCACGCAGCGGCGGCAGGCCGGCCAATCCAGCTGCGACGGCCGCCGCGATGTCGTCGCTCATCGCTCAGGGCCTCATCGTTTCAGGTATGGCGCCGGCGGGCCATGTCGTCGGCCATGGCGAGGGCGGCGATCAGGCTGGCCGGGTCGGCGCGGCCGGTGCCCGCAATGTCGAGCGCGGTGCCGTGGTCGGGCGATGTCCGCACGAACGGCAGGCCCAGGGTCACGTTGACGCCGCCCGAGAAGTCGATGGTCTTGATCGGGATCAGCGCCTGGTCGTGATACATGCAAAGCGCGGCGTCGTAGGTGGTGCGTGCCGCCTGATGGAACAGTGTGTCGGCCGGCGCGGGGCCGCGCACGTCGATACCGTCGCGACGGAGCGCCTCGATGGCAGGCATGATCGTCCTCTGTTCCTCGTCGCCCATCGTTCCTTGCTCGCCAGCGTGTGGATTGAGTGCCGCCACGACGAGCCGTGGCCGGGCGATGCCGAACAGCGAGATGAGGCCAGACACCGCGATCCGGCCGACCCGTACGATACCCGCCGTGTCGAGTGTCCGCACAGCCTCGGCAAGGCCTAGGTGGATGGTGACCGGCACCACCCTGAGGCCGGGGCAGGCGAGCATCATCGCGACGTCGACCGATCCGCCCGTGGCGCGCGACGCCAGTTCGGCCAGGAATTCGGTATGTCCGGGATGGCGGAAACCAGCGTCCTGAAGGGTCTTCTTCTGGATGGGGTTGGTCACCATGCCGGCGATGTCGCCCGCCAGGGCGAGGCTTGCGGCGCGCTCAATGGCTTCCAGGGTGGCGGGGGCGTTGACGGGATCGGGATTTCCGGGTGTTGCCGGTGCGCGCAGTCGGATGGGAAGGACCGGCAGTGCCGTCGAGAAGCTTTGCCTGGCTTCGGCCGGTCGGGAGATCTCCCGCACAGGGACGTCGAGGCCCAAATCGCAAGCCAGGCTTGCAAGACGGCCGGCGTCGTCCAGGACAAAAAAAGGCCGGTCTGCCTGCCTTCTCGCCAACCATGCCTTGAGGCTGAGTTCGCCGCCGATCCCGGCCGGCTCGCCCATGGTGATGGCGAGCGGCGGCAGCGGGGTCATGGCTTGGACTTGACGTCGATAGTTGCCACACGCCGCAGGTCGCGCATGTAGCGGCGGGCCGCGGCCTCCAGCTTCTGAAGGAGAATCTGCTGCGAGATGGCGTCGCGGGTCGGCAAGCCGTCGCCGCCGGTCCGGCTGCACAGCGCGACGACCTGCAGGCCCTCGGCAACCCGGAACGGCCCGGCGGTACCACCGATCGGCAGCTTTGGAATCTCTTCGTACATCTGGCGATTGGCGGCGAGGTCGCCGGCACGCACGCCCTGCAGGTCGCCCGAAGTGGCGCCCTTGAGCTGCCGCGCCTGGGCGTGCAGGTCGCTGCATTGCTTGACGGCCGACATCGCTTTCTGGGCTTCCGACGAAGCTTTGTTGGTTTCCTCGGGCGAGGCGTTCACGGGCAGCGAGAGAGTCATCTGGGTGAGGTTCAGCCGGACGTCGTCGTTTCGTGTCGAGGCGAACTGGCGGCGCTCGACGACGTACAGAATATGCCAACCGCCACTGCCGCGGATGGGCTCGGAGTATTGCCGGGGCGGGAGTTTATCGATGGCGGCATCGAGAGCCGGATCGAGCGACCCCGGTAGAATCCAGCCGAGATCGCCACCCGTCTGGGCCGATGTTCCTTGCGAGAACTGCTGGGCGATGGCAGCGAAGGGCGCGCCGCGCTTCAGCTGCTCGAGGACGCGGTCTGTCGTGCGCTTGGCCTCGTCGACACCGTCCTGCTTGTCGACCGGCACGAAGATCTCCGCCACCCGGGACTCGGTCTTGCCGACATTCGACCGCATCCGGCTCAAGGCATCGTCGATCTCGGCTTCGGAGACGTCGACGAGCGGCCGCACCTTTCGGCGCACGATCTTGTTCCAGGATATCTGCGCCTCGAACTGCTGGGCGGCGATGTCGTAGGGGACACCGATACTCTGCAGGAAGAGCTTGAACTGGCCCGGGCTCAGGCCGGCCCCGCGCTCGATCTCGCTCAGCCGTTGCTGGACCTCGGCGTCGCTGGCAGCCAGACCGAGGCGCTTGCCATTCTGGATCTGCAGCCTCTCGTCGATCATCTGGCGAAGGACCTGGGCCGCCATGCGCTGCCGGAGGTCGGGGCTGTCCTGCAGGCCGATGGTCTTGATCGCGAACTGGATGCGCTGCGCGAGGTCGAAGTCGGTGATGGCGTCGTCATTGACCCGCGCCGCGACACGCGACCCCTGAGCGGACGCGAGTGCGGGAGAAAGAGCCAGGAGGATCGCGAAGAAGGCGCGGAGGAACAACGCGGACATTTGACCGATGAGGTGACGGGAGGGACACACAGTATATTCCGTCGCAACAATGCCGCAACGGATTGAGCGCGAGATATCCCCGGACTGTGGCAACTTGCGGGCGAGCTTGACGCTCGCCGGTGGGTACGTTAGCCGAACACCGCATTCCGAGGGCTTGGACTTTGTCTCATGACCGCCGCTCGCCGTCCGATTAGCGTCGCCAGCGCGTGGGCATGGATTCGCTCGGGCGCCGGCTATCATCTCGATAATTTCGGTCGCTGGCTGATCGTGCGCGCGCCGAGGTTGGGCGCGGTGTATGCCGCCTGGTGGACGCCGGGAGCGCAAAAGCTCGGCCCGTGGCCAGGCTGGGGGTTCGCCGATGAATACTACGTCGAGCGCCAATGGGCGGCCTGCCGGCGTGGCGCCCTCTGGGAGGCTGCCCGTGACAACAACCTCGTCGTGACGCTGACCGTACCGTGGCTTGGCGGGACACTGGTCGATGTGACGCTCGGCAACGACAATAGCCTCTGCCTCTATGTCTGCGGTTCGTTCGAACCCAATGAGTTCGCCTTCCTCGACCGCGTCCTGAAGCCGGGCATGGTGTTCGTCGATGTCGGCGCCAACGACGGCTACTACACCCTATTCGCGGCGCGTCGGGTCGGGGCGGGCGGTCGCGTGGCGGCGGTCGAGCCGAGTTCGCGCGAACGCGCGCATCTCGAGCGCAACCTGGCGCGCAACGGCATCGCCAACGTCGAGGTCGTGCCGGCCGCCCTTGGGGCCGCGGCGGGTCACGCCGACCTCCATCTCGCGCACGGAGCGCATACCGGCCACAACACGCTGGGCAGCTTCGCCCACGACGACGTGGTGCCGGCGCGCATCGAGCGCGTGCCGCTGGAAACGCTCGACGCCGTGGTCGCCCGGCTCGCCCTGCCGCACGTGGATGTGGTCAAGATCGATGTCGAGGGCGGCGAAGCAAACGTGATTGCCGGCGCGCGGACGGTGCTCTCGTCGATGCGACCGTTGATCATGATGGAGATGAACGATAGCGCCCTGCGGGCACAAGGCAGCAGCGAGGCGTCCTTGCTGGCGACGCTCAACCACGAATTGAACTATGATGTGTTGGCGTTTTCGCCAACGACAGGCTTGGTTATGAGGCCCGAGCCCGGTAGTGCACTGTCGTCCAACGTCGTCGCCGTACCGCATGAGCGGCTGGCGGAGTTGTCGGTCGAGACTTAGTCGGCCAGAACCCACAGGAATGGCGGTAGTAGATGGACTTTCTTGACGTGTCCCGCGAGAAGTGGAGGGAGGTTCCGGCCGGCGGCGATGTGATGGGCCGAGTATTCTCTTCGGACCTGCTCAAGGCGTCCGACGCGGAACTGCTCACCCATTGGCAGCGCATGGACGAGTCCGGGCGCGTGCCCGACCACCGCGGCTGGTACCAAGTGCTCTATTGCGAGGCTTTTGCCGGACGCCAGGTAGTCGAGGTCGGTTCAGGACTGGGTTTCGACGGCATACATTTCATGCGCAACGGCGCCAAGTGGGTCTTCACCGACATCGTGAAGGACAATCTGGAGACAGTGCGGCGGCTTGTAGATCTGCATGGTCTGTCGGCCCAGGCGGACTACCTGTGGATAGATAAGCCCGAGGCGCTGTTGGCGTTGCAGGGAGAGTTCGACGTCGTGTGGGCCAACGGCTCGCTCCATCACGCTCCGTTCGAGATCGCGCGACTCGAATCGCAGATCCTGCTCGGCCGATTGAAGCCGGGCGGCCGCTGGATTGAGTTGTTCTATCCCTACGAGCGCTGGGTCCGGCAGGGCAGACCAGACTTTTCGGAGTGGGGCAAGGTCACAGATGGCGAACGGACGCCCTGGGCCGAATGGTACGATGTAGAGCGCATCAAGCGGCGCCTGTTTCCTGCCGCGACCGTGACGATCCTCGACCTGCAGTTTGGCGGCGGCCAATACGGTTGGGTTGACCTCGCCGTCGATGGAACGGGATCTGTTGCGCTCCCGCCTGCCGCTGTCGAGAAGCTAACGCGGAGTGCCGATGTCATCGGCCTTCCGCTTGTTTCGCTCCATGGCACAGTCCAGCGCCAGGCCGGTGGCCCGGCCTTTCGTTGCTCCAGCCGCATCTGGGACTACTCGTGGGCGATCGACATTGGCGAGGCGGTCGGCAAGATCGGCGAGGACACGGCGAGCAACCGGAAATGGGCGATTGACCTAGAGTTCGAGCTGGGCAGCGGTGCCGTGGGCTTCATCCTGACGGCCGAGAACCATGACGAGTTCCTGGGCCGCGAGGTGGTGGCCGATGCGCGGCCGACGCTGCAGCGGGTGACCGCATCGACCTATGGGGCAAGCCCGCCGCCGCGCTGGCTGCTCATGCGGAACGTGGCCCACGAGACGGCCAGCTCGGGGACCCTCGTGAGCGCAAGCCTGCGGATCAGTAACTAGCCGGTCACAGCCCACCGTCGCGCTGCGACAGGATCGGATTCTTGATCGGCCACCAGAACTTGTAGGCGGGATCGTCCCAGCGGATGGTGAACTGTCCGGGACGGTCGTAGTAGGTCGTCTGCTTATAGTGGAAGACCGCCACGTCCGAGAGCACGACGAATGCGTTTCCGAACTTGCCGGGAATGCGGACCTGCAGCCGATTGGTGCTCGACAGCGTGAAGCTCTGCCACTTGCGATACTGCTTGGAGTCCGGATCGTTGTTGACGACCACGACGTAGATCCGGCCGTACAGGCAGGAGATCAGCTTCACCGTCTTGGCGTCACCATGGATGCCGCGCAGCACGTGTCTGGTTGACGTTGAATAGTCGTCTTGCACGAAGTCATCGACGATTCCGGCTTCGCGGTAGAGCTCTCGGCTGTACGTTTCGACGTAGTCGCCGCGAAAATCCTCATGCTGCGTCGGCGGATGGACGACCAGGACGCCGTCCAGTTCCGTCTTCTCGACCTTGAGCTTGCCCATCTTGTTGTTCCCTAGTCCATCTCGCGCTTGTGATTGCAGGCGGCAAAGAACTCGTCGTTCTCATAGAGATGGGGAAGTTCGGGGTGAATGCCAAACTCCTTGATGCCGCGCTTCTCGTAGATCTTTTCGATCTTGGCGCGCTTCATCTCGCGATAGCCTTCCAGCGCGTACGGCGGCAGGTTGAGACCGTGCTGGATCTCGCCGCCGAAGTCTGCGGACACGAAGTCCTCGATGGCTTGCTTGGAGGTTTTGTACGAAATCAGCTTGCGTGACGGCTGAAAGCGTGTCGGAAGATCGCTGTTGCCGCCGAGGATTTCTTTGGCGATCTCGCTGCACAGATAGGGGCTGCAGGTGAAGCCGTCGCGTTTGGTGCCGTTGGCGAACCAGATGCCGGGCATGTGCGACTGCCCGAGGAGCGGAAAGGTATCCATCGCGACCGGCCGAAAGCCCGGCCCGCGCGTACTCATCATGGCGAAGAAGAAGGCGTAGTTGATCTCCTCGACTAGGCTGCGCAGGAGGACATGAATGGCGTGTACGCGCGGCTTGGGCTCGGGCTCGAACCACACGCCCGATGACGAACCGAGATAGTACTCGCCGTTGCCGTAGGGAACGAGATGAATACCGCAGGCGCCGCCGCGGTCGACCGTGCGGACCACGGCGTCGATGTCGAACACGCTGCGATCGATGCCGCCGTAACGATGGATCCAGGCGGGCATCGAGATGTCGAGGCCTGATCCGGCGCCCCACACGAGGCGCGGCACTTCGCGGCGAAGATCAGGGACCTGATCGACCAGGGCCTGCGAGAACGAGCCGCTCGCCAGCACGACCGTCTTGGTCTTGAGCGCCGTGCCCTGCGCCAGCGTTACCGTCTTGTTGGCACTGCCGAAGGGCAACCTGAGACCGACTTCCAGCTTCTCAGCGGTGGAATCGTAGAGGTCGATGTTGCGTGCAATGCAGAAGCGCTCGTACGCCTTGAGGACCAGGCGCGGATCGATGCGACCATCTGGCACCCGCACGGCGCGCATGGCACGGCCTTTCTGCTCCGGCTTGAGCCAGGATACCGACTCCGGCTGCAGCACCTCGTGAGGGACACCGCGCTCCCTCATCGCCTCGATGATGTAGTCGACGGCACGCACCTCGTGGGGCGAGCCGAGCGCATTGTTGAGGATGTAGGTGCCCCATTTCACCTCGAGGGGGCCCTCGGCGAACTCCGACAACTCGGTGCAATGCTGGTCCCATAGGGCCATCGCCTTGACCGTGAGTTCGGCCCGCTCGCCGAGGGCGGGATTGTCGTACTGGCCGGCCGACATCTCGGCCCAAACGTTGATCATGGCACCGGCCGCTACGGTGGCGCCACCAGTGCGATGCGAGGGGCCGATGACCGCGATCGACAGGTTCGCGTCACGCTTTCTCAGCTGGTAGGCGAGGCCAAGCCCGAGCGCGCCGTTGCCGACGACGATGACGTCGTAGACGCCCTTGTTCTTCACACCAGCCATATCATTCTCCCCGGACAACCGGCAGTCGCCGGTCAGCAAGGCCCCAATTGGCGCCATTCAACCGAAAGTCACACTCGCCCCGTGTGATCGCTGACAGCGCGTCCTCGTGCTCGGGCCAGCTCATGCCCTCGTTGAACCCTGCACGGGCCGACCGGTCATGGTCGGCATGATAGACGCGGTGCGGCGCGGCGAAGATATACTGACCATAGCCTGCGCTGAACAGCTGGATCACTGCGTAGCTGTCGGTATGCATGTAGACGTCAAGCGATTCCAGTAGGCCGTTGATGTGCTCTAACGCGCTCCTCGGTGCGAGGAGAAAGTCTCCCGCGCCATTGGTGTGCAGATGGAACTGCCGGTAATGGGTGCCGGACAGGTAGGCGTGGTGCCATTCCTGCAGTGCCTTGGAGCGCCAGGGCATCCAGCGCCACTGCCATAGAAGCCTGCGGTCCTCCGCCCGGCGGCGCTCGGCCGCCGTGCAGTCGATGACGTCGGTGGCCGCGTCGAAACGGTCGCCAGGTTCGAGTCCGGACCCAATGGAATCGATCGTCTCGGGTGCTGCCTTCACGGAGATCGGACCGTCCGCTGACTGGTGGCGGCGGTGGACGACAAACGTCGCAGTCCGGGCGGCGGTCTCGAAGAACGAAGGATCCACAGCGCGGCAGGGCTCAAAGTCGAAATCACAGCGGTCAGCGCGGTAGAAGTGGCGTAGTGACAGCTTTCTCTCTGCAATGAGCTTCATGATTGAAGCGCTGATGAAGATGTCCTGATTGATCACCAGGGTGAATTCGCCGCGCGAGTGGCGGATCGCGACATTGCGGCCGTAGTAATCGAGCATCTTGCGGCCGCGCTGGCCCGCGACCTTGGCATGTACCTCGGGAGGCACCTCTACATGTACGATATCGCCGAGATCCTGCCAGCGGAATGCGTCGGCAAGCTTCGGCCGGTCCGGTGGCGGATTCCAGTCGACGATTACGAACTCGATCAGGCCTGGCCACTGTCGGGCATAGCGCGCGTAGTAGGCGATGAATTTCGCGATCCGCTCTTCGAGGTCGCCGCCGTAGCCGTCGTTGCGGTTGACGAAGGCCACGCTGACGTAAGGCTGGGCTTTCGTCATGGGCGAGAGGATGCGCCTGAACGCATCGCCTCGACGTTAAGCATCATCAGGCGGCCGTTCTCCTTGTCCATGTGCGGCAAGTACGCCTGGCTGAAATCGTCAATGCCGAGCTTGCCGAGTTCGGTCTGCCGCCAATCGTAGCGTTGGACGTCCTCGAAACCTGCGTTGCGCAGGCCGGCGGCCAGCGTGTCGAGGTCGAAGATCATGCCGTGCCAGTCATAGTCGTCCTTCTGGCCGCCAATCAACAGGCCGAGGAGCTCGGTCATGTTGTGGGCGTCGCGGTAACGAGCAATGGCCGCTTCGAAGTCGGCTGTCGACACGCGCAGCATGCCGCCGGGTTTCAGGACTCGAGCCCATTCGCGCAGTACGTCGACCCACTCACGGCGGCCGAAATGCTCGATTGCGGCGCAGCTGTAGACGAGGTCCACGCTGCCGTCGTCGTAGGGGAGGGCGCGCAAGTCGGCAATCACGTCCGCTGCCTTGGCTGCCATGATGTCGATGTTGACGTAACCGGGGAGCCGGATGTGGCCGCAGCCGAGATGGAGCTTGATCATCGCGCTGACGTCCACCGCTGTGCAATGGCATCGTCATTGACGACGTCGGCGTAGCCGTAATCGTCGTGGGCCAAGTCGTAGCGCACCATGAGTCGTGCCAACTCGGGGGCCAGGATTTTGGCTTTCCAGCCGAGTTCAGCTGCGGCCTTCGCCGGGCTTGCACGAAGCCGCTCGACCTCGAGTGGCCGGTAGTAAATGGGATCGACCGCGACCCTGACGTTGCCGCCCCGGGCATCGCGTCCGACTTCGGCGGGGCCCGAACCCGACCAGGCAATCTCGACGCCGACCACGTCGAAGCAGAGTTCGACGAAACTTCGGACGCTATAGGAAATTCCGGTGCCGATGACATAGTCGCCAGGCTTGTCGCGCTGCAGCATGCGCCACATCGCCTCGACGTACTCGGGTGCGTAGCCCCAGTCACGTTCGGCGGAGAGGTTTCCGAGCTTCAGCGCCGACTGCTCGCCGCGCGCGATGCGTGCCACCGCCTGGGTGATTTTCTTGGTCACGAAGTTCCGCCCGCGGCGAGGCGATTCGTGATTGAATAGGATGCCGTTGGAAGCGTGCATGCCATAGGCATCGCGATAGTTGACGGTCGTCCAGTAGGCGAAGAGCTTGCCGGTTGAATAGGGGGAGCGCGGCGTGAAGGGCGTGTGTTCGTCCTGCGGCTCGCTTCCCGGCAGTCCGCCATAAAGTTCGGACGACGATGCCTGGTAGAACCGGGCATTGAGCCCGACCTCGCGAATCGCGTTCAGTAGGCGCAGGGTCCCCAGTGCGTTGACTTGGGCAGAATAGTCGGGAACGCCGAACGACACCCCGACGTGCGACTGCGCGGCGAGGTGATAGACCTCAGTCGGTCGCGTCTTGGCCAGCATCGAATGCAGGGATGACGTGTCGACGACATCGCCGTAATGCGTCGTGAACCGCTCGTGGAAGAGAATCGAGTCGATGCGCCTGGATGTGAAGTCCGAATTGCGCCGGACTAGGCCATGCACGCGATAGCCCTTCGCGAGCAGCAATTCCGCGAGGTATGAACCGTCCTGGCCGGTAACTCCCGTGATGAGCGCAATCTTCTCAGTCGCCATGTGGTCGTTCCGTCATCGTCTGATCGCACGCATCCATATGCGCCAGCTGTCGGGAGTTGCTGGCGCGGGAAATCGGCGCCAATCCCAGAATTGAATGTCCGTGAAGCCAGCCTCCGCGAGCCTCGCTTGAAGGTCGCTCAAGGGCCAGACATACAATTTCAGCTCCTCGGCAAAGCGTTCGATATTGCCGCCCTGACGGAAATCGATCTCGTAGCCGAGGGTAACTGTACGGGCGATGGCATCGACGGTCGGTGTGATCTTCTGCTGGATCGTCGTGGTCCCGAAGGTCTTATCCCTGATCTCGCCGCGGGGCGGATCGCGCAACACGGCGTCGCCGTTCCACAAGTCGGTGACGAACCACGCCCCGGGCACAAGCCGGGACGACAATGCCTTGAGAAAAGACGAGTGATCAACGGGCGCGATGTAGTTCAACACATGGAAGAAAGCCGCCGCTCCGTCGAAGCCGCCATCCACAAGCTGGTCGAGAGGACGGCTGCTGAGTTGCACATTGGCATGGGCCGTCGCTTCGACCTTCCGTCGGGCAAGCATCGCGAAATCGAGGTCGATCTCCAAGCTGACGAGTTCCTTTGCCCGCGATGCCAGGCGGACCGTGTGGCTCGCCGTGCCGGCCCCAATTTCGAGCACACGACTCGTGCAAAGTTCCTTGCTGCCGCAGAGCGTCGACAGCACACCGATGTCGGAGTCGTAGTCCTTGTCGGAGTAGATCGCGTCATAGTGCCGGGCGAACGGGCGCACCATCGTCCTACGCCCCGAAATGCCGCCTGATCACCCCGATAATGTCCGCGACCTGGGCGTCGGTTAGATGCACATGAACGGGCAGACAAATTCCTTGGGCGCTCAGACGCTCGGCTACCGGTAGCGACTGCGTCACCGCACCTCGAAGTTTCGGCTGGAGATGCATTGGATAGAAGAAGCCGCGAGTCTGGATGCCGGCCGCCTCGAGGGCCTTCGCTAGATTCTCCCGATCCGCCGTGACGATCGGAAACCGGAACGGCACGATGTCAGAACCCTTGAGGACCCGCATGAGCCTTATATCTCCGACCCCGGCGAGACCCTCGGAATAGAGACGCCACTTCTTGGCCCTGTCCTTGAGGATCTGCGGTAACTTTTCCATCTGGCCGAGGCCAATGGCCGCCTGGAGGTCGGTGATCCGGAAATTCATGCCGAGTGAGGGATGGATGAATGTTCCCGAATTCGGCCGGCCCTGATTGCGTAGAAGGCGGAGGCGGTCGGCAATCTCGTCGGAGTCGGTGATGACGATACCGCCTTCGCCGGTCGTGATTACCTTGTCGGAGAACAGCGAGAACGTTCCGATATCCCCGAACGTCCCGGCCTGCTTGCCGTTCAGTTTGACGGTCAGCGCCTGAGCCGCGTCCTCCATGACCTGAATGCCCTTGCGGCGGGCGACCCGCATGATGCCCTCCATGTCGCATGCCTGTCCGTAGATGTGTACGGGCATGAAGGCTTTCGTTCGTGGACCAACCGCTGCCTCGAAGGCTTCCGGAAGGGCATTGAAAGTGTCCGGATCAACGTCGATGAATACTGGCGTGAAACCTGCGAATAGAGGAGCGGTGGCCGATCCATAAAAAGTGAATGTCGGGATGATAATTTCGTCGCCGGGTTCCGGTTCGAGCGCGAGGGCAGCTAGGAACAGCGCCAGCGTGCCGTTTGGCGCAAAGAACACGTGTCTGGCGCCAGTAAGTACCGCGAGCCTCGCCTGAAAGGCTTTGCTCTGAGGACCCTCTGTCAACCACCTTGAATCGATGGAGCGGCTGACCAAGGCCCGTTCTACTTCGTCGATGTAGAGATCGACCTGTGAAATGTGGTATTCCATGGCCAACTACATAGCAGTGCCGCATATTCATCGCACGTTTGTTCTGCAGACTACGGATGGTACTATCGTAAAACGCTAACTACAGATTTTAAGCCGATTCTTGGATCACGGGGTGTCGGATGCGTCCTTGTAAATAGCAGCGTCGCAAGTAGTGCGTCCCAACTCAACTTGCTGCCGCTCTACTTGACTAGGCACTATTCGAGCCATCCCGCGTCTGCGCAAAGCGATTGACCCCGAGTGGGTTAGTCGGGATAGGTGAGGCAGCACATCGCCCGTATTATTCTCCTTGATTAATGGATTTCTTTCATGACGATTGTTAGTCGTATCCGCCGCGCCCTATCGGCGCTTTTCGGCGGTGCGCCACAGCCTGGACCGACGCGGATCACGGATGGCCGGAAGCCAGCTGATCAGTCGATCCGTCGATTGCCGGTGGTGTTGTGGGGCGACGCGTTTTCGTCTGGTGACTGTCCACAGGTGCGTCGGGTGCTGGCTGGGGCGGACGCGCATGAGTGTATGTATACTTGGGTCTATCTCAATGAGCTGGTGACCGTGCGCGAAATGGTGGACGCGGCGGCTCGCCAGCACTACCAGCCGCCGACATCTGCAGGACAGTTGCGCGAGAGGTTTCAGGCGCTGAAACGTGCGACCACGGACCCACAGCATCAGATTTCAAACGAACTGCCGGATGTATTCCTGCCGGCGGCGGCATTCTTGGCCGCATCTGGCGCGGATAAGGCAGAGCTCTGCGAATTGGGCTCCACCTTCTTCGCCTCGATCGATAAGCTCGATCTCTGCGCCCGCATCCTCGGCACACCGCTTGATCGTTCTAGACTGCTGTTCAGTGGCATCGAGTATTCGCCCTTTCTCAAGCGGTCTTCTACATACTTTCATCCGCACGATCCGATCAGGCTCGTGACCGAGCCCGCCGAGTGGCAGCGATCACGGGAATATGTGTTCCACGTGTCGCGCTTCGTCGGTAGCTATGCTTTTCGCTCGACGGCCAGCTTCGCCGCAGAGATCATCCGCTGCGACGCATTTCATATCATCGACGCTTTCAACCTCGGCGAGGGTGACTTCCACTCTTGGGATCTTGGCCTCCCGATCACTTTCATGAACCTGCCCCTGATGGTCGACCAACTGGCTGACGCCGGATTCGACCTCTTCCTGACCAAGGTCGATCCCGAATTCCACGCCGCCGGCCGCCAGAAGGCTATGGTCGTGCGGTTGTTCGGCATCAAGCGAGACGTGGCCGCTCGGATTAGCTACTTTGATCGCTTCGCCTCGCTTGGCGGTTTTGCTTCGATGTTTTCGGCTCGGCCGCTCAGGCGTGGCGAGGGCGGGTCAGTTGTGGCTGGCGTCGATCGCTCTCTTACCGCGGAGCAATGGCAGGCGTTCGCTGAGTACAAGAAGTTTTTCCCGATCTGGAGCGGCCCGACGGGCCACACAAAGGCAGAAGTGGTTACCCTCGTCTCGGCGCGTGACCTCGGCATGAACCTACATTTTGACGATGGGCAGGCCGCTGAGGTTGTGCGGCAAGTAGTGAAAGCGGGAAGCTGGAATCCGAAATAGGCTGTGCAAATGGGTTGGTTTCGGTCGTTGCTTTCCAGGCCCTCGGGCTTGGCCATGGCTGCCGAGCGAGGCCTCCGATGGCAGATATCTACAAGCGGTTTCGGCGGCCACTCTAGCCGGCAGGCCGGCAAGCCGGTATGTCTGTTCAGCTGGATTCTTGTGCATAGGTATGGTTTTTGTCGGCAGCCTTGACCCGATCGAGGAGCACACTGGCGATGGGCAGTATTTTTTTGAAACCGCAGCCCTGTTCGGTCCTTGTCATGGCACGTGTGGCTTTTGAAGCGAGCGGGCCAGCTGCACTTTGCGACCAGTTGTCTGTTTAGGGGCCGTGGGCCCGCCGATCGGGGGTTGGCGTTTGAGTGGTGAAGGTATCGTGGTGCAATTGTTGAGAGCCCTGCATGAGTTCCGCCTCCGGGGGAGGAACAGCGCTATCCAGGACGAGCTGTCGCACGATCATCGTCACGGGCTGTTTCTGAGAGCCCGGGCGTTGGCGCGTTCCGGCGCATTCGACTTGGCCGCTCCGCTCTTTGGCCAAGCGGTCGACATGGATCCGACCCTTGATGAGGCGTGGGAAGGCTGGGGCGAGGCGCTCGACGCATTGGGCGAGCGCGCGCTCGCCTTGGAGAAGTACGAGATGGCGCGTCGGCTGCGCGCAGGACAGCGACCGGGGGCGCCTGACCGCCATTTCGTGTTGCGCCAGCGCGGTCATTTTACCGCGGAGATCCTGGCCTACGACTCGGTCGTGAGGTCGCTCGCGAAGAACACGCTTCCCTATCTTGCACGGGGCAACGCCTACCTGGCGACCGGGCAGGCAGCAAAAGCCCTGGCGGACTACGAACGTGCGCTTCGGCTCAAGCCTGGCGTTCCCGAGATCACGGCATTGAAGGGGGAGGCCCTGGCCATGCTCGGTCGCTACTCGGAAGCGCTCCAGGCCTTCGATAGTGCCCTCCTTGCACGGCCGAACGATGCCGAAATCCTGGGGGGCCGCGCCATTGTGCGTATCGCGCTTGGGCTCGTCGAGGAAGCCGACGCCGACTGGCGGCAGCAATTCGGGCTGCTACGGGGAAGGCCATCGGCATGCGCCTGTGTCGCGCTGCGCATGGCCGACTACGGCGCGGCACTCCCTCAGCTTGAGCAGGCGCTCATGAAGGAGCCGACTGATCCCTACTGGCTTCTCTATCGCCTGACAGCACAGCGCCGGCTTGGGCAGGTCGTCGATGCGACGAATATCCCGGTGATCGACGCGTGGCCTGGTCCGCTCCTCGCCCTCCACGCCGGTCGCACGAGCGCGGCCGAGGCACTGAAACTGGCGAACACCGAGAGCCGTCGCGCCGAGGCCACATTCCAGTTGGGCATCCTGGCCTCCGCCCATGATCACAATGCAGCCAGGCTGCACTGGCAGGAGATCGTTGATCGTTCCGGTCCGAGCCAGATCGAATACGCTGCGGCGCGTCACGAATTGGCACGCCCACTGTCTTCAAGTGCGTTGTAACCGCGAGGGATTCCATGTTCTCTGTGATTCTCTACGGCCGCAACGACAGTCACGGCTACAACCTGCACAAACGGGCGGCCATCAGCTTCAACGCCATCGCCGAGGTGATGTCCGATCCGGACGACGAGATCCTGTTCGTCGACTACAACACACCTGACGATCATCCGACTTTCCCCGAGGCCATCCACGACACGCTGACCGAGAAGGCGAAGAAAGTACTTCGCATATTTCGTGTGCGGCCGGAGCAGCACTATCACCTGAAATCGAAGACGCACCTGGTCGCTCTCGAGGCTCAGTCGCGCAACATCGCGCTGCGGCGGTCCAATCCGAATAACCGTTGGGTTCTCTACACGAATACCGACATGCTGCTGGTGCCGCGGCGCGAAGAAGAGTCGCTCAGCAAGATATTGGGCGACGTGCCGGATGGTTTTTATCAGATTCCCCGCTTCGAGCTTCCGGAGATGCTGTGGGAAGCGGCGTTCGATCGCCGTGATCCGGTGGGCAATCTCACCAAGCTGCGCGATTGGGCGGTTCGTTTCCATCTGAACCAGGTCGTGCACAACTTCATGCCCATGAAGTATGACGCTTTGGGAGATTTCCAGGCGGCGCTGCGCGAGGACATGTTCGCCATCCACGGCTTCGATGAAGACATGCTGCTCGGCTGGCATTGCGATTCGAACCTTGCCGCGCGGCTGGCCCTTTACCGCGGCCGTGTCGATACACTCATCGACAAGGTGTTCGGCTATCACTGCGACCATACCCGGGTGGCCGCGGCGAACAACAAGGGACGCGCCACACGGATGAACGATCAGAACCGCTTCATCTGGGACGTTTCATCGCCGTACCTGCCGGAGCAGGCCGATACATGGGGCTGGCCCGGCGTCGAGATCGAGGAAGTCCGCCTCGATCGCGAGACATCGTATGAGCGGTTTACCTCCGGACTAGCCGCGGCGTTGGATCCGGCCACGGAGCCTTATCGATCGACGAGCCTGGATTGGTACCTGTACTCGGACCTGAGCTACGATATTCGTCATACGCTGCCGTTCGTTTGCGATCAGGTCCTGACATACCCACGATCCACGGCGGTGATGCTCGTGGCGACACGGGCCGAGTTCGTCTCTCGTTTCGCCGTGGCTTGGCAGGCTATGGGCTTCACGGGCCCCATTCTCGTACCCACCGAATGCCAGAGGCTGGACACGAGCCACCCGTCGATCAAGACCGGGGCCTTCTCGGACCTCGTCCGAATGGCCGATTTGTTCGTTTTTGAATTTGGCCTGGCGACTCAGAATCCCGATGAGGCGGTGCGGATAGGCCGACCTGAAGGCCCTCTGGACAAGAAAAGCTTGAAGGCGGTCGCGAAGCTCTTTGCCGCGGCGGCTTCGGAGGAAGCGGAGACCAGACCCAAAGGGCGCCGGCTGCCCCGGCGGTTCATCGGCGTGAATGTGATCTACAACAAGTTCTGGCCGCTGTTCACCGACTACATCGGAGCGAACATCAATCCGTTTTGCAGCCAGGTCCTTGCCGGGATCCCGCGACAGGAGTCGTCTCTGAAGGGGAAGATCCTGAAGTTCCGCGGCCGGTACCGCGTCTAGTCCGAACCGGAGACCGAATCCGGTTGGATCAAGCCCCTGTAGGCGGCTTTGAGCCGCCTGAGAACTGTAGGATGCGTCGGCGGTAACCAAGGCGCTGGGAAGAATTGAGGCGCCCCTGATTCGAACGCCGCAATGTAGGCCTTGTAAGGAAGGGCAGGTACCGCGTTCGGCTGCGCCTGACCCGCGAGGAGCTCAAGCCCCACGTCAACGTCGAGCATACCCTCCAGTTTGCCGCGAAAGATCTGAAGAAGTTCGGCGGCGGCATCGGGCTGATCCCAGATGGAAAAAATTGCCGCGAGCTTTGCCAGCTTTTCCATTCTCATGGCGTTGCCGAAGTCGAGCCAGTCAGTGCCAGCGGGATCCCGCGCGTAGAATGCTTCCGCTTGGAATGGACGGCCGGTGACGGATTGCGCCGGCGAGGTGATCGCGAAAGGAGAGGGCAGGGCTGCCATAGCATAGTTCCGGACATCGAGGGCGAGCAACTCGAAGCCTCGCGCACGCATGAAGCGGTCGGTGTTGTGAAACGTGTGCTCCCAGTCACCTGTTCCGCCGTTTAGATTGACCTCAAGGCGAGCCGAAAGCAGCCCGAGAGAGTCGAACTGCCCATCGAACGAATTCAATACTTCGAAATCGGGCCCGTCGATGTCGATCTTCATCAAGTCAACATCTGACCAGCCAATGTCCCTCAGCACCGTAGGGACGACCACCACGTCGTTCGGGTCGGCCAGCTTGGTCATGCGCCAGGCGTTGTGAAAGAGCTTTTCGTCGAGCGAGGCCGACTTCAGGCGTTCCCGCTGCAATTCAGCCGTCCGTCCGGCGCTGGATCTCGGAAAACAATTTCGGACATAGCGGGGCTTTCCTGTCGCGAGACGGGCAAAAGAGTGGTCAGAAGGCAGGCCCACAAAGCCGGCTATGTATTTGATATTTGGGTTGTTTTCGGCCGCCATCAGGCGGTCGCATTCATCGATGCTGGCGTCGAATGCAACTGCCCTCAATCGTTCACCGAAAACCCGCCATGCCGGGTCGATGCCGCCGGAGCAGCCAACGTCAACAAAGGTGAAGCGTTCAAGGACGAGACTGCCGGCGATGAACGCCGCGAATGCCGTGCTCATGACTGTGGCTGGCTGGCGTTGCCGTGCTTGGCCAAAAACACTCTGGTCCTCATTTTCCCTTGTCCGCGCGCTGGATTTTGAAGAATGGTCCAGCCACCGGATCAGAAAAGTCCGGAGTGCCTGCAAATTTCGAATGCAGCATTCGGTAGATCGCCTCTGCTTTCTCTTTATTCGCGACAGTTGAGAGAGATGACACCATGCGCGAAAGATCCCAGCTCCAAATATCAGATGCAACGACGTCGTATCCAAGGTCCATCGCCTTCTCCATCTGACGCTGCAAGTCGTCGGCAAGCTCCTGCGGGGTCAGACTTGACTTGTTCACGGGCCCGCTGACGAGTGCCAGTATCTTGAATTTGGTTTGCGGAGTTGGTGATGGGCTCAACGTCTCAAAGTAGTTCCAACGGCCATCCCAGTGATAGAACATTTTGGAGACGGCAGGTTCGAAGCCATGCAGTAAGAAAACTGTTCGCCCCGGATCGGCTTCGCGCTCTATCCGATCCAGCGTAAGTCGCCAGACTGTATCGACACCGCGGAGCGGAAGCATCATCCAGATGTTGTAAGAAAGTAGTAGGAAGCCAAATGCTGCACAGACTACAAGTCTAGGGGCCGAACGGTGTCGTAAAATAGTTGCAACGACCAGTGCCCATGCAATCGTTAGCCAGGACATCACATTGATCTGCATCTGTGGATCCTGCGGCTGCGAATAGAGGTTGAAAAACTCTCCCGCGCCGAAGGTAATGCCGAATATGGCAGCCAAGATGCGCGCATCGATGGTCTGGCGATTGCGCCACAAAATCGCCAACGCACCAGCGCCCAAAACTAGAATAATCGTGCTGGCGAGAATTAGTTCTCGCAACATGGAGTATATGAATTCGAGTTGACCGATGTTTCGCCCGCCGATTAGGTACTCGCCCATTCCGGTCCACAGAAAGCCGATCTTGCGCAGGTTAAATCCCGCCCACCCCGAATCGATGCCTTTGCCGGTCCACAGGAGGTCGATCACCGACGGAGCATTGTTCGGTTGTGGGCCCCAGAGCGACATGACAATCTAGGCGAACGCAACCATCGTGACAAGGAACAAGGCGATTCTTTCCAATCGCTGCAACGCATGCCCCGGCCCGAGCGCGAGTGCTATCAGCACTGCCGGCAGCGTCGGGAACATCAGACGCCACTCGAACATCCACGCGACGGTGAATAGGACGCCAACCAAACAGACGCGCGTCCGCGTTGGGCGGACGAACCACACGCAGGCAAGCGCCATCGATGCGAACAGCAATGTATATGACGGCATTATGTCTTCGTTACTGATCGCGAGATTGAGGAAGAATGCGCTGGCGAGATGGAAGAGAACCGCCAGCCACGCAATGGGGCGGCTTTGCGTGATCTCGCGAACGAGCATGTAGACGATGCAGAGGCAGAGTGCGGCGCTGAAGGCACTCACGACCGATAGCTGACGTCGCGGGTCACCCGCGAATACGCCGATCAAGTCGAGCAGCCGACAAAATGTCCCGACGAACGGAAAATACAGATAATTCGACAGATCGAGCGAGGCAGTCGACGGATTGGAAATCCATGGTTTCGCCTGGATCGCCTTGAACACGCCGTTACCGGTAATGCCTTCGGCATTGTCCAGCCAGGACATCAAAGCAATGAGTCCGGCAAATCCTACGACGAAAACAAAGAGAAGGTCGATGCGGCGCCCGTACGATGAGGCTTTCCCCATTTGGCCCATCGAAAATGAGATTGTCGAGGTTGGTAGGTTATTCACGGGCCAAGCCTTGTGTCGAATGAGAAGCCAGTTTGAAATGTCAGCCTATTGGCTTGCGACACCTCTAGCAATCGAAGTGCTGCAAGATTGCAAGTGTTATCGCAATTTCCAGACGGCCGCGCGATGCACGCGCATTGCATGAGTGCCAGATCGCCGAGTACCGCGACGCCATCGATAAGGCCGGTGTTTGAATGGCTGAATTATTAACTGTCATATGGTGGATACCTTAAGCCAGAATCCGTTGTTTTCTGGCGGTGATGGCTATTGTCTGCCAAAACTCATTTGTGAGCGTAGTTTAGTCTTCAACACTGAGAAAGATTCATGCCCCGAAAAACCTCTCTTAAAGCCATCCAAGCCAAGATCAAGAAATTGGAAGCCATCGCTGAAGAGCTCAAGCGCGTGGAGAAGCCCGGTATCAAGGAACTCAAGGCGGTTGTCACAAAGTTCAGGCTGACGCCAGCCGACATCAAGCTCGCTCTGAAGGGGGGCGGTGGCAGGCTCCGCGTCAAAGGGCCTGCGAGAGGGACCAAACTAAAGCCCAAGTATCGCAATCCCGCAAAGAAGAGCGAAACCTGGGCGGGCCGTGGCTTGAGGCCGAAGTGGGTCGTAGCGCTGGTGAAGCAAGGAAAGAAGCTGGAAGACTTCGCCGTCTAGCTGTGGAGTCTGAGGACGTCAGTCCGTCCGCACCGCCACGATGATGAGCGAGCCGCCGAACGGCAGGTTGATACCGATGGTGATCGCTGCGCGTTCGATCGCCAAGGCCGTCGAGAATACCGCGTCGAGCCAGCGCGGATATTCATGCACGTCGCTTTCGGCGTCATCCCGCTTGATCAATCGATGGAGAAGCATCAGAGGGAACAGCAGCGTGTTCCAGTAGCTCGCGCGAAGTATGCGGAATCCTTGGTCGGCAAGCAGCGTGCGGGCCTGGCCCCGAGTGAAGCGCCGGGCATTGTGCGTACGCTTATCGTGTGCCGAGAACATCCATGGATAGGCCGGCAGATTGAAGATTGCGACACCGCCGGACCGCAGACAGCGATGCGCCTCCTGGAGGGCCCGGATCGGATCGACCTGGTCGTGGCAAAGCACGTCAAGTGACACGTAGGCACTCAACGCACCGTCGCTGATCGGCATTTCGTTTACCGACCCCGAGGCTACCGGCCTGCCGGCTTTGCCTGCCGCCAGCGCCGCTGCGACGGGGTCATAGTCGAGACCGAGCGTCGGTCGGCCAGCCACGGTCTCACCCAGCACACGGAGCATGCCACCCGTGCCGCAGCCCGCATCGAGCACCGGACCGGCAGCGGTCGAGCCGGCGAGTGCCCGCGAGACCTGGCCCACGACCAGCGCGCGCAGTCCCCGGTACCACCACATGCGGTCCTCGACCGCATGCATGCGCTCATATTCAGCCCGCTCCATGCCGCGAGGCCCTCCGCAAAGCCTGTGCTTGCGTCTGTTATGCTGTCTTCGCCGGACCTTGCCAACTTACGTATCGACGAAGGACAGCAGGCGTGCCGCGCCTCGTCACGATGGGCGAGACAGGATGCGGAGTTTTTCCGCCTACCGGCCCAGGCCGAGATACAGAACGTCGGCAAC